>NZ_CP031841.1:4882500-5029620 GCF_003432385.1 Breoghania sp. L-A4 | reverse complement strand
ATCGTCGTCGTCATAGGGATCGTCATACGGGTCGGCCGCGGGAACGCGTGAAGCCTGGACGCGCGGGTTCTCGCGAAAATGGCCGCCGAGGCCGTCGTCGTCCGAGGCCAGCAGTTTTTCCGCGATCATCCGGCGCAGCGAGCGGCGTTTGCGCGGGAGCGCGTCGTCGACGTCCGGCTCGTCATCGTAGACGTGATGGGCGGCCTGGCGCGGCGCGCGGCGGGACGACCGCCTGCCGGCGAGCCGGCGCAGCAGCGCGCCGCTCATGTAGCCCCAGTGGGTGACGGCGCCGGCAATGGCGGCGAAACGGCCGCCGTCCTCGTCGTCCTCATCGTCGATGTCGAATTCATCCTCGGCGTAGAGCGGTTCGGAGAGGCTGCGCTGGAAATCTTCCGAGCCCTTGCGCCGGGCGAACCAGCCCGCGGCGTGCAGCATCAGCGCGAGCGCGGGCACGCCGAACAGCAAACAGCCGATCAGGGTTTGCAGGCCGGCGGGGAGGGAGGCTGTGGCCAGCGCGGGGATGCGCGCCAGAAGATCGCCGACAATGCCGCCCAGGCTGGTGGGCAGCGGCCATGAGGCGGGGGGTGACACGGCCCCGACGGCGCCTGCCGCAAGCAAGGTGCCGAGCAGCCATGTGCCCAGGCGCTTGCGCGCGATGCCGAGGCTGCGTCCGGCCAGAAGCCGCCAGCCCCACAGCACGACGGGCGCCAGAAAGACCGCCGAGGCCAGGCCGATGGTCTGCATGATCAGATCGGAGGTGACCGCGCCGATGGTGCCCAGCGCGTTGCGTACCGGCGCGCCGGTGGCGTGGCTGAAGCTGGGATCTTCCACCGACCAGGTGGCCAGCGCGGCTGCCACCGCGGCCGCCAGGGCGATGACCATCAGGCCGGAGACGCCGGCGAGGTTGCGTTTGAGCAGGCGCCGGACGCGGTCTTCCGGTTCACTCATGCCCAGCGTGGAGGCGCGTGTGGTACGCATCGCGTTTCCTCTCCTATGTCCAGCCGCGCAGGGCCGCGGCGATCCGCTGCATGGCGCGTTCGGTGATGTCCAGGCTCTCGACCATGGCGATGCGGATGTAGGCGGCGCCGGGATTGCCGCCATCGTCCGCGTCCTGGGCCAGATAGCCGCCCGGGACGACCTTGACGCCGGCTTCTGCCCACAGTTTTTCGGTCACGCGCACGCCGCCGCCCCAGCGGCCGACGTCGAGCCAGACGAAGAAGCCGCCGGCGGGCGCCGTGAAGCCGGTGAGGGAGCCGAGATGCCTTTCGGCGGAGGCGAATTTCGCGTTGTACAGCCGTCGGTTCTCGATCACATGCGTCTCGTCGGAGAGGGCTGCGACGGCGACGGCCTGCACCGGCATCGGCACCTGGGGCGCCGCGCGGTTGCGGAACGTCAGCCAGTTCGCCATGAATTCGGGATCGCCCACCGCGAAACCGCAGCGAAGCCCGGCCATGTTGGAGCGCTTCGACAGCGAATTGAACGTGAGGATGCCGGACAGGTCGATGCCGTCACCCGGTCTGGTCAGGATCTGCGCGGCCTCAAGCACGCCCGGCGGCGGCGTGTCGCGATAGATTTCCGAATAGCACTCGTCGGCGAAGATGAAGAAGCGGTGCTTGCGCGACAGGCCGATCAGTCGCGTCCAGTAGTCGAGCGAGGCGACGGAGCCCTGCGGGTTGGCGGGCGAGGCGAGATAGAGCGCGATCGCGCGGTCGAGAACTGCGGGGTCGAGCGCGTCGAGATCGGGCAGGAAGCCGTTGTCCGCGGTGGCGTCCATGTAGACTGCGCGGGCACCGGCGGCTTCGGCACCGGCCGAATAGGTGTGGTAGTAGGGATTGGGCAGCAGGATCACCGGATCGGGGTCCGTCTTGCCGAGGAAAGTGCGCGCACTTAGGGCGGCGAAGAACAGGCCCTCGCGTGATCCGTTGAGCGGCAGGATGTGGCGGGCGGGATCGATCGGGTTGCCGTCGGCGCCGGTCGCAAGATTGTAACGGCGGCCGAGCCAGCCCGCTACGGCCTCGCGAAATGCCTCGGTGCCCTGCATGGCGGGGTAGCGGCGGAAATCGTCGAGATTCTCCATCAGCACGGGGCCGGTGAAGTCGGGCAATGCGTGGCGCGGCTCGCCGACGGTGAGCACGATCGGGTCCTGGCCCGGTTTGACGCCGTGCAGCAGGGCATTGAGCCGCTGGAAAGAGGTCGCGGTCTGTTGGTCGGCGGAGAGCACGCTGGCGCTCCTGAAACTGCTCATCGGGGTACCGGACGCAATACGGGTTGGGGTTCTCAGATGGAAACCTAGCCCGCAGTGGTTAAACCGGCATTAACCACGGCGGGAAAGCGGGAGCGGAGACGGGGTATGTCGCAACGGCACTACGCATTGAAATGCGGATTCATCACCGAAAATTCGAGTCGGGAATTGCGCGGTGCTGCGAGGATGCCGATTGCGGCACGGTCACCCGCCGAATCGGCTGTACAGGCCCTGCGTGTTGCCTTTGCTTCAAAAGCCGCTGGAATGTGCTAAATTCGAGGCCATGAGCAAGACGCTTCACATCGATGATATCGAGATTAGTTCGTTTGCCGCTCCGACGGCCAACGATATTGCCGTGTTCGACTCGTTGAACGACGAGCAATATCAGGCCCTGCTGGTGCGAGAGATCGAGAAGGGACTCCAGTCAGGCATATCAGATGCCACCATGGAGGACGTTTGGCAGCGGGCGCTGCGGCGGGTCAAGGCCAACGCGTCGGATGTCCTATAGACTCAGCCGTCAGGCCGTCACCGATCTTGAAGACCTCACCGAATACGGCATCGAACGATTTGGCCAAAGTCAGGCTCAAAAATACCTTGGCGGCCTCTATCGAACATTCGAGCTCATTTCCGAGCTGCCGGCAATGGGCCGGGAGTTCCCCGGGGCCGGTTCGCCGCTGCGCCGCTTCGAGCACGGCCGGCACTCGGTTTTCTACACGCTGCAATCCGAGGACGTCTTGATCGCCCGGGTCATCGACAACCGCCGGGACATGCGCCGGCAATTCGGACCGGTGCAGGGGCAGGATTAGGGGCCGGGGGTTCAGAATTTCGGAATTGCCGGGCTTGCTTGAATGCTGTTGCCTGCCGCCTCAGAAATCACTCGCGATTCCCTTGTTTTCCCAGTCGCCGTAGCGCACCGGTTCGGGGCCGTCGCGGCCGTTGAGCTCTTTCGGCAGGTCGAGCGGTTTGGCCGCCTTGCGGCGCTCTTCCGCTTCTTTCAGTGCGCGCTGGGCTGCGGGCGGCAGGTCCTCGAACCGGCGTGCGGGCGCTGTCTCCTCCTCGCCGAGAATGGTGCGGCTTGAGAATTTGGCGGGTTTTCCGGAGGGGCTTTCGGGCTCGCTCATGCGGCTTGGCTCTTTCCTGGGCGGCGTTTCATGCTATGGCGCGCGCTCTGAGATGGGGCGCGCGCGCCAAATAGCGCAAGACCCGGCTTGCGGGCAAGCGCGGGGCTTCCCATCATAATACACGAGTTGTGGCCGCAATTGGCCAGTGTGCCCCTTAGTTCAGAGTGATGGACCGGCGATGAATTATTTCCGCACCGCGATGCTACTGGCAGCGATGACGGCCCTGTTCATGGGGCTGGGACTGATGCTCGGCGGCCAGACCGGCATGATGATCGCCTTTGTGGTGGCGCTGGGCATGAACGTGTTCAGCTACTGGAATTCCGACAAGATGGTGCTGCGCATGAACCATGCGCGCGCGGTCGATCAGCGCAACGCGCCGGAATTCCACGCGATGATCGCCGAGCTGGCGCGCAACGCGGATCTGCCGATGCCGAAGGTCTACATCATCGACAATCCGCAGCCCAACGCCTTCGCAACCGGCCGCAATCCCGAGAACGCCGCCGTTGCCGCCACCACCGGCCTGCTTGATACGCTCAGTCGCGAGGAACTGGCGGGCGTCATGGCGCACGAGCTGGCGCATGTGAAGAACCACGACACGCTGATCATGACGATCACCGCGACGTTCGCCGGCGCGATCTCGATGCTGGCCAATTTCGCGATCTTCTTTGGCGGCAACCGCGACAACAACAATCCGTTCGGCTTCATCGGGGTGATCGTGGCGATGATCGTCGCGCCGCTGGCCGCCATGCTGGTGCAGATGGCGATCAGCCGGACGCGCGAATATGCCGCCGACCGGATGGGCGCGCAGATCTGCGGCCAGCCGCTGGCGCTCGCATCCGCCTTGCGGAAAATCGCCGGGGCGTTAGCCACATCCGCAACGATGACGCCGAGCGCAATCCCGCGTTCGCGCATATGTTCATCATCAACCCCCTGTCAGGCGAACGCATGGACAATCTGTTCTCCACCCATCCCGATACGGCCAACCGCATCCGCGCCTTGCAGGAGATGGCGCAAGGCGACGCGCGCGGCGGCGGAAGCCCCATGCGTTCCGCGCCCGCGCCCCGTCGCGTCCCGCGGGCCGTTCGGGCGCGGTGCCGCCGGTGCCGCGTGGCGGTTCGGCGCCCAAGGGACCGTGGGGATGAGCGTCCCGGACACGACCCGCAGGAAGAACCCAACGTCAGAGAAAAGGCCGCAGTCGGCCAGGCCGGAAGGCGTGGCGGGTCTCGCCTGCCGCCGAACCGCCGCCGATATTCTCGGCAATGTCGTGCACCGCAAGGCGACGCTGACCAGTGAACTCGATCCGCGCACCGGGCACGCGGTCTACCGCCAGCTCGATGTGAAGGACCGGGCGCTGACCCGCGCCATCGTCTCCGTCGCCCTGCGCCGCCGCGGTCAGATCGCCGATGTCGTGGCGCGGCTCGTCGACCGGCCGATCCCGGAGAAGACTGGGCGGGCGGAAGACATTCTGCATGTGGCGATCGCGCAGATTCTGTTTCTCGAGGTGGCCGACCACGCCGCCGTCTCGCTGGCGGTTACCCACGCCGGGCGAGACCGCAAGGCGCAGCCCTACAAGGGGCTGATCAACGGCGTCCTGCGGCGGCTGACCCGCGAGCGCGAGGAGATTGTCGCGAGCCAGGACGAGACGGTCCTGAACACGCCGGAATGGATGCGCGAGCGCTGGGAAGCGGCTTACGGTCGTGAGAAAACCCGCGAGATCGCCCGCGCGCATCTGAGCGAGGCGGCGCTGGATCTCACGGTAAAGCCCGGTGCCGACGGGGACTCCGGCGCGGCCGCCTGGGCGGAGCGCTACGAGGGCATTGTGCTGCCCACCGGATCGGTGCGGCTGCAGTTGCGCGGGGCGCTGGAAAAGCTGCCCGGGTTTTCCAAGGGCGAGTGGTGGGTTCAGGACGCGGCGGCCAGCTTGCCCGCGACGCTCCTGGGCGATGTCTCCGGCCTGCGGGTCGCGGATCTGTGCGCCGCGCCGGGCGGCAAGACCGCGCAGCTCGCGGCCGCCGGCGCGCACGTCACGGCCGTGGATGTGTCGTCCGCGCGGCTGAAGCGGCTGGACGCCAACATGAAGCGGCTCAAGCTGAAGGTGAAGACGGTGGTCGCCGATCTCGTGGGCGATCCCGACGCGATAGAGCGCGCGGCACAGGAGCCGGACGGCATCAGCCCCGTGGAACCGGTCAAGGGCAAGAAAAAGGCCGGTTCAAGCCGCGTTCAGCCTGCACTGTGGGCCCCAGAGGAACCGTTCGACGCGATCCTGCTGGACGCGCCGTGCAGCGCGACCGGCACCATCCGGCGGCATCCCGACATTCCGTATCTCAAGCGACCCAGGGACATCGAGGCGCTGGCCGTGATCCAGGCCGCGCTGCTGGACCGCGTGGCCGACTGGGTGAAGCCCGGCGGGCTGGTGGTCTATTGCACCTGTTCGCTGGAGCCTGAGGAGGGTGCCGCGCAGATCGACGCGCTTCTGGCGCGCAGTAATGCGTTCGAGCGGGTGGCGATTGCGCCGGACGAGGTTCCGGGACTGGAGGGCGCGATCACGGATGCGGGCGATCTGAGAACGCTTCCCGGCGGCCTGCCGCACGAGACGCCGCAGCTTTCCGGCATCGACGGGTTTTTCGTCGCGCGTCTGCGGCGCAAGACGGTCTGACGGGACACACGTTGGACCCTGCAAGTTTTACCCATGCAAGCATCGGGCATGATCTCGAGCCGGAAGGACGCGTCCGCGCCGTTTCGAGATCTTGGCGATGCAGGCACTCGTCCAGGTCTGCGTTGCAAAGCCTTTGATTCCTTCGTGTTTTCCAGCATCCGAACTTTCTTTTGCATGTCAATGATCTTTGGTTAATCATAAATTTATTTTATCGACGCAAATTGAATGACCGTATTGGAATACTTCGCGATTCGACCGGCGCCGGGCGACTTTTGACAAAGCGTGGCATCGCCCACCGCGAAGGCCGAGGATATCCGCATTGGTGGTGAGACTTTCAGGAGGCGGCGCGGCAATGGCGCTCGGGGGAGTGTCCGAACAGACGCGCGTGTGGAGGCTCGTGGCCGCGCATGCGTGGCAAAACACGCTGCGCTGGTTCCACGGCGCGACGCCTTTCGGCTATTCTCCGCTCTCCGGTACCCCGCAACGCCTGCTGATCGCACCGCAAAACCTGCGCACGGCCGACCCCACGATCGCCGCCGACATCTATGCCGGGCGCTTCGTCTTCAGCGGCCACCAGGCGGAATCCGCCGGCCGGTCCCCCTTCGAAATCGACGCACCGGATCCGGACTGGGCGCGGGCGCTGCACGGCTTCGGCTGGCTGCGGCACTTGCGGGCCGCGAAAACCAACATGGCGCGCGCCAACGCGCGGGCACTGGTCGACGACTGGATCCGCATCTGCGGACGGCGGCATTCCATCGGCTGGGAGCAGGCGGTGGTCGCCCGGCGCATCCTGTCGTGGCTGTCGCAATCGCCCCTGTTGCTCGAGGACTGCGACCGCGAGTTCTACAACCGGTTCCTGCGCGCGCTGATCCGGCAGGTGCGCTACCTGCGCAAGACGATCAACGAGACGCCGGACGGTGTGCCGCGCATGGTCGCCAGCCTGGCGCTGGCCGCCGCCGCCGTGTCCATGTCCGGACAGGGCCGCTTCGCGCGCCAGAGCCTGCGCCGGCTCGATCTGGAACTGAAGCGGCAGATCCTGCCCGACGGCGGCCACATCTCTCGCAATCCCGGTGCGATCCTGGACATTCTCGTCGATCTTCTGCCGGTCCGTCAGGCCTTCGTGATGCAGGGTCTGGCCCCGTCCGGCACGGTCATGACGTCGGTAGACCGGATGATGCCGATGATCCGCTTTTTCCGTCATGGCGACGGATCGTTCGCGCATTTCAACGGCATGGGCGCGACACCGGGCGATCTGGTGGCCACGGTGCTGGCCTATGACGACGCGCGCGGCTCGCCGCCCAACAACGCATCGCATTCCGGCTACCAGCGGATGGTGGGCGAGGAAACGGTGGTGCTGATGGACACGGGCTGTCCGCCGCCGCCGATGGTGAGCCAGCATGCCCACGCCGGCTGCCTGAGTATGGAGGTGTCCTCGCGCGCCAACCGGCTGGTGGTCAATTGCGGGGTTTCCAGCCACGGCAAGGACACCTGGCGGCGGGTGGCGCGCTCGACCGCCGCGCATTCCACAGCGGAATTCGAGGACACCTCCTCGTGCCGCTTCATGACCGGCGGGTCGCTGGTGCGCAAGCTCGGCGCGCTGATCGTTGGCGGTCCCACCGACGTGCCGGTGCACCGCGAGGACCTGTCGGACGGCACTTCCGTCAGCGCCAGCCACAACGGGTACGCCAAGATCTTCAAGCTGCTGCACGAGCGCGAGGTGCGGCTTTCGGCCGACGGCACGCTGATCGACGGGGTCGACCGGTTCGTCTCCCTGCGCGGCGCGCCGAGTGGCGAAAAGGACCGCTATGCCGTGCGCTTCCACCTGCATCCGCTGGTCAAGGCGAGCTTGCTGCGCGGCGGCGGCGCGGTGTTGCTGATGTGCGCGGACGGCGAGGCATGGGAGTTTTCTGGCGCTGACGTGGAGATCGCGCTGGAGGAATCCATCTATCTCTCCGATGTGCACGGCCACCGCCGCACCGAGCAGATCGTGCTCTACGACCGGCTGCGCCACGCGCGCGAGGTGCACTGGCACTTCCGCCGCACCGCCAGCGCCAAGCCGGCCCGCCGGCGGCCGCCGGAGAGCGATGAGGCCATGCTGCCGATCTGAGGAATGCGGTTTCCGTTCCGCTGACACGGTCGCAAAAACCGGCCCCTCATCGTGGCCGGCCCCGTCCGCTTCATCCATAAGCCATCGGAGACAAGGCTCGCCGGCTCAGGGGCTAGGATAATAGGGGGCCGCGCGCACCGCTGTGCACCGCGCCATCCTCGTCTTCCGCTTCCGTCCGGTTCATGCTAGAGCGCGCGCAACCCATTTCCGCGTCACGCTCTCCCAAGAGGCTCTGCCATGTCCATCGTCTCAAAAGCCGTTCCGGTGCCCGAAAAGGTCACCGTCAGGCGCGCGCTGCTGTCTGTTTCCGACAAGACCGGGCTGATCGACTTCGCCCGCGCGCTGATCGAGCGCGGCGTCGAGCTGATCTCCACCGGTGGCACCTGCAAGGCGATCGCCGAGGCGGGATTGATCGTCACCGACGTCTCCGACGTGACGGGCTTTCCCGAGATCATGGATGGCCGGGTGAAGACGCTGCACCCGGGCGTGCACGGCGGGCTGCTGGCGATCCGCGACGACGCGGAGCATGCGCAGGCGATGCGTGATCACGACATCACCGCCATCGACCTTCTGGTGGTCAATCTCTATCCGTTCGAGGAGACGGCGGCTTCCGGCGCGGCGCCTGAGACCGTGATCGAGAACATCGACATCGGCGGCCCGGCGATGATCCGCGCCGGGGCCAAGAACCACGCCTATGTGAGCGTCGTGGTGGAGCCGTGCGATTACGCGATGGTGCTGGAAACGCTGGAGGCGAACGCCGGCGCGATGCCGGTGGACGTGCGCCGCAAGCTGGCGGCCAAGGCGTTCGCGCGCACCGCGGCCTATGACGCGGCCGTATCAAACTGGTTCACTGAACAACTCAACGACGCGACGCCGGATTTCCGCGCCTTCGGCGGCAGGCTCGCCGAGGTCATGCGTTACGGCGAGAACCCGCACCAGCAGGCGGGCTTCTACAAGACCGGCAGCACGCGTCCCGGTGTCGCCACCGCGCGCCAGGTGCAGGGCAAGACCCTGTCGTACAACAACATCAACGACACCGACGCGGCGTTCGAGCTGGTCGCCGAGTTCGATCCGACGCGCACCGCGGCGGTGGCCATCATCAAGCACGCCAATCCGTGCGGCGTGGCGGAAGGCGCGACGATCCTTGAGGCCTACGCCAAGGCGCTGGCGTGTGACACGGTCTCGGCGTTCGGCGGTATCGTGGCGCTGAACCGCACCTTGACCGCCGATGCGGCCACCGAGATCGTCAAGGTGTTCACCGAGGTGATCATCGCGCCTGACGCCGACGAGGATGCGATTGCCATCATTGCCGCGAAGAAGAACCTGCGGCTGCTGCTGACCAGCGGGCTGCCGGACGTGCGCGCGGCGGGCACCATGGTCAAGTCGGTGGCCGGCGGGCTTCTGGTGCAGTCGCGCGACAACGGCGTGGTCGACGATCTGGATCTCAAGGTGGTGACCAGGCGCAGCCCGACCGCGCAGGAGCTGGCCGATCTGAAGGTCGCCTTTCGGGTCGCGAAGCATGTGAAGTCCAACGCCATCGTCTACGTGAAGGACGGGGCCACGGTGGGTGTCGGCGCGGGGCAGATGAGCCGGGTGGACTCCGCCCGCATCGCGGCGCGAAAAGCGATGGACGCCGCGGAAGCGATGGGGCTTTCCGAACCGCTCACCAAGGGCTGCGTCGTGGCCTCGGACGCCTTCTTCCCCTTCGCCGACGGGCTGCTGTCGGCGGCGGAAGCGGGCGCGACGGCCGTCATCCAGCCGGGCGGTTCGATGCGCGACGACGACGTCATCAAGGCCGCGGACGAGGCGGGCCTCGCCATGGTGATGACCGGCATGCGCCACTTCCGGCACTGAGGACTGTTTCTGCCGGCCAGCCCGCTTCTGGTTGCTGCAGGATATTTGTTGTATAAAATATCGCGGGAGGCGGCGTTTCCCGCGATATTTCGAGCACGACACGATGACTTTCCAGCACTTGACCGCACGGCGCGCGGCTTGAAACACGATCGTCGCGCCGGGGCAGAAACGGACGGCGCCCTTTGGGACGGCAGGCAATGATATTTCGTATCTTTTTGGGGTCCGCATTGGTCTTATGCGGCATGGGCGTTGCAGTCGCGGGCCGTCCTCCTTCCAGCGGTCCTGCTCGAACATTCGTCTGAAGTGGGATGACGATGGAGCCTGGATCACGACCAACTGCCGTGATCGCGGTGGCCGCAACAGGCGGGCGTCGATCGATCTTCCCGGAATAGAGAACAACGATGGCCGGCTCATGCACAGCCGGCGCCGCGCGCGGAGTTCGTTCCAGCGCAGCTGCCGCGACCAGCATCTGAACATCGATCCGAACTGGGTGGAGCTGCTTGCGGTCTGCCGCGACCGCCGCGGGCGGGAACATGATGCCGGCATCCCGGTCGACAACATCGCCAATATCGACGGCACCCAGCGCCGACAGCGCTGATCACGTAAGCCTACCCGAAAGCTGCGAGGGCGCTGACCGCAGGGCTCGTCCGGTGCAGGGTGTCACCGGTGGGCAGGATCAGGCGATCCCACGGCGTGTTTTCAGTCCGGGCAGAGCATGCGGGTTTGCCGCAGGCAATCGTTGTGGCGATTGAATTCCTTCCAGTACGCCCTGTGGGAGTAGTGACCCAGGCAGGCGATCTTGGCCTTGGCTCTGCCCATGGGCGTATCGTAGTCGGATGCCTTTTTCGCCTCCGCGCATTCGGCCCTGATTTGCGCCTTGGTCGGCTTTTTCTTTGCGGCCTCAGCCGGCGCCGCGTGGATGACCAATGCGGTCATGACCGCGCCCAGCATTAAGAAAATCGCTTTCATGAATGTCCCCGAAATTGAATTGAAATGAATGGAAAATTCGCGGTGAATGCGTGAACCCTAAAGTGTTTCCTGGTCGGACAGAACCGCTTTCCGCCTAAAGGGGTGGCCTAGCAATTCACCTGTGCGGCGTATTTACCGTAGATCCATCCCCGTAGGTGTCTTGGTTCCGCGTCCAGATAATCCATAACGGCGCGGATCGGCCACCAGTCGCCGGCGAATTCGAAATCGTCGAGATGATCGCTGATGACGATCTGGTCCTGCTCAAGGCGCCGATCTCAGGATGCGACGTGCCGGGGCCTTCCCGCACCGCGAGAGATCCGTCCGATGTCTTCAGAATGACGGCGCAGCCGTCCGCCGTCGCCCGGGAGTCTCAGTCGTCATCAAGAGCCCGACGATTTCGCAAAGGGCCGCGACGGCGGCGAGCGAGGTTCTGAAGTCACGGGCGTCTGTCATGCGTCACGCTTCCATCTGGTGTTGGTCGGCCGCGCGGCTCTCTTGTTTGACACCGCTTACGCCGCCTTGACCCGCGCCAGCAGCACCATGCCGATGGCCAGCAGGACGACGATCACCGAGATGCCGACGCGCTGGCTTTGCGCGTAAGTTGTCAGCGCCGCGACGGCGAGCGGGCCGATGAAGCTGGTGGCCTTTCCCGAGAGTGCGAAGAGGCCGAAGAACTCGGTGATCCTGTCCGGCGGCGAGACACGGATCATCATGGTGCGGGATGCGGATTGCAGCGGCCCGGCGCAGGCGCCGATGACGCCGCCGAACACCAGATAGGCGATTTCGGGCAGCGTCGAGAACAGCGGCGCGCCGGTCTGTTGCGCAACCGGAATGAAAAACAAGATGCTGTCGGAGCCGATGGAGACGATCGCCATGCTGCAGACGATCAGCATCGCAAGCGCGCCGACGAGGACGGGTTTTGGGCCCAGCCGGTCGTCGAGCCAGCCGCCGATCAGCGCGCCCAGCGTGCCGGTCACGGTCAGCAGGATGCCGAACAGGCCGATTTCAATCGTGCCCCAGCCGAGCGTGCCTGCCGCATAGATGCCGCCGAAGGCGAAGAGCGCGACGAGCCCGTCCTTGTAGGCCATGTTGGCGGCGAGAAACATGATTGTGTCGTGGTGGGCGCGGGCGTCCGACAGCGTCGCCGTCAGCCGCCCCAGGCCGGTGGCGATGGCGTCGCGCAGGTGGGTTCTGAGCGGCCGATCGGGCACGAAGAGAAACAGCGGCAGCACGAAGACCGCGTACCACAGCGCCGACAGCGGACCGGACACCCGTGCGCCCTCACCAGGATCGAGCCCGAAGGCGGGCAGGATACCCAGAAGCGTGCGGCCGGTCTGGGGCGACGCGGCGAGAAATCCGAGCACCAGCACGAGCGAGACCAGCCCGCCGGCATAGCCCACCGCCCAGCTCTGGCCCGACAGCCGGCCAAGGCGGGTGCGCGGCACAAGATCGGGCATCATGGCGTTGGTGAAGACGATGGCGAATTCCGCCCCCACGCCGGCCAGCATGAAACCACCCAGCGCCAGAGGCACGGCAAGCGACGAGCCGGGAACCGCGAACCACAGGGCGGCGCACCCCGCCACCAGCATGGCCGAGAAGCTGAGAAGCCAGCGCTTGCGCCGCCCGCCGGCATCCGCCACGGCGCCCAGGACGGGTGACAGCAGCGCCACGACGAGACCGGCGGCGGCCGCGGCGTAGCCCCACAATGCTTGTCCCTCGACCGGGGTTTCGGCCACCGATGCGGCGAAATAGGGCGCGAAGACGAAGGTGGTGACCAGCGTGAAATAGGGCTGCGACGCCCAGTCGAACAGGATCCAGCCGAATACGGCCGCCTTGCCGGGAAACGGCGGCCGGCCGGGTTCGCGCGCCCGGCCGGTCTCCGGCGATGTGTTGTCTGCCATGGCGGCCGGACCCCGATGTTTTGTGCCGGGGCGATCAGCCCTTGGCGAGGTCCGACAGAAGGCTGGCGGCGACGGAGAGCTTGGAGACGCTCAGGCTGTCGCTGTCGACGATTTCGCCGACCGCCTGGCGGGTGCGCTCAACCGCATCGCTGTTCTTCGATTGCCATTTCTTGAGCGAGTCGGCCGCCGTCTTGCCGCCCGAGGCGAGCACCTGGGCGGTGATGGTCCGGTGGGAGGCGGCAAGCACGCTGCGGGCGCGGTCGAGCGCCAGCCCGTCGTAGTAGTCCCGGATGGTCAGTTCGCGGGCCAGCGAATCGATCCGCCCGATGCCGAAGATATCGGACACGTCGAAGAAGGCCGGGGCGACGCTTTTCAGCGGCTTGCCGCTGGTCTCCGCGATCAGGATGATGTTCGGCGTCATGTCGTCGATCGACAGCCGTGCGATTCGATTGGCCAGAATGGCCGGCACGCCCGCGGCGGTCCATGCGCGCGCCCGCCCGGCGACGCGCTTGCGCGAGGCGTCGGGCAGCAGGTCGGTGAGTTGCGGCGAGAGCTGCTCGATGCCCTTGTGAAAACGCTTGACCACCGGCTCGATGCCGTCGGTGAAGGTGATGTTGCGCAGGAACCAGACCACCTGCTCCTGCACCAGGGATTGCACGGCGGCATAGAGGTCGAGCTGCACGGCGCCGGGCACCTTGGTGTCCAGCGCGTCGATCTCGCCGTTGACGGCGGTCAGATCGTAGGCGTCGCGCACGGTGACGAAGGCCTGGGCGATGGCGTCGAGTCCCGCGCCGGTCTGATCGCCCAGACGGGTGAGGAACGTCGGGCCGCCGCGGTTGATCATCGAATTGGCGACCATGGTGGCAATGATCTCGCGGCGCAGCCGGTGCACGGCAATCTCGTCGTGGTAGGTGCGCTGCATCTTGTGCGGGAAGTAGCGGAACAGTTCCTTGGCGAGATAGGCGTCGTCGGGCACCGAGGAGGCGAGAATATCGTCGAACAGGGTAATCTTGGCGTAGGCCAGCAGCACGCCGATCTCCGGCCGGGTCAGCGGCTCGCCGGCCTTTTCCATCTCGGCGAGCGTCGGGTCGTCGGGCAGGAACTCCACCGCGCGGTTGAGCAGGCCCTGGGCTTCGAGTTGCTGCATCATCCGGATCTGGTAGCCGAAATCCTCCAGCCCGCGCCGCTTGGAAAGCGAAATCGCCAGCGTCTGCAGGTAGTTGTTGCGCAATACCAGATCCGCGACCTCATCGGTCATTGAGGCCAGCAGCTTGTTGCGTCTGGGTGTGTCGAGACGGCCCGAGCGCACCGCGGCACCGAGCGCAATCTTGATGTTGACCTCCATATCGGAGGAGTTGACGCCGGCGGAATTGTCGATGGCGTCGGAGTTGCAGCGCCCTCCGGCGCGGGCGTACTCGATGCGCGCGCGCTGGGTCATGCCCAGGTTGGCGCCCTCGCCGATGACCTTGCAACGCAGTTGCGGCGCGGTGACGCGGATGGCGTCATTGGCGCGGTCGCCGGCGTCCGCGTCGCTTTCGCGGCTGGCGCGGATGTAGGTGCCGATGCCGCCAAACCACAGCAGGTCCGCCTGGGCGACGAGGATCGCCGTCATGATTTCCTGCGGCGCCGCCTTGGCCTTCTTCAGGCCCAGAAGGTCCTGGATTTCGGGCGTCAGTTCGATCGACTTGGCGCTGCGCGAAAAGACCCCGCCGCCCTTCGAGATGCAGGTCCGGTTGTAGTCGGCCCACGACGAGCGGCCCATGTCAAACAGCCGCTTGCGCTCGTCCCAGCTCCTGGCCGGGTCGGGATCGGGATCGATGAAGATGTCGCGGTGGTCGAAGGCCGCGAGCAGCCGGATCTTCTTCGAAAGCAGCATGCCGTTGCCGAAGACGTCGCCGGACATGTCGCCCACGCCGACCACGGTGAACGGCTGGTTCTGGATGTCGATGTCCATCTCGCGGAAGTGGCGCTTGACCGCCTCCCAGCCGCCGCGGGCGGTGATCGCCATTTTCTTGTGGTCGTAGCCGGCGGACCCACCGGAGGCGAAGGCGTCGCCGAGCCAGAAATCGCGGCCCTCCGAGATCGCGTTGGCGGTGTCGGAGAAGGTGGCCGTGCCCTTGTCGGCGGCGACCACAAGGTAGGGATCGTCGCCATCGAGCCGGCGAACGGCGCTGGGCGGGATGACCATGTCGCCATCGAGATTGTCGGTGATGTCGAGCAGCGAGTTGATGAAGATCTTGTAGGTGGCGGTGCCCTCGGCGAAGATCGCCTCGCGGCCGCCTTCCGTCGGCAGGTGCTTGGGCACGAATCCGCCCTTGGCGCCGACGGGCACGATGACGGCGTTCTTGACCTGCTGCGCCTTGACCAGGCCCAGTACCTCGGTGCGGAAATCCTGCGGCCGGTCCGACCAGCGCAATCCGCCGCGCGCCACCTTGCCGAAGCGCAGGTGCACGCCCTCGACGCGCGGACTGTAGACAAAGATCTCGCGGAACGGGCGCGGCTGCGGCAGGTCGTCGATGCGCTGCGGGTCGAACTTGAAGGCGACGGTTTCCTTCAGACCGCCGTCGGCTTCGGGCTGGAAGAAGTTGGTGCGCAACATCGCCATGATGACGTTGTGGAAGCGGCGGATGATGCGGTCGTCGTCAAGGCTGCTGACCTCCTCCAGATCGCCGAGGATCGACTGCTCGATCTTCGCGGCATTGGCGATGGCCTGCGCAGGATCGTTCTCGGGATCGAAGCGGGTGTGGAACAGTTCGACCAGCCTGGCGGTGGTGGCGGGATAGCGCCCCAGCGTGCCCCACATGTAGTCTTCGGAATAATGGATGCCGGCCTGGCGCAGATAGCGCGACAGGGCGCGGACAACCGCGATGTCGCGCCAGCCCAGTTCGCTGGAGACCACCAGGGCGTTGTAGCCGTCGCTTTCCGCCTGACCGTGCCAGACGCGCATGAAGAGAGCTTCCAGCCGCTCCATCAGGCCGCCCGCCATGTCCAGCGGCTCATTGGTCGCGGTCTTCAGCGACAGCTCGTGTAGATAGGCCACCGCGCCGTCGCGCGGGGTTACCGCGAAGGTGCGCTCGTCGATGACGCTGAAGCCCATGTTCTCGAGCATCGGCACGCGGGCCGACAGCGGGATCGGCGTCTCATGGTGATAGACCTTCAGCGACAGCCGGTGGTTGCCGTCGGTGGGCCGGCGGTAGAAGTTGATTGCGGTGTCGCGTTCGGGGCCGAGCTTCTCGATGGTGACGATGTCATCGAGCGCTGTCTCGCCGGAAAACAGTTCCCTGTAGCCCGCCTCGAAGGCGTGCGCGTAGCGCGCGCCCAGCGCCTTGGCCTCGCCCGCGTCAAACTGGGCCGCCAGCGTTTCCGCCAGCGTGTCCGCCCAGGTGCGGATGATCTCGGAAACCGTCGCCTCGAGGTCCTCCTGGGGCGGGTTCGGGGTCACGCCCTGGTCGCGGCCGATGATGAAGTGCACCCGCACGAGCGGGCCTTCGGGATAGGTCACGTACCAGGCGGAGACACGGCCGTCGAAGGCCCGGGCGAGGGCCAGACCGATCGCGATGCGCACATGCGTGGCGTAGCGGTCGCGCGGCACGAAGACGAGGATGGAGACGAAGCGGTCGAACTTGTCGCGACGCGCCAGCACGCGCACCCGGGGCCGTTCCTCGAGATTCAGAATGGCGCGGGCGTTGTCGTAGAGCTCTTCCTCATCGATCTGGAACAGCTCGTCGCGCGGATAGCTTTCCAGCACCATGGCCAGCGCGCGGCCCGAGTGGCCCTTCGGGTCGAAGCCGGAGCGCTCCATGACGCCGTCGACCTTGCGGCGGAGGTAGGGAATCATGCGGGCGGAGCGGGTGTAGGTGGTGGAGGCGAAGAGGCCGACGATGCGCAGCTCGCCGGCGACGCCGCTGGCCTCGTCAAACAGCTTCACGCCGATGTAGTCCATGTGCACCCGGCGGTGAATGCGGCTCTTGACGTTGGCCTTGGAGACGATCAGCGGATCGGGCCGCATCATGAATGCGCGGATTTCCGGCGTCATGGCGACGAATTCGGTGCCGCGGCGCAGCACATGCAGGTTCGGGTTGGAGAGCAGTCCGAGGCCGGACTTCTTCTGGGCGATCAGCTCGCCGTCCTGGAAATGATATTCGCGCATGCCCAGGAAGGTGAAATTGTCGTCGTTGATCCATTCGAGGAATTCGATCGCCACGTTCAGATCGTCGGCGGGAATGGGCAGGGCGGAGGTGCGGAAGTCGGTGACCGCGGCTTCCAGGCGCTCGCGCATCGCCTTCCAGTCATTCACGGTCTGGCGGATGTCACGCATCAGCCCATCGAGCCGTTCGACGAGCGCGTCGCGTTCGTCCGCGTCCTCGATGCGGGCCACGTGGATGTGAATGATGCTCTCGCGCTGGATGCCGGGCGCGTCCTCGACCGGCCGGGTGTGGCAGACCGTCAGTTTGCCCTTGGCCGAGCGCTCGGCATAGAGGATCGGATGCAGCACCAGCAGGATTTCATAGCCGGCGTCCTGCAGCTCCCCATCACCGAATCCACCAGGAACGGCATGTTGTCGTTGACGATCTCGACCACCGTCACCGCCTTGTGGCGGGTGCCGTCGACCCGGAAACTGGGATTGGACACGCCGATGCGGTGGGTGTCGGAGGGATGCTTGGCGAAATCGCTCCAGGCCTCGCGGGCGAAGGCGGCGAGCTCGCCGGCCGAATAGACCACGATGTCCTCGGCCACGGTGTCGCGGTAAAATGCCTCGACGAAGCTGGAAAGCGCGTCGGCGTCCTCACTCTTGGCGATCAGCTCGTGCAAGGCTTCGATCAGGCGCTGCTTCTTGGCTTCCTTGACGATTGGCATCCCTTGCAGTCCTTGTTTCAGGTGGCGGTCGCGCCGCCCCTGGTGTTGTCGCCGCAGTGTGATCGTATCGTGGTGCCGGTCAAGACCGGCACGGACATCCGCGGACGCGTCCGGGCGAAATTCCGGTCAGAGTCGGCAATCCGAGCATTCCGTCGCGCCGTGTTCAGTGGCTGGCACCGCACGACGCATTCCATCGTTGGATGACAATGGTATATCGTGCGGGGGTAGACAAGGGCTGACACTCGCGGGGGAGAAGGGGAATGAAAATGGATGCGCCGGTCATCGCGCTGGAGCTCGAGGATGGCGGACCGCTGAGCGCGGAAACCGCGGCCTATTTCAAAAAATGCGAAGAAAAACTCGGCATGGTCCCGAATGTGCTGAAGGCCTATGCCTTCGATGAGGTGAAACTGCGCGCCTTCACCGACATGTACAACGACCTGATGCTCGGCGATTCGGAGCTGTCGAAACTGGAGCGGGAAATGATCGCGGTTGCGGTCTCGTCGGTCAACCGCTGTTACTATTGCCTAACCGCGCATGGCGCTGCGGTGCGCCAGTATTCGGGCGATCCGGAGCTGGGAGAGCTGATGGTGATGAACTATCGCGTCGCCGATCTCGAGCCGCGCCGGCGGGCGATGCTGGATTTCGCCGTCAAGCTGACCGAAGCGCCGCACGCCATCGTCGAGGCCGACCGCCAGGCCCTGCGCGACGCCGGATTCTCCGACCGCGGCATCTGGGACATCGCGAGCGTCGCCGCGTTCTTCAACATGTCCAACCGGGTGGCGTCGGCCACCGACATGCGGCCGAACGCCGAGTATCACGCCCAGGCGCGGTGAGGTGGACGTCCCGGGATCACCGGCCGGGCGGCCCGCGCTTCCTAAGCGGCCCGGCTTGTCTGCGCGTCGACGATGCGCACCACGTCGGCCATGATGTCGGTGAGCTGGAAATCCTTGGGCGTGTAGACGGCGGCGACGCCGAGCGCTTTCAGCGTCTTGGCGTCCTCGGGCGGGATGATGCCGCCGATGATCACCGGAATCCCGTCCAGCCCAGCCGCCTGCATGCGGCTCATCACGTCGGCGACCAGCGCCAGATGTGAGCCGGAGAGGATCGACAGGCCGACGGCGTGCACGCCTTCCTCCAGCGCTGCGTTGACGATCTGCGCTGGCGTCAGGCGGATGCCCTCGTAGACCACTTCCATCCCGCAATCCCGTGCCCGGACCGCGATCTGCTCGGCGCCGTTGGAATGCCCGTCGAGTCCCGGCTTGCCGACCAGGAACTTTAGGCGGCGTCCGAGTTTTCGCGACACCGCGTCGACGGAGCGGCGGACGGCGTCGAGATCGCCGGTGTCCTGGCGCGCGGCACGCCCACTCCGGTGGGCGCGCGGTATTCGCCAAAGATCTCGCGCAAGGCGGCGCCCCATTCTCCGGTGGTGACGCCGGCCTTGGCGCAGGCAATCGACGGGTCCATGATGTTGTCACCGCTGGAGGCGGCGGCGCGCAGCGCCCGCAGCGCGTCGTCGACGGCGGAGCCGTCGCGGGCCTCGCGCCACGCCTTGAGGGCTGTCAGCGCCTCGTCTTCGACGTGGCCCTCGATGGTGAGAATGCCGCCATCCGCGCCCTGGCTGAGCGGCGAGGGCTCGCTGTCGGTCCATTTGTTGACGCCGACGACGATCTGCTCGCCTGTCTCGATCGCCTCCAGCCGCCGGGTGTTGGATTCCACCAGCTTCTGCTTCATGTAGCTGGATTCCACGGCCGCGACCGCGCCGCCCATCGCCTCGATGTGCTCCAGCTCCCCGCGAGCCTCGGTCTTCAGGGCCTCGACCTTCGCCTCGACTTCGCGCGAGCCGTCGAACAGGTCGCCGTAGTCCAGAAGATCGGTCTCGAAGGCGACGATCTGCTGCATGCGTAGTGACCACTGCTGGTCGAAGGGACGCGGCAGGCCGAGCGCCTCATTCCAGGCGGGAAGCTGCACGGCGCGGGCGCGGGCGTTCTTGGACAGCACCACGGCCAACATCTCGATGAGAATGCGGTAGACGTTGTTTTCCGGCTGCTGCTCGGTGAGGCCCAGGGAGTTCACCTGCACGCCATAGCGGAAGCGGCGGTAGCGTTCGTCTTCCACGCCGTAACGGGTGCGGCAGATCTCGTCCCACAGCTCGGTGAAGGCGCGCATCTTGCAAAGCTCGGTGACGAACCGCATGCCCGCGTTGACGAAGAACGACATCCGCCCCACCGCCTTGGGAAAGTCGGCGTCGGGAATGGCGCCCGCCGCCTTGGCCGCGTCCAGCACGGCGATGGCGTTGGCGAGCGCGAACGCCAGCTCCTGAACCGGCGTCGCGCCCGCTTCCTGCAGATGGTAGGAGCAGACGTTCATCGGGTTCCATCTGGGCATCTCGCGGTAGGTCCAGGCGATGACGTCGGTGGTCAGCCGCATCGAGGGCGCTGGCGGGAAGACATAGGTGCCGCGCGAGAGATATTCCTTGATGAGATCATTCTGGGTGGTGCCGGCGAGAAGCGACCGGTCGGCGCCCTGCTCGTCTGCCACCGCGGCGTAGAGCGCCAGCAGCCACGGAGCGGTGGCGTTGATGGTCATCGAGGTGTTCATGCGCTCGAGCGGGATGTCGGCAAACAGCGCGCGCATGTCGCCGAGATGGGCGACCGGTACGCCGACCTTGCCGACCTCGCCGCGCGCCAGCGGATGGTCGGGATCGTAGCCGGTCTGCGTCGGCAGATCGAAGGCCACCGACAGGCCGGTCTGTCCGCGGGCCAGATTGGCCCGGTAGAGCGCGTTCGACGCGCCGGCTGTGGAGTGGCCCGCGTAGGTGCGGAAAATCCAGGGCTTGTCGCGTCCCGTTTCGAGCATGATTGCCTCCCTCCCGCCAATGATGCAGTGCGATATAGCCTGTTTTACGGGGTTTGTGCGCCGCTGTCATCAAGACGGATGGCGTAGGCGCGCGTCTTCCGCCGCCACCGCATCCGGCCGCCCCTTCGCGCCGCCGCGCATATCCCAAAGGGTGTCGCCGTTTCAGCGTTTCCGGGCCATGTCCAGGTATTAACCATGGTATTTATATCAATGCCGCTCATATAACCGGAGGGTAAAACTCATGGAATTTTCCGAGTTTGCTGCTGTGCGGTATAATACGTAGCGCATTGAGTGGTTAATCTTTGAGAAAGTTCTGTGGAATATCAAATTCGTCAAAGTATACAGAGTGGGTTTCAAGTTTCATGAACAACTATTTCAAACAGGGCAGCCTGGCGGTCGCGGTACTTGCCACGCTGAACAGTGGCGCTCTGGCTGAAACGCCGGCGCCGGACGCGAGCGCGTTGCTTACCGATACGGTAATCGGCGCATTGCGCCAGATCGTCATGGACGATGTGATTCAGATCTCGGTCAAGGCGCAGAACGCGCGCCACGCAAGTCTTGACGCGGCCAAGATCGACGAACTCGACAAGATGTGGCGGGCGGAGACCGAGGCAACGGGAAAGCAGCCGCTGATCGCTCGCACGCTGTCCAATCCGGCATCGATTTTCCTGCTGCGCAAGCAGGCCCAGGCACTGGGGCTGTATTCCGAAATCTTTCTCATGGACGACAAGGGTCTCAATGTCGGCCAGAGTTCGGTGACCTCCGACTACTGGCAGGGCGACGAAGACAAGTGGCAAAAGACGTTCCTCAAGGGCGGCGAGGCGGTGTTCGTCGACGCGCCGGAGTGGCACGAGGACAGCCACACCTGGCGCGTCCAGGTGAATGTCTCTGTTGCCGATGCGGCAACCGGAAAGCCGATCGGCGCCGTCACCTTCGAGATGAACCTGACCGAGCTCGAGCGCCGCACCCGCGCCTGACGTCGTGATGCCGCCGCCTGCCAAGAAAGGCACGATAGACCATGAAGACCCGCAAGCTGACCGTCACGGCGAAACTGACCCTCATTTTCGCCGCCATCTTTTTCGCCAGCGCCGCCGCAGCCGTCGTGACGAGCTGGGAGATCACCGACGTCGAGAATTCGATCAGGCAGAAAACCCAGCTCATGCACGAGCTCGAGCAAATCAACGCGTTTGAGCTGCAGGTCTCGCGTGCCCAGGGCGCGGTGCGCGTGTTCCTGCTGACCGGCGACACCCGCGCCGTCGATGCCTTCGAGGCGGCGGTCACGAGCCGCGCCGGGATCGTGGCCGACCTGCGGGAGATTGCCGGGCCGGAGCTGGACCTGCTCAACGTCGCCGAACAGCGTGCGGCCGCGTGGGAAAGTGAACTGGCGCGCCGGCAGATCGGGCTGATGGAACGGCCCGACACGGTCGAGCTGGCCCGTACCCTGGAGGTGACCGGCGAACCGCAGCAGCGCGCGCAGGAAATTGGCGATGCGGTACAGGCCGTACGCGCCGCGGTGACAACGAGTGTCAACGCCGCCGACGCACATCAGCAGAGCCGCCTGGACAGCGTCAGCGCGATCGCCATCGGCAGCGGCGTCTTCATGCTGGTGGTCGCCTTGTGCGCCGCCGTATTCTCCTACCGCAGCGTGGCGCGGCCCATTCGCGGCATCGCCGAGCAGACCCAGGCCATCGCCGATGGCGATCTGACCACGGAGATCAAGTATGGCGAGCGGGGCGACGAGATCGGCGCCCTGGCCCGCACCCTGACGGTGTTCCGCGACAAGCTGGCGGAAAACCGGCAGATGGAAGCCGAGGCCAAGACCCGCGACGAGGAATCCGCGCGTCAGCGCGCCGCGGATCTCAATGCGCTGGTGGAGGAATTCGAAAGCACCGTTCGCAGCGTCGTCAGCCGCGTCGGCAACTCCGCCGAGCAGCTGACCCGCAATGCCGACCAGATGGCCGGCCTGGCGGATGCGACCTCGGGCAGGTGATCGACGTTTCCAGCGCCTCCGAGCAGGCGTCCGCTAACGTGCACAGCGTGGCCGCCGCCGCCGAACAGCTCTCGGCATCGGTCACGGAGATCAACAGCCAGCTCGAAAGCAATTCGAAGCTGGTCGTGGAAGCGGCGAACGAGGCGGAGCGCACCACCGGCTCGGTCGGCCGGCTGCGCGACGTGGTCTCGCGGATCTCCGACGTTATCGCGTTGATCCAGGCGATCGCGGCGCAGACCAACCTGCTGGCGCTCAACGCCACCATCGAGGCGGCGCGGGCCGGCGAGATGGGCAAGGGCTTCGCGGTCGTTGCCTCCGAAGTGAAGGCGCTTGCCAACCAGACCGCCACCGCCACCGAGCAGATCGAAGAGCAGATCGCGCAGATGCGCGACGCGGCGACCGAGTCGATTGGAGCGGTGGAGAACATCAGCACGCGTCTTTCGGTGATGCGCGACACGGCCTCCTCCATCGCGGCCGCGGCCGAGGAGCAGGGCATGTCGGTGCAGGAAATCGCCCGCAACGTGACCGAAGCCGCGCGTGGCACCGACCAGGTCAGCTCGACCATCATCATGGTGCGCGATGCGGCGGCGGAGACCGGCGCGATGAGCGGCGGCGTCAAGACATCGGCCAGCGAGCTGATGGGCGACGCGCAGCTTCTCAACGGCCAGGTCGACGCCTTCCTGCAGCGCGTGCGCGCCGGTTGAGCTAAGAGTTCCCGCCGGGTTTCCCGGCGGGACTTCGTTGCAATGCAGCATCAAACCCGGCCTTCGCGCCGGGTTTTTTCGTATTCGTTTGAAAACACTGATTTATGGCGCGTTCCGCGCCATTTCTCGGCAAATGCATGCCATCTCTGCCATCTTTCCCGCCGGGCCGCGAGTGACGGCCACGCAAGATTATGACCGTGTGCGGCTCCCGGCTTTACGATGGTTGCGACTAAAGGACCATTCCTGCCTCTTGCGCGGGGCGCATATTGCATCGCACTATTGATTGGCGCATCCTGACCCTTCCGCCGCGCGAAGGCGCGCGGAAAGAGTGAAATAACGAGGGGATGGCGCGGGGGAGTCCGTCTAGCGCGGGAAAAGGAACATGTCAGCAATCGTTGAAGCCGAAGAAACACGTCCGGTCCCCAAGGCCGAACTCAAGGATCTCTACGACATCGGCGAGATCCCGCCGCTGGGTCATGTGCCGGCGAAGATGCACGCCTGGGCGATCCGCCGCGAGCGGCACGGTCCGCCGGAAGAGGCCATGCAGCTCGAGGTGCTGCCGACCTGGGAGATCGCCGACGACGAGGTGCTGGTTCTGGTGATGGCCGCCGGCGTCAACTACAACGGCATCTGGGCCGGTCTGGGCGAGCCGATTTCCGTCTTCGACGTCCACAAGAGCCCCTATCACATCGCGGGATCGGACGCCTCGGGCATCGTCTGGGCGGTGGGCTCGAAGGTGCGACGCTGGAAGGTCGGCGACGAGGTGGTCATCCACTGCAATCAGGACGATGGCGACGACGAGGAGTGCAACGGCGGCGATCCGATGTTCTCGCCCTCGCAGCGCATCTGGGGCTACGAGACGCCGGACGGATCGTTCGCGCAATTCGCCCGCGTGCAGGCGCGCCAGCTGATGCACCGGCCGCAGCATCTGACGTGGGAAGAAAGCGCCTGCTACACGCTGACGCTGGCCACCGCCTACCGGATGTTGTGGGGGCATCGTCCGCATATCATCAGGCCCGGCGACAACGTGCTGGTGTGGGGCGCCTCCGGCGGACTGGGCGTCTTCGCCGTCCAGCTGTGCGCGGCGGCCGGCGCCAACGCCATCGGGATCATCTCGGAAGAGGACAAGCGTGACTTCGTCATGAGCCTGGGCGCCAAGGGCGTCATCAACCGCAAGGATTTTTCCTGCTGGGGGCCGCTGCCGAAGGTCAATTCCGAGGAATACAAGACCTGGTTCAACGAAGTGCGCAAGTTCGGCAAGGCGATCTGGGACATCACCGGCAAGGGGTCAATGTCGACTTCGTCTTCGAACATCCGGGCGAGCAGACCTTCCCGGTTTCCACATTCGTGGTCAAGCGCGGCGGCATGGTGGTGTTCTGCGCCGGCACCACGGGCTTCAACATCACCTTTGATGCGCGCTACGTTTGGATGCACCAAAAGCGCATCCAGGGATCGCATTTCGCGCATCTCAAACAGGCCGCCGCCGCCAACAAGCTGATGATCGAGCGCCGCATCGACCCGTGCATGAGCGAGGTGTTCCCCTGGGCGCAGATCCCCAAGGCGCACACGAAAATGTGGAAGAACCAGCACGCGCCGGGCAACATGGCGGTTCTGGTCAACGCGCCGGAAGCCGGGTTACGCTCGTTCGACGACGTGCTGGATGCGTCCGCACGCTGACAATGGCGCGCCGGGAACGGCGCGCGGGCCTTGCCATCCCCGCTTGCTTCATGCCGCTCCCGGTTCTCCCGGAAGCGGCATTTTCTTTGAATCGGCACGGATTGTCTTGCCCTCGAAGTTACAGTTTCAGTATGCGTCAAGACATATTCGAGATCTTGCGTGCGGGGCCTAGGAGAATAAGTAAGAATGAATGAAATTTTCTCTCAAGGTGAAATAATTATTTTTCATCGTGTAGTCGGATAGATTATTTTTTCACGAATATTGAAGAGTCCCGGGTTTTCGCACCTTCAACCGCAGCTCTGTGTTGACTTGTCGGTCAAAAAATCTATCATGATCAGATGAAATACCGTGACGCCTTCCCGGCGTCGCGTGATTGGGTGCGGCCGCTTCCTGCTCGACACTCGAGCACGGATTTCATGCAAGACGCAGCGCTTGCCGGCGCCTTTCATGGCGCCTTCGATGGTTCCCGGGATGTTTTCCGTCGTGTTGAACCATTTCGATGCCTGTGCGCTGAGCGTGTGGTGTCTGGCGTGTCTTCCGCTCCTGAGGGACTCGGGAGCGTGCCGTGGATTGCTTGATCCGCGCTCGAAACGATCCTTCGGGACCGGCAGGGCCGTACATGCCAAGAGAGTAAATCCGCGAGAAACGGCCTTGTTTCGCGCGGATGGGCTCGAACAAACGGAAATCCGGAGCGGTTTCGCCGCGAGAACGCCGATGTTTTCGTGGGCATCGCTTCAATCGAATTGGAGACGACACGTGCGCCCACTCTTTAATGTGCTCGCCGGCCTTGCGCTGGCCTTGCCGCTGACGACGATGTCGGCCGCCGCCGCCGAGCCGACATGCGAAATCGACCGCCCGGTCGTGTTTGCCGGCCTGGACTGGGATTCCAACGCGTTTCACACCGCGCTCGCCAGCTACATTCTGGAAAAAGGCTACGGTTGCGCGACGGACGTCATACCCGGCTCGACCATTCCGCTTCTCAACGGCATGGCACGCGGCGACATCGACGTGACCATGGAAATCTGGCCCGACAACGTCACCGAGGCGCTGGCCAAGGGGACGGCTGCCGGCCAGTTCCAGGATCTGGGAATCAACTTCCCCGATGCGACCCAGGCCTGGTTCGTGCCGAAATACATGGTCGAGGGCGACGACGCGCCGGCCAAGGGACTGAAGAAGGTCTCCGACCTGCCGAAGTACAAGGAACTCTTTGCCGATCCGGAAGAGCCGGGCAAGGGCCGCTTCTACAACTGCATCGCCGGCTGGGGCTGCGAGGTCATCAACACCAAGAAGCTCAACGCCTACGGCTTGCTCGACGATTTCGTGAACTTCCGTCCGGGCACCGGCGGCGCGCTGGCCGCGGTGATCGAATCCTCGATCAAGCGCAAGAAGCCGATCGTCTTCTATTACTGGGGTCCGACCTGGGTTCTCGGCAAGATCGGCGACGAAGTGGTGGCGCTTGAAGAGCCGGCCTACGACAAGGAAATCTGGGACAAGCTGTCGGCCGAGACCGACCCGACCAAGGTGACCGAGGCGACGGCCTATCCGCTGTCGAAGGTGCACGTCTACGCGAACTCCGATTTCGCGGACAAGGCGCCGAAGCTCGTGGAGTTCCTGACCGCCTACGAGACGACCAACGCGATGGTCTCCAGGGCGTTGGCCTACATGCAGGACACCGGCGGCACGGCTGACGATGCCGCTCAGGACTTCCTGAAGAACAGCCGCGACGTCTGGACCACCTGGGTTCCGGAAGAGGTGGCGGCACGCGTCATGGCTGGCCTGGAAGGCTGAGGCACACGGCAGTGTGATTGATTGGGCGGGGCGCGACGAGGTTCGTGTCCCGCCCTTCGTGCAAGGACGAGACGTCAATGGAAATTTCGCTGTTTCTGGATTTCGGACGCCCGATCCGCAAGGCGGCCAACACGTTCGTCGATTTTCTGGTGATCAACTACGGGGACGGCTTCGAAGCCTTTTCCAATTCGATCCTGACGTTGCTGGTGGCCCTTGAGCAGCTCTTGCGCAGCGCGGATCCGATCGTCATCCTGCTGGTCGTCGGGCTTCTGGCCTATGCCGCAAGCCGCCGGCTCTTCATGTCGTTCGGTATGGTCGCGGGGCTGTGGTTCATTGGCTCGCTGGGACTGTGGGAGCAGGCCATGCAGACCATCGCGATCATGCTGGTCTCGGTGTTCCTGTCGCTGGTGATCGGCGTGCCGCTCGGCGTGCTGGCCGCCCGTTCGCTGCGATTTCGCACCGCGCTGAACCCCGTGCTCGATCTGATGCAGACCATCCCGAGCTTCGTCTACCTGATCCCGGCGGCGATGCTGTTCGGGCTCGGCAAGGTGCCGGCGATCCTGGCGACGGTGATCTACGCCGCGCCGCCTCTGATCCGCCTCACCGATCTGGGCATCCGCATGGTGGACACCGAAGTCGTGGAAGCCGCGCGCGCCTTCGGCTCGACGCGCTGGCAGATCCTCAAGAGCGTACAGATTCCGCTCGCCTTGCCCTCCATCATGCAGGGCGTCAACCAGACCATGATGATGGCCCTGGCGATGGTGGTGATCGCCTCGATGATCGGCGCGCGCGGTGTCGGCGAAACGGTGCTGCTGGGTCTCCAGCGCAACGATTCCGGGCAGGGACTGATCGGCGGCATCGCCATCGTGATTCTGGCGATCATCTTCGACCGCATCACCCAGGCTGTCGGCCAGAGGATGCAGAAGTTCCGCAAGGTGGCTGGTTGAGATGTCCCTGATTGAAATCAAGAATGTGACCAAGATCTTCGGTTCGGCGCCGGAAAAGGCGCTGCCGTTGGTCAAGGCCGGCATGGGCAAGGACGAGCTGCTGGCCGAAACCGGCCACACGCTCGGCCTGCACGATGTCTCGCTCAGCATCGAGCAGGGCGAGATCTTCGTCATTATGGGCCTGTCGGGCTCCGGCAAGTCCACGCTGATCCGCCACTTCAACCGGCTGATCGATCCCACCGACGGCGCCATCGAGGTCGACGGCACCGACATTATGAAGTTCCAGACCAGCGAGCTGGTGGCCTTCCGGCGTCACCGCATGGGCATGGTGTTCCAGCGCTTCGGCCTTCTGCCGCACCGCACTGTCATCGACAACGTGGCCTTCGGCCTCGAGGTCCAGAAGGTGCCGAAGGCGGAACGGCAGGAGACCGCGCGGAAGTGGATCGAGAGCGTCGGGCTGGCGGGTTACGAGGACCAGTATCCCAGCCAGCTTTCAGGCGGCATGCAGCAGCGCGTCGGCCTCGCACGGGCGCTGGCGACCGACGGCGATATCCTGCTGATGGACGAGGCGTTCTCCGCGCTCGACCCGCTGATCCGCAGTCAGATGCAGGACCAGTTGATCGAATTGCAGGAGAAGCTGCACAAGACCATCGTCTTCATCACCCACGATCTCGACGAGGCGCTGCGGATCGGCGACCGCATCGCCATTCTCAAGGACGGCGAGCTGATCCAGGTCGGTACGCCGCCTGAGATCCTGCTCAACCCGGCCGACGACTACGTGCGCGCCTTCGTGCGTGACGTCAACCGCGCCCGGGTGCTGACCGTGGACGTGGTGATGAAGCCGCCGGCCCACCGCATCACCACCGACAATCTGGACCGCGCGCTGGACGAGATGCGGCGCACGGGCAAGGATTTCGGCTATTACGTGGCGGACGACATCTATCATGGCGTTGTCACCCAGGAGGCCGTGGAGCAGGCGATCGCGGGCAACGACCGGGCCGTGACCATGTCGGATATCGCCGTCGAGGCACCCCACTTCGGGCCCGAGGACACGCTGGAAAACGTACTGCCGGCGTCGCTGGAAAGCGACTATCCGATCGCCGTTCTCGGCGACAAGGGCGAGCTCAAGGGCGTCGTCGGGCACGACGAGATGAGCCGCGCGCTGACGCCGCCGCCCGAGGATCCGGCCGCGAAGGCGATGAACTAGCGCCGGCGCCGCGCCTTTGCGGAGCGTGCCGCCAGAACGAACCGTAGGCCCACCCCGCGCCGGCAACGGCGCGAGATGGTGTCGCTCCGGCCCGCCGCGTCGGCGCCACAATGTGTTGGCACATCGGGGCCGGATTCGCGCCCGGATCCAACCCCGCGCGGGGCGACCGACGCTTCAGGTTTACGCTATGTCAGTTTCTGCGCTATTCAGGCAAGGGCCCGCGCCCATCGGGATCTTGTCCGACGCGCCCCGGACGTTTGCCCGCCGGAGGCGCGCCGGATCCCGTGTCCCCGGACGCAATCGCGTGCGGACCGTTCAAGAGAGCCTGCGATCGTGAAGCGCCGAATTCGAAATTTTCGCCGCGCCGTGACCGGACCGTTGGCCGCGGCCGTGGTCGGAATCGCGGTGCTGGCCGGAATCACTGCGGGGACCGGCCGCGACTGGGCGGGCGCTCTGAATGCCCTGGCCCAGCCCGCAAGCGAGCAGGCAACCGAAACGCAGCCTGTGCCCGGCGTGGTGGGCCGCATCCTGAACCAGGCCCTGCCGCCGCAGGACGCGCCCAAGGCGGCAAATCCGGCCGGCCCGACATCGGATGCGTCCTCTGATGCGGCGCCGGGTACCGGGTCGAACGACGCAGCATCCCCCGTCACAGCCACCGATGCGCCGCCGGTCGCGGGTCCGCTGCCGACCCTGCGCGACGCGGTGCGCCTGCCCGGCGGCTCCGACACGCTCGGCGACCAGGAGCGCGCGGCTCAGGTTCACGCGAAGCTGGACGCCTGGACGGTCACCTTTGAGCAGATCGACGCGGCGCTGAAACGGCCCGGCATCGGCCGTCCGATCCTCGACGACCTGCGCAGTCGCGCCGAAGCGGTGAAAGCCGCCGCCGAGGACACGGCTCGCAGCCTGCAGCCGCGGGTCAAGGCGGTGGAGCGCAAGGTTGCCGAACTGGCGCCGGCGGAAGCCGGCGCGGAAGCCGAAACCGAGGAGGTGCGCGCGCAACTCGCCGAGCAGCGCGCGCTGCTGGCCACGCTCACTGGAGCGCTGAAGCAGGTGCAGGTGGTGCAACTGCGCGCGGAAGAGATGATCACGCGGATCTCCGATGTGCGACGTGGTCAGCTCACGCGCCGGCTGCTGACGCCGTCCTCGAGCATTCTCGATCCCGGCCTGTGGCTGCGGGTGGCCACCGACACGCCGGCCACAGTGACAGCCCTGCGGCTGCTGGTGCAGGACTGGTTCAGCCTGATCTATTCCAGGGCCGGCGGCTGGGCTGTGCTCTTCGTCTTCGGCGCGCTGATCGCCTCCGTGATTCTGGTGTGGCCGGTTCGCCATGTGCTGCTGGAACGCGCGGCGCGCGATGGAGACGTCGCCGACCCGACGCCCGTTGCGCGCTCGGGCGCCGCGGTCGCCATCACCTTTCTCGCCGTTGTCGTACCCGTTATCACCATGGTCGTGCTCTACCGCGGGCTCGATGTTTTCGAGCTGATGCCCGAGCGCATCGGCATGGCGTTGCGGGCGATTTTCCGCGGGCTATTGATGTTCGCCTTCGCCCAGGGGCTGGGCTGGGCGGTGATCGCGCCCAAGAAGCCGGGCTGGCGGCTGATTCCGCTTTCGGATGCGCGCGCCGACGGGCTGATGAAACTGGTGTTTCTTGGCGGCGTGGTCTTTGGCCTGGGACTTTTTGCCGACGGCATCGACGAGGTGCTGCGCGTCCCGGTTGAATCCTCGGATGCCATCGCGGCCGTCATCTCCATCGCCGTGGCGCTGCTGAGCATGGCGGCGCTCAGGATCGTCGCGGCGGAACCGGCGCGCGAGGAGGAGGATGCCGCGGGCGCATCGGGGCTGAATTTCCTGTGGCGCTGGCTGATGCCGGTGTACTGGCTCGCCGCCCTTGTGTCTCTGGCCGCGCCCGTGTTCGGCTACATCCAGTTCTCCTGGTTCATCACCGAGCAGATCGTTTGGAGCGCCTCGGTGCTGGGGCTTTTGCATCTGCTGCTGATCTTCACCGACGACGTGGCGGCGGCGGCCTTCCGTGCCGACGCGCCGGTGGGTCGCGGACTGACCGAGAGTCTTGCGATTAGCGGCAACGCGGTCGAACAGATCGGCGTGCTGCTGTCGGGCGTCGTGCGCATCCTGCTGATCGTCGGCGCCGTGGTTTCCGTGCTGGCGCCCTGGGGCGTGAACACGACCGATATCACCAGCCTGTTGCGCCAGGCGATGTTCGGCTTCCAGGTCGGCTCCTTCACCTTCGCGCTGTCGGACATCGTCATCGGGCTGGCGATCTTCGTGGTCGGGCTGACCGCGACGCGCGCTATGCAGCGCTGGCTGGAAAACCGCTATCTGCCGCACACGCGGCTGGACGTGGGTCTGAAAACCTCCATCCGCACCACCTTCGGCTACATCGGCGTGATCATCGCCGCCATGGCGGCCTTCACCTTCATGGGCCTGGACCTGCAGAATGTCGCCATCGTCGCGGGCGCGCTTTCCGTCGGTATCGGCTTCGGCCTGCAGTCGATCGTCAACAACTTCGTCTCCGGCCTGATCCTGCTCGCCGAGCGTCCGATCAAGGTGGGCGACTGGATCGTGGTGGGCGCCGAACAAGGGTTCGTCCGGCGCATCAACGTGCGGGCGACGGAAATCGAGACCTTCGACCGCCAGACCGTGATCGTGCCGAACTCCGACCTGATATCCGGTGTGGTCAAGAACTGGATGCACCACGACACGACCGGCCGCATCATCATTCCCATCGGCGTGAGCTACGCCTCGGATCCTGAACAGGTGCGCGACATTCTCATGGAGGTCGCCAGCGACACCAAACAGCTGCTCGCCTATCCGGCGCCGCAGGTGTTCTTCATGGAGTTCGGCGCGAGCTCGCTGGATTTCGAACTGCGCGCCTATCTCGCCAATATCGACCAGTCGCTGATCGTCAAGTCCGAGATACGGTTCGACATCATCCGACGTTTCCGCGAGGCGGGCATCGAGATTCCCTTCCCGCAGCAGGATATTCATTTGCGCGACATGGATCGGCTGGAGGCCGTGATGGGCCGCGGCGGACGGGCCGCGCGACCGGCGCCTGCGGAGACTGCGGCCGCCCGCAAGCCAGTCGCGGCGACGCCGCCCGGTGCGGCGACGAAGGACGACGTTTCCGGTGATGAAGGTTCGCAGGACGCGGGCGACGGAGACGGCCGGTGAGGAACAATCCCATGACAATCATCGCTCGCCGCGCCGCAACCGCGCTGTTTCTCGGCCTGCCTCTTGCCCTGGCCGCCTGCGGCCCGCGCGATGCGGGAGGTCCGTCGTTCTATGTCGATCTCGCCGAGCGCGATGCGGAAATCGACACGGAGGCGGCCGTCGCCATGATCAACGGGTACCGCCGCAACAAGGGGTTGCCGCTGCTGCAGGCCGACGCGGCCTTGCAGCGGGTCGCGCACAGCCAGGCCCGCGCCATGGCGGAAAAGGGCCAGGTAGATGTGTCGCTGGAGCGTGGAAACCTGGTGCGCGCGCGGCTCGACCGCGCCGGATATCCCGCCGGTCCCGCTGTCGAGAATGTCTCGGCCGGCTATCACACGCTGGCCGACGCCTTTTCCGGCTGGCGTGGATCTCCGCGCCACGATGCCAACATGCGCCATGCCGACGTCACCCGCATGGGCATCGCGACGGCTTACGCGCCGGGCAACAAATATAAGGTCTTCTGGTCGCTGGTGCTCGCCGGCCCGGCGACGGAGGGCGAGCAGACAGCAGCTGAGCCGGTTCCGGCGGTGAAGCCTTAGAAGACCTCCTTAACGGCAATCGGGAAACCCATCCCGCCCGAAGGGCAGGGCACGACCGCCGGCAATCCGCCGCGTCGACAGTCTCCGTGTGGCCGGATACGCCCGTGACGCCGGGCCTGTGCCGCGTCACGCAAATTGATATCTGTACATACTTTTGAATTGACCGCCGGCCGAATTCCATGCTTATGATATGTCAACTTATCAAATTTGTCGCATGAGCGGGCAGCGCGTTCCCGACATGGCCTCCGGGGAAACGGGCGGATGCGAGACGATCGAGATGCGATGTGCGTCGGACGGCCGCTGTCGCGGGATCCCTTTTCGCAGGGCTGGAGGCGGCGCACCGGTTAGCGGCCTTTTTCACAGACCGCCGATCGGAAGGCTGCGTCCATTGCACATTGTGGAGCGCGCACGAAGGAGCGGGGCCCTCGCGCGGGACCCGGTGAACAAAGGATACGGGAGGAGATGAGGATGATTGTGAAGACTCTGACTGGCGGGCTGACCGCCACACTGATGCTGGTCGCGCCGATGGCGCAGGCGACCGAGTTGAAGCTGGCCGATTTCCAGCCGCCCACCCATTTCGTTGTCGATACGACGTACAAGCCCTTCGCCAAGACCATTTCCGAGGCGACCAACGGCGCGGTCACCGTAAGCCTCTTCATGGGCGGCGAGCTCGGTCCTGGACCGGCGGAGCAATACAACCGCGCGGTCGACGGCGTCGCCGACATCGTCTTCAGCCTGCCCGGCTACACGGCGTCAACCTTCCCGAAAACTCTTCTGAGCGAACTTCCCGGCGTCATCGATGCCGAGACCGGCACCGCCAGGGTGCTGGCCAATCTCGACAAGCTCTCGGGCGAATACCGCCGCGTGGTGCTGTTGGGACTTTGGAACAACGCCCCCAATCTGCTGTTCATGGCGGACAAGCCGGTGCGCAGCCTCGACGATCTCAAGGGGCTCAAGATCCGGGTTCCCTCGCGCAACGCAGGGCTGGTAATCGAAGCCTGGGGTGCCGCGCCCGTGTCGATGCCCGCCCCGGCGATCTACAACGCCATGCAGACCGGGGTGATCGACGGCGCCATGATCGACGCCACCACCCTTGGCGCGTTCCGGCTGAAGGAAGTCACGAAATACATCACCCAGGGCATGGACACCACGATCTCCAGCTTCTTCCTGATCATGAATCGCGACGGTTTCAAGGACCTGATCGAGGCGCAGCAGAAGGTCGTTCTCGATGCGGGCCGCCAGGCGGCGCTCGACGGCAACGCGGCGTGGTTGCGCATCGCTGATAAGGCGATCGCCGATTTCGTGGCAACCGACGGCAAGGAGCTGATCACGCTGGCGCCTGAGGAAGCCGAGAAATTCAACGCGGCCTCCGCTTCGGTGGTGGAAACCGTGATCGCCGAGGCCGATGCGAACGGGCTCGAGGCCTCGGCCTACGTCAGCGCTCTGAAAGATGACTGACGAGACCGCGCGACCCTCGCGCGGTCTGGCCCATTCGACACCCGTCGAATGGGCCGTGCGCGCCCTGACCCTGCTTTCCTCGATCGCGCTGGCGATCCTGCTGATCGCGACCTTCGCCGGGGTCATCATGCGCTATGTCTTTTCCGCCCCCATTCTCGGTGGCAACGAGATCATCGAACTGGTTTCCGTCGCGCTTGTGATGCTGGCGATGCCGTCGGCGGCGCAGCGCGAAGACCATGTGCGCGTCGATGTGTTCGACAACGCCATCGGCGCGACCGGACGATTCCTGGGCGACATCCTGGCGCGCGGGATCTCGATCTACCTGCTGTCGCTGCTTGCCTGGCGCACCTGGGCCAAGCTGCGCGACGCCGCCGAATTCGGCGACGCCACAAATATGCTCGCCATTCCGCTGTGGCCGTTCTACGGGCTTCTGGCGCTCGGCGCGGCGCTTTACGCGCTTGTCCTCGCGCTGCAGCTCGCCGATGTCCTACGTGCCGGAGTGAGCCGGAATGAGTGATTTCGCGATCGGGCTCGGCGGTCTGGGGGCGATGTTCGTCCTGATGATCCTGCGCATGCCGGTGGGCATGGCCATGCTGGCGGCCGGCTACTTCGGCACTCTGATTCTGAACGGCAGTCGCTCCGCCAACGCGCTGCTGGTCACCGAGACGTTTTCCGCGACCGCGAATTACTCGCTGACCGTGGTCCCGCTGTTCATCCTGATGGGCAACATCGCCTCGGCCGCGGGCTTCAGCCGTCGCCTCTACGAGGCCGCCTTTGCCTGGGTCGGATGGCTGCGCGGCGGCCTCGCCTCGGCGTCGATCGTCGGCTGCGCGGCGTTTGCCGCCGTCAGCGGCTCCTCGGTCGCCACCGCGGTGACCATCGGGCGGGTGGCGCTGCCGGAAATGAAGCGGTTCGGCTATTCGGACGCCCTGGCCACCGGCGCGGTCGCGGCGGGTGGCACCCTGGGCTTTCTGATCCCGCCGTCGACCGGCTTCGTGATCTACGCGATCCTGACGGAGGAAAGCATCGGCCAACTGTTCATGGCGGGCATTCTGCCGGGGCTTTTGCTGACCGCGTGCTTCATGGCCGCCATCACGCTCGTGACCCTCGTCGACCCCGCCGCCGGACCGCGTGGACCCGGCGTGCCGCTGCCTGAGCGCTTTCTGGCGCTCGCGCGCGCTCTGCCGCTGATCACCGTGATCATCGTCTCGATCGGCGGCATCTATCTCGGCGTGTTCACGCCGGTGGAGGCCGCGGGCGTGGGCGCGGGGCTGGTGATCATCATGGCGGTGGCGGCGGGAAAGCTCGACCGGGCGCTCGCCGGCAAGGCCGTCGCCGACACCGTGCGCACGACCGCGATGCTCTATCTCATCATCATCGGCGCCAGCGTACTCAATCCCTTCCTCGCGCTGACCCAACTGCCGGCAACCCTCGGCGAGGCAATGATGTCCGCCGGGCTCGGGCCCTACGGTGTGCTGCTGCTGGTCGTGCTCGCCTATCTGGTGCTGGGGATGTTCATGGACGGGCTGGCAATGCTGGTCGTGACGATCCCGATCTTCTTTCCGATTATCATTGCGGTCGGATTCGATCCGATCTGGTTCGGCGTGATCGCGGTGATTGTGATCGAGATGGGTATGATCACGCCGCCGGTGGGGCTGAACGTCTTCGTGGTCAAGAGCGTCGCCCGGGATGTGCCCATGGCGACGATCTTTCGCGGCGTGCTGCCGTTCTGGTGCGCGATGGCGGTATGCCTGCTGCTGATCGTGCTGTTTCCGCAGATTGCGCTGGTGATCCCGCAGGCGATGTTCCGCTAGGCGTGCTCAATCCTCGATTGTGACGTTGGCGGCCTTCGCGGCCAGGGCGATGAACTGCTGGTATTCGGCCTCATCGAGGCCGGGCAGGATCTCCTTTTGAAGCTTTTCCACAATGGGAAGAAGCGTCGCGACGATCGCCGCGCCTTCGTTCGTGATGACCAGTTCGCGCGCGCGCTTGTCGCGTTGGCTGACGGTGCGGCTCACAAGCCCCTTCTGCTCCAGCCGGTCGGCCACGGCGCCCACCGTCGCGCGGTCCTTGCCGATGGCCTGCGCCAGGCCCGCCTGGTCGATGCCGGGGCTGTGGCGCAGCGCGTCCAGCGCGGCGAATTGCACCGGCGTCAGGTCGAACCCGGCCTCGCGCACCCGCTGCACGAACACATGCGTGGAGACCTGATGCAATCGCCGGATCAGATGTCCCGGCATTCTGGAGCTCGCGCTCATGAAACCTCGTGATTGGTCCGAAGCCGAACTCGCCGGCGGATGTCCCAAACATACTCAGATTCAGTAAGGACACATACTTTTTTATTGACGCCCTCGACGCCACGCCGCATAAAGTAAGTCAACTTATTAATTTTGTCCCATGGGAGGTCGACCATGCAGTATCACCTGAACGGGTTCCGCCCCGGCGATCCGGAAGTCTCCGACGCAGCGCCCGGCCGTGACGGCGCGGACCTCCCCGATGCGGTGGATGTGCTGATCGTCGGCTCGGGCCCCGCGGGACTGACGCTGGCAGCCCAGCTTTCCGCCTTCCCCGACATCACCACGCGGATCGTCGAGCGCCGCGCGGGGCCGATGGAAAAGGGCCAGGCCGACGGAATCTCCTGCCGGTCGATGGAAATGTTCAACGCCTTCGGCTTCGCCGACACGGTGATGAAGCAGGGCTACTGGGTCAACGAGACGACCTTCTGGAAGCCGGATCCGGAACAGCCCGACCATATCATCCGCAACGGTCGCATCCAGGACGTGGAGGACGGGTTGTCAGAGATGCCACACACGATCCTCAACCAGGCGCGCGTGCACGACATGTATCTCGACGTCATGCGGCGCTCGCCCACGCGGCTGGAGCCCGACTATTCGCTGCAACTCGTTGAACTGAGCGTGGATCCGGCGGGCGGCGCGCATCCGGTGACCGCGACGCTCGAGCGGGTGGATCCGGGCCGCGCGGGCGAGCGGCTCACCGTGCGTGCGCGCTATGTGGTCGGCTGCGACGGTGCGCGCAGCGCCGTGCGCACGGCCATCGGCCGCGAGCTTGTGGGCGATTCGGCCAATCAGGCCTGGGGCGTCATGGACGTGCTGGCGACCACGGATTTTCCCGACATCCGCTGCAAGACGCTGATCCAGTCGGCCGGCGAGGGCAACATCATCATCATCCCGCGCGAGGGCGGCTATCTCACGCGCCTCTACATCGAGCTCGACAAGCTCGGCGCGGACGAACGGGTGGCGAGCCGCAACATCACCATCGACCGGCTGATCGCCGCCGCCCAGCGGATTTTTCGCCCCTATGCGCTGTCGGTGCAGGAGGTGGTGTGGTGGTCGGTCTACGAGATCGGCCAGCGCCTGACCGACAAGTTCGACGACGTGCCGCAGGACGATATCGATGCCCGCCTGCCGCATGTGTTCATCGCCGGCGACGCCTGCCATACCCACAGCCCGAAGGCCGGGCAGGGATGAACGTGTCGATGGGCGACGCCTTCAATCTGGGCTGGAAGCTGGTCTCCGTGCTGCAGGGGCGCTGCCCGCCAGAAATCCTGCACAGCTATTCCGCCGAGCGCCAGGCGGTGGCGAGCGATCTGATCGATTTCGACCGGGAGTGGTCGCGGATCATGAGCGAGCCGCCGGAAGCCGGCGACGGCGCGGACGGCGCGGCGCCGAAATTCCAGCGCTATTTCATCGAGCACGGCCGCTCGACCGCCGGCGTGTCGGTGACCTACCGCCCTTCCGTGCTGACCGGCGAGGCGCGCTGGCAAGCGCTGGCGCAAGGATTTGAGATCGGCACGCGGTTTCATTCCGCGCCCGTCGTCCGGCTGGCCGACGCCAAGACCATCGAGCTGGGCCACACGGTGAGCGCCGACACGCGCTGGCATCTCTATGCCTTCAGCCCCGACGAGGACCCGGCGGCCGAAAACTCGGCGATCCGCGCGCTGTGCCGCTTTCTCGATGAGGCGCCGGACTCGCCCGTGCGCCGGTACACCGCGAAAGACGCGGATATCGACAGTGTCATCGACGTGCGCGCGGTCTTCCAGCAGGACCGGCACGCGCTGGCGCTCGAGGCCATGCCGGCCTTCCTGCTGCCGCGCAAGGGACGGCTGGGACTCATCGACTATGAAAAGATGCTCTGCCCGGATTTGAAAAACGACCGCGACATTTTCGAGTTGCGCGGCATCGACCGCGCGGAAGGCTGCCTGCTGATCGTCCGGCCGGACCAGTATGTCGCCCACGTGCTGCCGATCGACGCCTTTGATGTGCTCGCGCGCTTCTTCGACGGCTTCATGCTGCCCGCCGGCGCGAAGCTTCCGGAGACGGCCGTGGCGTGACGCGCGGATGGTTTCCGGAACGGGTGGTGGCGCTGTCCTGGCGTTTCGCGCCCGGTGCCATTCCCGAGAGGGCGAAGCCCGGGTCGGGAATCCAGACCTCCGTGGACTTAAGACTGAGTAACTCAATTCAGCCAGGTGGTGGCTGGATTCCCGCCTGCGCGGGAATGATACGGTGCGTGAAGCGCTGCCGGCTCCCGCCGTCGGGGCCGCCTTCCCAAGGGTGTGTCGTCTTCCCGACATGCGGCCGATGCTTCGAGACGCGCCAGGTGGCGCTCCTCAACATGACGTTGAGTGGGTGGTGATTTTATCAGAATATCAACATGATGACGTCATCGTATTGATATTCTTAAGAGTTTTCCTCCCTCCAGCGTCATCCTCCCCCAGCGTCATGCTGAGGAGCCCGGCGCAAGCCGGGCGTCTCGAAGCATCGGCGCCATGCCGGGACGGTGGCCCATTCCCGACTGGCCCCATTCCCGCGGCAAGCTTGAACAGGGTGCGCGCTTGCCGGACCGGTTCAGCCCCTGCGCTGCCGCCAGCCCGCGCCGATCATCGCGCCGCCAATGAGCAGCAGAAGCAGCATGACGGCGGCCAGCTCGGGATCCTCCCAGGGCATGGGAAAGCGCTGGCAGCCCGTCGGGTTCATGCCGCAGCCCATCGCCAGCAGCCAGCCCCACGCCCCCAGCACCGCCGCGCACCACGCAGAACCCACCCCGATCAGCAGAATTTTGACGATACGCATGGGGGCTCCAGGGGTGGTGAGAACGCTCTTCAATTGGATTGGTGTTCCCGCGATATCAGACCTCCGGTCAAGCTCTAACGATTTCCATCAGCGGCTCGAACATGTAGAGTGCGCCCCTGCGGCCGCTCGCGGGACGGATTTCTCGCAACAAGCCGCCTTCGTGCAAAAGCTTTGTGATCCGAGTGGCCACGTGCTTGGGCATGCCCGAGCGCTTGATCAGATGACTGTTCTTGAAAATCGGATTCTCAAATATGCTGTCTTGGGCCGCGATGTGCCATTTCGAACCGGACATTTCCCGAAACGGTTCTTTCATGTCGTCGTAAAGGGTCGTGATTTTCTTCGCTGTTTGAAGATTGCTCTCGGCCTGCTCGGCGATGGCTTCCAGGAAGAATGCCGTCCAAGCGGTCCAGTCATCATCGCGCGAGACAGCACGCATCAATTCGATGTATGCTTCCTTGTGGGTCTCGAAAAACGCACTGACGTAGAAATGGGGTTTGTGAATTAGGCCGAATTTCCACAGCAACAACGTTATGAGCAGCCGGCCGATACGTCCATTCCCATCGTTGAACGGATGTAGTGCTTCGAATTCGACATGCGCAATAGCAACCTTAAACAGATGTAGCATTGTGGACGTCTCAATGAACGTCAAGAGGTCCTGCATGGCGGGTTGAAGATGCAGGGGGCTGATCGGCTTGAAATAAATTATTTTTCTTCTGTCGTCGCCGACATAGTTTTGTTCTGATTTATATTGACCTGGAGATTTGCTTGCACCGCGGCCAAAGCTTAAAAGAACACGATGCGCGTTCTTGATAAGCCCCTCGTTAATTGGATCACCTTTGGCAACAGCGGTTTGGGCGCGGCGTAAAACATGGCTGTAGAGAGCCACCTCAACGACATCATCCCGTGCGGGCCGTGATGTCCCATCGTCTTCGCTTTCCGCCTCGTAGATCATGACCTCATCGACGGTTGAAATTGTCCCCTCCATCCGAGAAGAGATAACTGCTTCGTTTTGGCGAAGCGGGGCCAAGAGAAGCTCGCTGTTTGGAAGTGACAGGAGCATTTGATCGTAGCGTGAGATCGCGTCTTGTGCCTTTGCTAGGGGTTCTATCAAGCGAGCAAGATCGAGCTGGCTAGGAGGAAAACGCCCATAGTGATAGTCGACTAGGTTGCTGAGGTCATAGGATTCGATATTGACCGGCATTGCGCAGCTCCTATTTTGATCGTGGCTGCTTATTTGTGTAATAAATTTCTTAAATTTTGCAACACAAACTCTGTTGTGGGAGAATTTTCCGACACAAACTATGTCGTGCGACATTTGGGTCCAATTTCGTAACACAACGAATTTTGCAGCAGTCGTAAGTGCTTCAAAAGGTGTTGTGAACGGTTTTTTCCGTCTTATGGCCCACAAACTCGGCACCAAAATTTCAAATGCCGTTTGACAACAATCCAGCTGTTGAGATTTTTCTCCCTGCCAACGGCCGTTTCGCGACGAGGCACTGAACCTCGTGAAGGATCGCGCGTGGTTGTTATTAAGGTTGCCAGCTGAAACCGCCCCACGCCCTTTGCTTCCCTCCCCAATTGCCTCTTCCCTGTGCATCTGGTTAAGTTGCGGCGCACAATGCGACACAGAGAAGGCCGTTCATGCTGCCCACCGCATCCGACTATGCCGGGCTCGTCGCCGGTTTCCGCTGGAACATCCCCGCGCGCTACAACATCGCCGCCGACGTCTGCGACCGCTGGGCGGCGGCCGAGCCCGACCGGATCGCGCTGATCCACAGGCTGCATGACGGCCGGCACGAGACCCACAGCTACGAGGACCTGCGCCGCGCGGCCAACCGGCTCGCCAACGTGCTGCGCGGCCTCGGCGTCGGGCGCGCGGACCGGGTGGCGCTGATGCTGCCGCAATCGCCGCAGACGGCGTTTTCGCATATCGCGGTCTACAAGCTCGGCGCCATCGCCGTGCCGCTGGCCTCGCTGTTCGGCGTCGACGCGCTGCGCTACCGGCTGGACAATTGCGACGCCAAGGTGCTGGTGACCACCGCCGCCGGCGCGGAAAAGATTTCCGAGATCCGCGGCGAGCTGCCGAACCTGCGCCACGTCATCACCATCGGCGGGCCGACCGAGGGCAGCCTTGGTCTCGAGGATCTGATGGAGCGCGCGCGCGACGCCTTCGAGACGTTCGACAGCGTGCCCGACGATCCCGCGCTGATGATCTACACCTCGGGGACGACGGGGCCGCCCAAGGGCGCGCTGCACGGCCACCGGGTGCTGCTGGGCCATCTGCCCGGCGTGCAGATGCCGCATGAATTCTTCCCGCAGCCCAATGATCTGTTCTGGACCCCGGCGGACTGGGCCTGGGCCGGCGGGCTCTTGAACGTGCTGCTGCCATCCTTGCACTTCGGCGTGCCCGTTGTCGCGGGACCGGCGGAGAAATTCGATCCCGAGCGCGCCTTCGAGCTGATGGCCGACTGCGGCGTGCGCAACACCTTCATTCCGCCCACGGCGCTGAAGATGCTGCGGACGATGGAGAACCCGCGCGCCAAGTATGATCTCAAGCTGCGCACCATCGGCTCGGGCGGCGAGTCGCTGGGCCGCGAGACCTTCGAGTGGGCGCGCGAGGCGCTGGGCATCACCGTCAACGAGTTCTACGGCCAGACCGAATGCAACCTGGTGCTGTCGTCCTGTGCGGCGGCCGGGGTGTCGCGCGCCGGCGCCATCGGCAAGCCGGTGCCGGGTCATGAGGTCGCGATCATCGATGCTGAGGGCAACGTGGTGGAGGCGGAGACCGAAGGGCAGATCGCGGTCAGGCGGCCCGATCCGGTGATGTTCCTGGAATACTGGAAGCGGCCGGAGGCGACGCGCGACAAGTTCGTCGGCGACTGGATGCTGACCGGCGACCAGGGGCTGATGGACGGCGACGGCTACGTGCATTTCGTCGGCCGCGACGACGACGTGATCACCTCGGCCGGCTACCGCATCGGTCCGGGCGAGATCGAGGATTGCCTGCTGTCGCACCCGTCCGTGGCGCTGGCCGCCGCCATCGGCAAGCCGGACAAGCTGCGCACGGAAATCGTCAAGGCCTTCATCGTGCTCAAAGACCCGGATGCGCGCTCCGAGGCGCTGGAGCGCGAGATCCAGAGCTACGTGCGCGAGAGGCTGGCCGCGCACGAGTATCCGCGCGAGATCGCCTTCGTCGATAGCCTCCCGATGACCACCACCGGCAAGGTTATCCGCCGCATCCTGCGCGACGAGGCCAAGGCGGAAGCCGAGGGCTGAGGGGCTTGCCTGGAAGAAGGATAGGAACAAGAGTCGTTTCTCTCGCTTGATGGCAGGAGAACCGTTTGTGAACCTGCGGGGGCTTCAGACACCTCTCCCATGGGGAGAGGTCGGCGCCCTCGGGTCTGGCCTGTGGCCAGCCCAAGGACAGGCTCCGCGCCGGGTGAGCATCTGTGTTTCAGGTCAAGTGTATTTTGGGGTCCACAGTCTGTCCTCCTTGAGCAGGGTGTTGGCGAGGATGATGAGCTTTCGCATGACGGCGGTGAGGGCGACCTTGGGTTTTTTGGCGTTGTCGCGCAGGCGTTTGTAGAAGGCGGCGAGGTCGGGATTGTACCTGGCGGCGGACAGCGCTGCCCAATAGAGCGCGCGGCGGGGCATGGCGCGGCCGCCCCTGATGTGGCGCGGCCCCCGGATGTCGCCGCTGTCGTTGGCGAGGGGGCGACGCCGGCCAGGCTGGCGCAGGCGTGGCGGTCGAGCTGGCCGAGCTCGGACATGTCGGCGATCAGCACGGCGGCGACGGTGGCGCCGATGCCGGGGATCGAGGTGAGGATGGCCTGGCGCCGCGCCAGCCCCGGATCGTCGGTGATGCGGCGCCCGATCTCGCGGGCCAGCCGCGCGATGTGCCTGTCGAGGCCGGCCAGCAGCCGCCTGAGCTCGGCCTTGAGGACGGCGACGTGGCTGGCCGTCAGCCGGTTGGCGAGCGCGGTGCGCTCCTGGGTCGCGGCGGCGCGCGCATGCACCAGCTCCCGCAGTTCCTCGAGCGCTTCGGGCGCCGGCGGCGTGGCCTGGGGGGCCAGCGTCGCGCCGAGGATCGCCAGCATTTTCGCGTCGACGCGGTCGGTCTTGGCGCGGCTGCCGAGGACTTCGGCGAACAGCCGCGCGCGCAGCGGGTTGACGACCGCCACCGGCCAGCCGGCCTGGGCCAGCGAGCGGTGGACGAGCCGATGGTAGCTGGCCGTCGGCTCCAGCACGACGCGCGCGACGTCGTGTCGGGCCAGCAGCCGCTTCAGCCGGCTCACGCCGTCTCGGTCGTTGGCGAGCCTCAGGCCGTGCCCGAGGGGATGCAGGTGGATGTCGAGATGGTCTTTACAGACGTCGATGCCGACGTAGACTGGCTGTGCGCCGGGTGTTTGCGGCTGGATCTGGCCTTGCATGCGGGTCTGGCTCCCAATCATCTGTTCAGAACAGGCGCAAAGGGATCGGCGGACCAGGCTCACCCACGGGTCTCGACCAAGGGGATCGCGGCCCCGCCGATCCGGCCGCGTGCGGATGGCCATCCGCACGCGGCCAGCACAAATCATCGCCGATTTGCGCTGGAAACAACATGCAAGGGGTTGTGATCCCTCAGTATTTCTCAGGCATCTGATCCCCTCACCCTAACCCTCTCCCAATGGGAGAGGGGACTGGCACCGCGCGCGTCTCGAAGGAGGGGCGGCGTGTGCGGAACTTGCCCCGCGCCTTCGCCCGCCAGGCGGCGCGCCGCATGGAGCACAGTGAACCCGCTAGCGATTCAGCAGGCGCTTCGCCCTGGCGACGCCGCGCTTGGCCAGGGCGCGGGCGGTGTGGTGGGCGCGAATGTCGGCTTGCATCAGGGCGAGGCGGGTGGCGGCCAATGGGCCGCCGGCGGTCAGAACGGTGGCGACGGGAATGCGCTCGTGCCACAGCGGCTCGATCATCGGATGGCCGGGCTCGGTGAGCGAATCCACCTCGCGCAGCACGCCTCCGCCCATGATCGCCTGCATGCCGTCGATGATGCTCATGACGCCGGGCGAATGGCGCGACAGGCTCTCGTCATAGGCGGTTTTCCAGGCGATGCCGTGCGGTCCGTCGAGCAGGATCACGTTGGCGGCGACCGGGCGATCGTCCAGGCTGAGGACAAGCACACCGACCTTGCCGTGTTTGCTGAGCGCCAGAACCGCTTCGCGGGCGAAGCGGTCGCGCGCTTCGTTCAAGGCGATCGCGCTGCCGCCCTCACCCTTCCAGCCCGCGGCCTCCAGCGTCAGGAAGGCTTCGAAGGCGGCCTCCACGTCAGTTTCCCGCGTGCACCAGCGGGACTCGAAGGCGCCTTCCCTGGCGAGCGTGCGCCGGGAGCGGCGCAGCTTCTGCCGACGGTTTCCCGAGAGGTTCTTTTCCATGTAGGCGTCGGCAGTCAGCGTGCAGTCGAGGCTGGCGCGGCGGTAGTGATCGGCCAGCCCAATGGTCCGCCCGCGTGCGGCGAGCACGGTTTTCAGCGCGGCGTAGACCGGGCCGTCGAGTCGCATGAAGGGGATGGCGAGAAGCGGGCTTTCGAAACCGTGTGTGGCGGCGGCGCACAGGGCGTCCAGCGCGGCTTCCGCGTCGCCCTGGACCAGGGGCGTGCCGAGGGGCGCGAAATTGTTGCTCCATACGGCCACAGCCGAGCCCGCGAACCCCAGGCCCAGCCGCCGGCGGCCGACAGGCGCGAGCGCGTGCAGGGCGCCGGTGCGGTGGTGGCGGGCGACCGCGACGCGGATCGTCTCCGGCGCCAGGTTGCGCAGATAGGCGGGCAGGAAGTCGGGCCCGAAGAACGCGTTGCGCTCCAGCGGGTTGTCCGCCAGCGCGCGCCAATGCTGCATCTCGCCCAGCGCCTCGTCGAGCGTCAGGCATTCGCCGCGCAGGGCGCTCAGGTGCGCCGGCGCCGCCAGCGGCGCGGTCTGCTGCAAGGTGAGCGTGTCAGCCATGGGCCGCCTCCGCGCGCGTATCCAGCGCGACGCCCGCAGGCCGCCAGATGAAGGTGTAGAGCCCCAAGTGCCTGCGGGTGATGGAAAACAGCAGCGCCGCCTCAATGACCATGGCGGCCGCGGTGGCGATGGCCGCGCCCTCGAGGCCGTAGAGCGGGATTAGCGTCAGGTTCAGCGTCAGATTGCAGACGAAGGCGGCGAGATAGGCCATGGCGCAGCGCTTCTGCTCGCCGGCCATGGTCAGCAGCGCGTCGACGGGACCGATGGCGGCGCGCGCCAGCACGCCGATCAGCAGGATCGACAGCAGCAGCTGGCCGTCGGCGAAGTCCTTGCCGAACATCAGCAGGATGTATTTGCCGAAGGCCAGCAGGAACAGGGTGCCGGCGAGCGACGGCCAGAAGGTCCATTTGACCGAGGCTTCCACGAAGGCGGCGAGCCCGGCGCGATCACCGGCGTGATGCAGCCGCGAGTAGCGGTGCGCGGTGGCCGCCTTGACGGCGAAATAGACGAAATGCACCAGGGCCAGCGTCTTGGCGGCGGCGAAATAGACGGCGACCCGTTCGGGCGGCATGAAATAGCCGACCATCAGCACGTCGGAACTGGTGAGCAGCGCGAAGAAGCCCTCCGCCAGGAAGATCGGCAGCGCGATGGCCAGCCAGGCGCGCGGGGCCCAGGCGCGCGGACCTGGCGCGACGATGCGGCGCAGCCGGCGGTTGATGGCCGCGTATTGCCCGAGACCCACGAGCCATGTCGCGATGATGGCGGCGACGCAGGCGGTGACCGCGGTGTGCGGCCAGTCGAGGAGGCTGGCGCCAAGCATCACGGCGAGGATCAGCAACGGCCGCCAGATGTAGGTCGGCAGCATCGCCAGATCGCTCCAGCTGTTGGCGCGCGCGATGCCCTCCTGCACGTCGGTGAGCGTGAACAGCGGCAGGCACAGGGCCATCAGATAGGCGGGCAGGATGTAGTAGGAGGCGATCTCGCCGCTGAGCAGCCACACGCTGAGGGCGCCAATGGCCGCGAGCAGCGCCGCGGAGCCAACGGAATAGGCACGGCAGCCGAGCAGCACGCCGCGCAGCAGTTCCGGCTGGTTCTTTTCCAGATACTCGGGGATCAGCCGCAGCACAGCGGCGTTGAACCCCAGTGGCGCGATCACCCCGACGATGACAATCCAGGTCCAGACGACGACGAAGATGCCATATTCGTGTCCGCCCATCCAGCGGGCGAGAAACACCTGCGACAGATACGCCAGCGCCGCGCCGAAGATCCGCACGGTGAAGGTGAACAGCGCGGTGCGCTGGGCGCCGGCCGCGTCGGTGGTGCCCTCGCGCAGCGCCGAGAGGCGGGCGCGGAGCATGCCGAGCATGCCTTGGGCCTGCGATGCGGTTTCACCGGCTGATGGCGTCGTTGGTCGCACGTCGTGGTTCCGTCTGCGGTTCACAGGCGGCGAGTGTCCCACTCGTGGCTTAATTTTCCGTCGCCGGCGCGCGGGCCGCGATGGTAAATTTTACGAGAGCGGGAATGCGGCAGCGCCGCGTGCGGCCTGACGCGGCGCCTTGGACAGGGCCGTGCGCGTATTTCGGGCGTCCTGCATCGACGCCGGAAGGATTGCACCCGGCGCGCGGGAGGACGAGATTCTGGAGGTGTTGCTTCCGCCCATCAATACTTTTGTAAGATCAACGCCTTGCTGCAACAGTTGCGTTGGGCCTGTGCGTGCCGCCTTGCTTCGCGCTGTTGTCCGAAACTCAAAATTGACGTAGAGTGAGTTGTTCATTTTCACATCTGGCACTTTTTTGAATTGTGTATTCGGGAGGTTTTCCATGGCGAAGATGAAGATTTATGCGATCGTCGATCTCACCCTGCATCTGAACAAGACCAATCCGCCGCAACTTGTCGTCACTGCGCACGGGTTGACCACCTCATCGGACTGGAGCGCGCCCGCGCTGGTGCCGCTTGAAAAGACGCTGTCACCCGACGGCATCCTCGATCTGGAGTTCGTGGCCCAGCCGCCATCGGAGATCTCCCTGCCCGTGCTCACGCCCATCTGCGCGGTTCTCGTCGTCGAGAAGGACGTCGAGAGAATTGTTGCGGTGCGCGTCTTCTCCCGCACCAACGACATGATCCGCTTCCTGGGCGTGGCGGGGCCAGGACCCACCACGCTCGCCATCGGCGAGGAGGCCGGCGGTGTCACCACCATGGCGACCGGTGAAGAAGACGGCGGTGATCTCACCACCATGGCCACAGGCGAGGAGGAAGGGCTTGCGGCCCAGCGCTCCCGCGCCGGGCCCACGACCATGGCCACGGGGGAGGAGGATGGCGGCGGGCCGACCACCATGGCCACCGGCGAGGAAGATGGCGGCCGCCAGGGCGCTGTGACCACGCTGGCGCTGGGGAGGAAAGCGGACCCGTCACCACACTGGTCTTCGGTGAGGAGGGCCCCACCACGCTTGCGATCGGGGAAGAAGGCCCCCAGATGACCACGCTGGCGCTCGGCGAAGAGGGGCCGCACCCCACGACACTGGCGCTCGGTGAGGAGGGGCCGCATCCCACGACATTGGCGTTCGGCGAGGAGGGTGGGGCACCACGCCGGCGTTTGGTGAAGAAGGCCCGACGACGTTTGCCGTTGGCGAGGAGAAATCACCCGTGGGCGAGACAAGCCCCACGGTCGACGATCCCAAGCCGCCCTTCGGCGAAAACTGGCTGGCCGACCTGGGCCTCCGCAATCCCTTCGGGCGCCGCTGAATGGCGGTGAGACCGGGAGACGACGGCGCGCTGCTGATATCCGGCGGCGCGCGCGATCCCAATTTGCATGCGCTCGCCGCCGCGGCCCGGACGGCGGGCGTGATGGTTCACGCCGTGCTGCACGACGCGGAAAGCGAACCGGCGCTGAGCTGGGATCTGGAGACGGGCGAGATGACTGTCGCAGGCAGGCCGCTTGTCTGCGCCGCGGCCTTCCAGCGCTACGACGTCTTCTCGGTCCCGCAGGCCGCCGGCGCCATCGACCGGGCGCAGGCGTGGTTCTCTGCGCTCGGGGCTGGTGCCAGTCACACGACACAATCCGTCAGTTCAACCGGACCATGAGCGCCGCCTGCGGCCACAAGAGCCTTATTCTGACGGCAGCGCGCGCGTATGGCCTCGCCATTCCGAAAACCCGGGTCACCAACGAACGCGAGACGCTTTCAACCGCGATGGCCGAGGGTCCGGCGATCGTCAAGCCGGTCGCCGGTGGCGCCTATACGTTGGATGCAACCGCGGCGGACGCACAAACCGACTGGCATGATGGGCGCGCACCGGTGCCTGCTTTCGTGCAGGAGAAGCTGCGTTACCCCGAATTGCGCGTCTTTTTCGTCGGCAGCGCGCCCCATGTCTTCGAAATCGTTTCCGATGATCTCGACTACCGCGCAGGGCGCAATCACAGCATTGTCTATCGCGGTGCGAGCGCGCTTGACGGGCTGCTTGCGAAAAAACTCGCCGCGCTTGCCGCCGATCTCGGTCTCGATTTCTGCGCCTTCGATCTGAAGACCGCAGACGATGGCGATTTGCGATTCATGGAGGTCAATTCCGGGCCGATGTTCGCCGCCTTCGATGAGGTCGCTCGGGGCGCACTCTGCGCGGCGATGATCGACTGGCTGATGGCACGAAAATGAGCCTGTTGCGATCGACGCGCGAGGCTGTTGCCGTGGCGTGCAACCTTCGGCCGCGCCCCGGGAGGGGAGGCACTTCCGGCCGCCCGCTTGTCGCATTCAGCCCGGCAGCATCACGTCCTTTTCGGCGCCGACGTAATACCAGCGCTTGTTCTTCTTGCGGAACAGGCTGTATTCGCGGTGCTCGCGGATCTCGCCGCCTTCAAGTGAGCGGGCGACAAACAGCACCATGCCGAGCTTGTCGGCGGGGCCGCCGGCGCCGGTCTTGAGGATTTCCAGCCCGACCCACTGCTTTTGTTCCGCCCAGGCCGCAAGGCCCGCGGTATCCAGGGTCTTCTGGAATTTCGGCCAGAGCGTTTCCTTGAGATAAGCGATGTCGCGTCGGACGAAGGCCGCATAGCGCGAGCGCATCAACTGTTCTGCCGTCTCAGGCAGTTCCGCGCGGGAGAGGAAGCGGCCGCAGCAGGCGTCAAAGGTCTCGCCGGACCGGCAGGGGCATTGCGTCATGGCTCGCTCGCCGTGAGTACAGGATCACGCGTATCTATCACGTTGCGACCGCCGCGCGCCAATCCCGGGTGTCACGTCGGTAGCGCGGATCAGACGAAGTCGCCGGCCGGATCCGCCGCCTGCCAGCGGCGCAGCGCTTCCTCGAGATCGGTCTCATAGGCGTAGCCCAGCGCGGGCATCACTTTGGGCACGATATTGGTCGAGTTGACGAGCTTGAGAACGCGGGCGCGATTGACCGAGGTCTTGTAGCCGAGCGTGCCCAGCACCTCGAACGCCAGACCGCCCATCAGCATGACGGGCAGCGGCATCACGCCCGGCGGCATGGGCGTTCCGGCCACCGTGTGGAAGGCGCGGCAGATGTCCTCGGTGGTATAGCGTTCGGGGTAGGCGAAGTTGAAGGTGAGCTCGGCCTCGTCGCGCTCAAGCGCGTAGTCGAGCATCCGCACCAGTTCGCCGACGTAGCCGCAGGCCTTGATGGTGTCCTTGCGGCCGGGATAGAGGAACCGGCGCTTCTTCAGCAGGCCGGCGAGGCGGGTAAAATTGCCGCCTTCGCCGGGGCCGAAGACCACGGCAGGACGCACGATGCGCAGGCGGCGGCCGTCGCCTGAGTGCAGCCACGCGCGGTGGATTTCCTCGGCCTGGAATTTCGAACGGCCATAGCCGGAATTGGGCTCGAGCCTGGAGGTTTCGTCCTTCGCCGTCTCACACGGGCCATAGACGGAAATCGAGCTTGTGAAGACCATGCGCGGCGCGCCCACGGCGCGGGCGTAGTCGCAGACATGCGTCGCGCCGAGCACGTTGGTCCAGTAGTACTCCCATTCCTCGTGACCCGGCGTCGTGTGGACGGCGGCGAGGTTGTAGATTGTGTCGGCATGACCGATGGCGGCCGCATCAATCGGCTGGCGGACGTCGCAGTAGCGGTAGTCGACGCCTTCGACGGTGCGCGCGGGATCCTTGATGTCGGCGCTGATGACAACAGTGTGGCGCCCGTCAGCGACCAGGGACCGGAGCAGATGCGTGCCGATAAAGCCCGCGCCGCCGAAAACGACCGCAACATGTTCGCTCATGCCTCGACCAGCCCCTTGATGCCGTCATGGGTATACAGGCCCGGGACCGCGCCACGGGCGTTGGAATTGTGAGTTCGGGTAGCGGGAGCGATTTTATGTCAGCAAAGCTTACGATAGTGTTGCGTCGTCCGCACGAACAGGTGGCGCCCTAGGTCTTTGAAACCGGACGTTTTTCCGCAAGCGGATGGTGCGTCTGGACCAGCTGTTTCAATCTCTCGTCCAGCACATGGGTGTAGATCTGGGTCGTCGAGATGTCGGCATGGCCCAGCAATTGCTGCACGATCCTCAGATCGGCGCCGTTTTGCAGCAAGTGGCTGGCGAAGGCGTGGCGCAGCACATGCGGCGAAACACTGGCCGACGCGATGCCCACGTCGCGGGCCAGCGCCTTGAGGTCGCGGGCGAAGGCCTGGCGGCTGAAATGGCCGCTTTCGCCAAAGGAGGGAAACAGCCACGGGCTGTCCGCATAGGCGGCCTCGGTGCGGCGCAACTCGGTGTACCGGATCATGGCCTCGTGCGCGCGGTCGGACAGCGGCACCATGCGTTCGCGTCCTCCCTTGCCGCGCACCATCAGCATGCGCGCGCCGTGGCTTGCCGCACGCAGCGGCAAGGCCACCAGCTCGGACACCCTCAGACCCGTGGCATAGAGCACTTCGAGCATTGTATAGAGGCGGGCGGCGCGCAGGCGCCGCGCCGCGCTCTCGCCATCGATCGACGCGTTGAAGCGGGCGGATTCGATCAGCCGGTCGACCTCGGCCTCGGTGAGCACGCCCGGCAGCGACTGGCGGCCCTTGGGAGCCGCGATGGTGGAAGAGGGGTCGTCCTTGCGGATGCCTTCGCCATACAGGAACTTGAAGAACTGCCTGAGCGCGGAGAGCCGCCGGGCCTGGGAACTGGCGGCGAAACCGCGTTGGGTGAGATCGCGCATGTAGGCGGCGATGTCGGCGCTTTCGGCTTCATGCGCTGCCCGGCCGAAGGTCGCGATGAAGCTGCCGAAATCCTCGAGATCGCGGCGGTAGCTGTCGAGCGTGTTGATGGCCGCGCCGCGCTCCACCGCGAGCATCTCCAGAAACGCCTCTGAGTGGTGGCCTTCGCGCATTCCGCCAGATCCCATGCGGACAGTGGCGCCGTCGCGCCGTCGTGATATCGGGGCCGCCTCGCGCCGTCGCGGCCGGTCAGCTCAGCGGTACAGCCGGTCGACCGGCAGGCGCACGGTGATCTGGCGCGGCGTGGGCTCGACGAAGTTCGCCAGCGCGTAGAGCACCCCATAGCCGCAGCCGCCAAGCACGATCAGCAAGAACAGGTATCGCGTGAGTGTCGGCATGTCCGTCCGGGATTCCATCTGCTGCACCGGAACGCGCTCCGGTTCGATGTTATCGTCGCGTGTCTTTTTCGTTCATCGGGGCGATCCTGACAAGGCCGCATCGCCCCGCCACGCTTGACAGGGGTGCGGCGCATACGCTCAAAGCTTGGCTGAGCTTCGGCACGATGCCCAGGAGACAGTCCGCGTGAACTTTTCTCAAAGCCGCAGTGGCCAAGCGGCGCAGCCAGCGATGCACGATCGCGACCCGGACCGGTTGCGGGAGCGCCTCGGCGCGCGCTCGATCGTGCTCGTCGGCATGATGGGCTGCGGCAAGACCAGTGTGGGACGCCAATTGGCCGCGCGGCTGAAGATCCCCTTCGTCGACGCCGATCACGAAATCGAGGAAGCCGCCAATCTGACCGTACCGGAGATCTTCGCCCGTCACGGCGAGGACTATTTCCGCGCCGGAGAACGGCGGGTCATAGCCCGTCTGCTCGGACAGCCGCCCCGGGTGCTGGCGACCGGCGGCGGCGCCTTCATGAACGCGCAGACGCGCGCCAATATTGCCGAACGCGGCGTATCCGTTTGGCTGAAGGGGGATTTCGAGACCCTTTTCGCACGCGTCAGCCGCAGGACGTCGCGTCCGCTGTTGCAAAATCCGGATCCGGAAGGTGTCATGCGCAAGCTGCTTGCGGAACGCGATCCGGTCTACGCGCAAGCCGATGTCACGGTGATCTCGCGCGATGTGCCGCACGAGGTCATCGTCGACGAGATCCTGGCGGGGCTGGATGACTATTTCGCGGCGCATCCCGAGGCCGGCCCCGCGATCTGATACCGGCTCGATGCACCTTGATGAAAAGACGGACATTCATGATGGATCTGGCGGCAGATACCGACAAACACGAGCGGGTGCGGGTTGAACTGGGCGATCGCGGATACGATATCCTGATCGGCCCCGGACTCATCAGTGAGGCCGGCGCGAATCTGGCTGAAAAATTTCCCGACGCACGGCTGGCGATCGTCACCGACAGCAATGTGGCGCGGCATCATCTGGACGCCTTCGTCCGCGGCACGGATGCGGCGGGCCTTACTTCCACGGTGATCATGGTCAAGCCGGGCGAGGGGTCGAAGAGCTTCGCCACGTTCCAGGACGTCTGCGATCAGGTGCTGGCCGCCCGACTCGAGCGCAACGATGTGATCGTGGCGCTTGGCGGCGGCGTCGTCGGCGATCTGGCAGGGTTCGTCGCAGGCGTCGTGCGCCGCGGCATGACCTTCGTGCAGGTTCCCACGACACTGCTGGCCCAGGTGGACAGCTCGGTGGGCGGCAAGACAGGCATCAACACGCGGTTCGGCAAGAATCTCATCGGCGTCTTCAACCAGCCGGCGCTGGTGCTGGCGGACACCGACACGCTCGATACGCTCACCGAACGCGACTTTCGCGCCGGCTATGCCGAGGTCGCCAAATACGGGCTGATCGACGATCCGGAGTTTTTCGTCTGGCTGGAGGAGAACTGGCGCGGGATTTTCGACGGCGGCCCGGCGCGGATCGAGGCGATCGCCCGGTCCTGCCGCGCCAAGGCGAGCGTTGTCGCCGCTGACGAACGCGAGGCGGGACGACGCGCGCTGCTCAATCTGGGGCACACCTTTGGCCACGCGCTGGAGGCGGCCGTCGGCTACGACGGCGCCTTGCTGGTGCACGGCGAAGGCGTTGCGATCGGCATGAGCCTGGCGCACCGGTTTTCCGCCGAACTGGGGCTGTGCCCTGAAGACGATGTGGCGCGGGTCGAGCGTCACCTGAGCGCCATCGGCCTTCCGGTGCACATGCAGCAGATTCCGGGCCAGCTGCCGCCGGTGGCGGCGCTGATGGACAGCATCGCGCAGGACAAGAAGGTCTCGCGCGGCGCGCTGACCTTCATTCTGACCCGCGGTATCGGACAATCCTTCGTCGAGACGGGCGTCGATCCGGCGCGCGTCGCGGCATTCCTCGAGGAGATGCATCCATCATGACGGATCCCGGACTTTGGCTGACCATCGCCGGCATTGTCGTTTTGCTGGTCATGTCGGGTTTCTTTTCCGGCTCGGAGACGGCGCTGACGGCGGCATCGCGCGCGCGCATCCACCAGATCGAGAAAAGCGGCGATCACCGCGCCGTGCTGGTTTCGAAGCTGATCCTGTCGCGCGAGCGGCTGATCGGCGCGTTGCTGCTGGGCAACAACCTGGTGAATATCCTCGCCTCGTCGCTGGCTACGAGCGTGTTGTTGACGTTGTTCGGCGACACCGGCGTCCTCTACGCCACGCTGATCATGACGGTGTTGGTGCTGGTGTTCTCAGAGGTGCTGCCGAAAACCTGGGCCATTGGCGACCCGGAACGTTTCGCGCTGTCGGTCGCACCGATCGTCCGCGTCATGGTGGCGGTCTTCGGACCAGTAATCGCGGGCATCGAGATCTTTGTACGCCGTCTGCTGCGCGTCTTCGGCGTCGATGTGGACGCCAACACCGCGGTGCTGTCGGCGCACGAGGAGCTGCGCGGCGCGGTGGATCTGCAGCATCTGACCGGCGGGCTGGTGAAGGCCGAGCGCGACCGCCTCGGCGGCCTGCTGGATCTGGCTGACATGGACGTCTCCGACGTTATGGTGCACCGGACCAACATGCATGCGCTGAACGCCGGCGCGCCGCCCAAGACGCTGGTCGACGAGGTGCTGTCGAGCTCCTACACGCGGCTGCCGCTGTGGCGCGACGCGCCGGACAACATCGTCGGCGTGCTGCACGCCAAGGATTTGCTGCGCGCCTACAATGCCTGCGGCGGCGACATCGAGAAGCTCGACGTCGAGGATATCGCCGCCGCGCCCTGGTTCGTGCCGGAGAACACCTCGCTGCAGGATCAGCTCAACAGCTTCCTCAAGCGCAAGAGCCATTTCGCCCTGGTCGTCGACGAATACGGCGAGGTGATGGGTCTGGTGACGCTGGAGGATATCCTGGAGGAGATCGTCGGCGAGATTTCCGACGAGCACGATGTGGTCGTGGAAGGCGTGCGGCCGCAGCCAGACGGCTCGGTGATCGCCGACGGCTCGGTGCCGATCCGCGATCTCAACCGGGTGATGGACTGGCGACTGCCCGACGAGGAGGCGACGACCATCGCCGGGCTGGTGATCCACGATGCGCGGATGATCCCCGAGGAGCGGCAGGTGTTCACCTTCCACGGCTTCCGCTTCACGGTGATGCGCAAGGAAAAGAACCGCATCACGCGGCTGCGGGTGATGCCGCTGGACGGCAACGGCATGGAGCGTGTCGCCGCGCGCAGCGACGTACCGGTGCGCGCGGAGACGCCTTGAGGTTCAACAGCCGAGGCTCCGATCAGCCGGCTTCGCCGGGCGCGGAGGCGCGAATGGCCAGCGCGTGAACGGTGCCGGCGAGGTCCTCGGCCAGCAACGCGTTGATCATGCGATGGCGTTCCAGCCGGCTCTTGCCGGCAAAGGCTTCGGCGCGCACCAGCACGCGGTAATGCGACTCGCCGCCCTCGCGCGCGCCGGCGTGGCCGGCGTGCAAATGTGACTCGTCGATCACCTCCAGCGCCTCGGGCGCGAGGCCCTCGCGCAGCTTTGTTTCGATCCGCTCTCTTGTGTTCATGGCCGTTCCGTTGCTACTTATTTCGGCTGCGCCATCTGCAACGCTACAGATTCGACGCCCATCGGCGCTGCACCTATGCTGCACCCATCCTGTCGCGCGGTTTCGGAGACCGCCTCCCGTGTTCCGATACCAGCTTGAAGCCAGAATGACGAAATGAAACTCGATTCCAAAATCTTCGACAGCATCCGCATCAAGGGCGCCAAGGGTGCCAAGGGATCCAAGCGGGGCAAGCAGGCCCCGCGCGTGGACACGGGGCCCATGTGCCAATGGGAAGGCTGTGACCTCGCCGGACCGCACCGGGCGCCGAAGGGCCGTGGCGCGGAAGGGCAGTATCTGAACTTCTGCATCGACCACGTGCGTGAATACAACAAGTCCTACAACTATTTCGACGGCATGAACGACACCCAGGTGCGCACCTTCCAGAAGGACGCGCTGACCGGGCACCGGCCGACATGGCGGATGGGGGTTGACGAAAAGAAGGCGGCGAAGGGCCCCGATGCGGGCTTCTCCGGCATGCAGGATCCGTTCAGCCTGTTTGACGGCGAGCGCGCGACGCGGCCCGATCCGGTGCAGCAGACGCGGCAACGCAAGCTGCTGGCGCTGGAGCGCCGCTCGCTGGGCGTGCTCAATCTTGACGGCACCGCCAGGGGGCCTGAAATCAAGGCGCGCTACAAGGAGCTGGTCAAACTGCATCACCCGGACGCCAACGGGGGCGACCGATCCAGCGAGGACCAGCTCAGCGAAATCATCAAGGCCTACAACATCCTCAAACAGGCCGGGCTCTGCTAGCCGCCACGGGCCGGTCCAGACCGGTAACCGGACTTCCGGATCCGGGTTTCTCGGTGCCTTCCCTCCCTGAAACCGTATCCATTTTCGCGCAATGCGCTCTAGGCCGCGGCAACCGCATGCCTTAGTCTGCGCCGCAAACCTCTCCCACGTTCGTATGCCCCGCAGCTGGGGCCAGCGGAGGATCGATGACTGAAGCCGTAGAGACACACGCCGACATGCCCGACATGACAATCTCCGTCAGGCAGGTGTTCGGAATCGACAGCGACCTGGACGTGCCGGCCTATTCACAGGTTACCGAGCATGTTCCGGATCTCGACCCCGACTATCTGTTTGACAGACCGACGACGCTTGCCATTCTCGCCGGCTTCGCGCGCAACCGCCGCGTGATGGTGACGGGGTATCACGGCACCGGCAAATCGACGCATATCGAGCAGGTCGCCGCCCGGCTCAACTGGCCGTGCGTGCGCGTCAATCTCGATGCGCATATCTCGCGCATCGATCTGATCGGCAAGGACGCCATCGTTCTCAAGGACGGCATGCAGGTCACCGAATTTCGCGACGGAATCCTGCCCTGGGCGCTGCAGACCAACACGGCGCTGGTGTTCGACGAATACGACGCGGGCCGTCCGGACGTGATGTTCGTGATCCAGCGCGTGCTGGAGGCCTCCGGCCGCCTGACGCTGCTCGACCAGAACCGCGTCATCAAGCCGCATCCGGCCTTTCGCCTGTTCGCCACGGCCAATACGGTGGGCCTGGGCGATACCTCTGGTCTCTATCACGGCACGCAGCAGATCAACCAGGGCCAGATGGACCGCTGGTCGATCGTCACCACGTTGAACTATCTGCCGCATGACAACGAGGTGGAAATCGTCCTGTCGAAGGCGAAATTCTTCCAGAACGAGAAAGGCCGCGACATCGTTTCCAAGATGGTGCGCGTCGCCGACATGACCCGCAACGCCTTCATGAACGGCGACCTGTCGACCGTCATGAGCCCGCGTACGGTCATCACCTGGGCCGAGAACGCCGACATCTTCGGCGACATCGGTTTCGCCTTCAAGATGACCTTCCTCAACAAGTGCGACGAGATGGAAAGCCCGGTGGTGTCCGAGTTCTATCAGCGCTGCTTTGGCGAGGATCTGCCGGAATCATCGGTCAATGTGGCGCTGAGCTAGGATGACCGGGTTCCGACGCGCCTTCCTGGCGTTGCTGCTGCTGTCGCCGGTCGCCTTGCAGACGGGGACAGCCGCGGCGGCGGCGGTGATCCACCGGGTCAACGGCACGGTGACGGATGACAACTTCGCGGCGCTGGAGGGGTTTCTTTCCGACTCGGTGGATTCGATCGTCGGCCTGAAGGTCTCCTTCGAGGACGGGAGCGGCTCCCGGGACGGCCAGGTGCAGGCCTATGTGGATGGCGAGATGTTCGTCACCTACAAGCCGGGGCCCGACATGGAAACGGAGATCGTGGCCACGCAGGGACACAGTCTTCAGCATGGATTTCACGTGTTCGACGGGTTCTTTCTCGTCAAATACGGCGGCATGAACCAGGGCATCAGTTCGCTGTCGTTGCAGGCGGTCGATGAGGCGCAGATTCTCCTGTCGGGTGCGCGGGTCGAGGATGTCGAGATCGATGTCCTGGACCCCGCAATTGTAAAGAGGTAGGCGGCAATGGCAGGGCCGGGCAGCAACAGCAATCCGGGCGGGCGAGGCGATTTGCCCAACGACACGTTCAAGCGCGCGGTGTCCGTCACCATGCGGGCGATCGCGCGCGACCCGGAGCTGGAGGTGGTGTTTTCCTCGGACCAGCCCGGCGTCAGCGGCGAGCGGGCGCGGTTGCCGGAGCTGCCGCGCAAGCCGAGCGCCCGCGATATCGCGGTCACCCGCGGCCACGGCGACGCGCTGGCGCTGCGAATGGCCTGCCACGATCCCAAGGTGCACCGGCAACTGGCGCCGGAAGGCCAGAACGCGCGCACGATCTTCGAGGCCGTGGAGCAGGCGCGCTGCGAGGCCATCGGCGCGCGGGCGATGGCCGGGGTGGCCGGCAATATCACCGCCATGCTGGAACAGCGCTACGCGGGCGAGGCGGAAAAAATCGCCTCTCAGTCCGATGCGCCGCTGGAGGAAGCCCTGGCGCTGATGGTGCGTGAGCGGCTGACCGGCCAAAGACCGCCGCGGAACGCGGCGCCCCTGGTCGATGCCTGGCGGCAATGGGTGGAGGAGAAGGGCGGTCGCACGCTGGATTCGCTCTCCACCTGCGTCGACAACCAGAAGGGTTTCGCGCAGACGGTGCGCGATCTGCTCGCCGATCTCGACATGGCCGACGAACTGGGATCGGAAAATCCCGAAGATCAGGACGACCAGGACCAGGAAGAGGGTCAGGACGAGCGCTCGGATGCGACGTCGGGCGACAACGAGGACACCGAAGGCGACGAGGGCACGGATTCGCAGGACGGCGAGATGTCCGGCGACGAGCAGGACGCGGGCGAACAGGAGTCCGGTGAAAGCTACTCCGAGGAGTTCCAGGACACCGACGCGGACGCGGACGCCGAGGATTCAGGCGACGCCGACCGGCAGGATTTCCCCTTCTCCAACCAGCCTCCGGTGTCCGACTACAAGGTCTTCTCCACCGCGTTCGACGAGGTGGTCTCCGCCGAAGACCTGTGCGACGCGGCCGAACTCGACCGGTTGCGCGGCTTTCTCGACAAGCAGCTGGTCAACCTGCAGGGCGCCGTGGCGCGGCTCGCCAACCGGCTGCAGCGGCGGCTGATGGCGCAGCAGAGCCGGGCTTGGGATTTCGACCAGGAAGAAGGGATCCTCGATTCCGCGCGGCTGGCGCGCATCATCATGGACCCGATGCAGCCGCTGGCCTTCAAGCACGAACACGAGACGGATTTCCGCGACACAATCGTTACGCTGCTGCTGGACAATTCGGGCTCCATGCGCGGCCGACCGATCACCGTGGCCGCGGCGTGCGCCGATATCCTGGCGCGTACGCTGGAACGTTGCGGCGTCAAGGTGGAGATTCTCGGTTTCACGACGCGTGCGTGGAAGGGCGGGCAGGCGCGCGAGGCGTGGCTGCAGGCGGAGAAGCCCGCGACCCCGGGGCGGTTGAACGACCTGCGTCATATCATCTACAAGTCGGCGGACGCGCCGTGGCGGCGCGCGCGCCGCAATCTCGGGCTGATGATGCGCGAGGGGCTGCTCAAGGAAAACATCGACGGCGAGGCGCTCGAATGGGCGCACACCCGCCTGCTGGCGCGGCCGGAAGCGCGGCGCATCCTGATGGTGATCTCCGACGGCGCGCCGGTCGACGACTGCACCTTGTCGGTCAATCCCGGAAACTATCTCGAACGTCACCTGCGCCACGTGATCGACGAGATCGAGAACCGCTCTCCGGTGGAACTGAACGCCATCGGCATCGGCCATGACGTGACCCGTTACTACAAGCGCGCGGTGACCATAGTCGACGCGGATGAACTGGCCGGCGCGATGACCGACCAACTCGCGGATCTGTTCGATGAGACGCCCAAGACCGACACGAGGCGCGGCACGCGCAGACGGCGCGCCTGATGTGCTCGGTGGCGCCAATGTGGCCGCGCCACGGGCCGCGCGGCGGCCTCGCGGGTGTTCTGGGTCTCGCGGCCGTTTGCGCGATGCCCCTTCTTGCGTCGTCGAACGCCGCGGCCGCCGGCGCGACGCCGGTTGCGATCAGCGCGGAGCCGCTGGGCGGCTTTCGCGGCCGCTATCCGGCGGAGAAGGTGTTCGGCCAACTCGAGTGGCTCGGTGGGCTGAGAATTTCCTCAAGCGATCCGCGGTTCGGTGGATTTTCCGGCCTGCTCAGCCTGCGGCAGGGGGAACGGCTCCTGGCCGTCAGCGACCGGGGCAACTGGTTTTCGGCACGCATCAGCCAGGACGCCGACGGTACGCCGCTGGATGTCACCGAGGCCACGATGGGGCCGGTCCTCGATAAAAAGGGCGTCTCGCTGGACAACCGGCATCGCGGCGACGCGGAAGCCCTGACAATGACGCCGGACGGCGGGACGATTTTCGTGGCCTTCGAACAGCAGCACCGCGTTCTGGCTTGGGACGGAGCGCAGAGCATACCCGGCGGACTTGCGCGGCGCGTCAAGGCGCCGGCGGCGATCAAGACGCTGGATGGCAACAAGGGGCTGGAAGGGCTGGCGGCGAGTGCCGCAGACGGGCCGCTGAAGGGCGCGCTGGTGGGAATCGCCGAGCGGGATCCTCAGGAGCGTCCCGGCAACCCGGGCTGGATTTTCGGACCCGGCAGGGAAACTTCGTTCCGCCTGCGCCAAAGCGATGACTTCGACGTCACCGACGCGGCCTTTCTGCCCGGCGGCGATCTTCTGGTGCTCGAACGGCGCTTCAACCTGCGGTACGGGCTCGGCATGCGGCTGCGCCGGATCAGGGGCGCGGATCTCGGCCGCGGCGGCGCTATCGACGCGAGCCTGGTGATGGAGGCGGACCTGCGTCACCAGATCGACAACATGGAAGGCCTGGCGGTGCACCAGAATGCCGCCGGGCAGACCATCATCACGATGATTTCCGACGACAATCAATCGGTCCTGCAGCGCACCGTGCTGCTGCGTTTTCGGCTGATCGATGCGCCGCAGCCGGGCTCCATGGACGGACCCGATGCGGTGGCGCCCGACGCGGCCTCCACGGGAGCGCAGCCGCGCGCCAAGCCCTAAGCGGCGCCAGCGGGTCTCGTGCCGGAAACATCCGGGGTCAAAACGCCAAATAGCGCCGCCGGACAAGCCGGGCGGCGCTATCGGAATTCTTGGGTGCCGCGCGTGGCGCGACGCAGCCGTCGTTAGACGGCCGCCAGCTTGTTCTGGATGTCGCGCTTGAGCTGCTTGGCCTTCAGCGACAGATCATCGGCACTTGCCTTGACCAGGAACGCATCCAGTCCGCCGCGATGCTCAACCGAGCGCAGTGCGTTGGCGCTGACGCGCATGCGGATGGACTGGCCAAGCGCTTCGCTCATCATCGTGACATTGCACAGATTGGGCAGGAACCGGCGCCGCGAGCGGTTCTTCGCGTGGCTGACGTTGTTACCTGTCAGCACACCCTTGCCGGTGAGTTCGCACCGTCGAGCCATGGGTACACCCTTTATATTACTGACCGGCCGGGCCGGTTCGGTTGGCGGTTTCGGCGAAAGCAGCCGATTTTTCGGAAGACAGTTGGCGGTTCATTGCCGTACGCTCGGTGCCATACGCGGTGGGCACCCGGGAGGCAGCATCCCGCTCCTGTCGGAAAGTTGCCTCGGTATAGTGATGCGGATTTGCGGCGTCAAGGCCGAAAGCGCGGGAACCGGCGGGTCGTGGCCATCGATATTGCACGCGGCGTTAACCCGGCAGTTACCATGTTGGCGAACAATCGGCCACGGGAGCACCGCGTTCGCGCGACGCATTCCCAGACGCGGCGCGATCGCCGGATCGGCGTCAATTGTGACGCGGAATCCGGTCGTGTGGAGGACAGTCGGTGTTCGGTAAACCAGTCGTTGGAAGCGCTGTCGCGCGGCCCCTTGCGAAAACAACAGGCGCGCTGCGTACCATTGGCGCGCTGCTCGGGTGCGCCCTGACGTTTGCGCCGGCACCCGTACTGGCGGAGAACGCCGACGTCGGCGCGGCCTATGACATCTCCATCGCCGGCTTCGTGTTCGCAAAGGGCACGCTGTCGCTGGAGCTGCAGGGCGACGCCTATTCGGCGCGTGTCGGCATGCGTCCGTCTGGCCTGGCGCGCATCATTATTGCGGGAAAGAGCAATGCCTACGCCACCGGCTCGCTGCACGGCACCAGGGTGATGCCGGACCGCTACGACATGATTTCCGAGGAGAGCGAGCGGTCCTCGCGGGTCGCGATGGGCCTGTCCCGCGGCAACGTGCGCGACATTGCCACAAGCCCGCAACTCGCCAAGCGACCGGACCGGGTGCCGGTGACGCGCGTCCATCAGCGCGGCATCGTCGATCCGCTGAGCGCCATTCTGATGCCGGTGGCCAACGCCGGCCAGGCGCTGACGCCCAAGGGCTGCGACCGGCGCATTCCGATCTTCGACGGCTGGACGCGCTATGATGTGCAGCTGTCGTACAAGAGCACCCAGACGGTCAGCGGCCGCGGCTACGATGGCCCGGTGATCGTGTGCGGCGCGCGCTGGGTGCCGGTGGCGGGCCACCGCCCGGCCAAGAAGTCGGTAAAATACATGGCCGACAATCGCGACATCGAAATCTGGCTGGCGCCCATGGCGACCAGCGACGTGTTGCTGCCCTATCGGATCTCCATGCGCACGATGACCGGCGATCTGGTGGTCCAGGCCCGCAAGCTTGAGATCCGCACCGGGGAACGCAAGCACGCCAGCCGCTAGTACAATTTCCGGTTTTACGAAGGCGCGGGTGCATTTACGGGAAACCCGCGCCGCCATTCCATGAAATCAGGGCGCCTTGCCACCGCGGCTTGACAGATCGGCCCCTTGCGGCCAGTGTCGCGCCGCATCGCGTCCGGCCATTGGCCGCTCCGGCGAGTGAAACCGCTGGTGGCGCCCCGTTTCAGCCGATTTTCGGACAGATAGTGCGGCCGCGACCAGCCCATACGGCTTCCTGCCCGACGCACCATGGTCCGAATCCGCTCCGGAATCCGCCGGTTCAGGGCGCCCGAGACGGGCGCGCGAACCGGGATGGGGCGCGAACTGGAATACGACAGGGCACGGGCCCGATCAGACCTACCTCACGAGTGACCATTCTCATGCGCAGCTATCTTGAATTCGAAAAAGCGGTGGCCAATCTCGAGGGCAAGGTGCATGAGCTGCAAACGCTCACCAAGGAAGGCGAGACCGTCGACGTCGCCGGCGAGATCGCGCGGCTCGAGGCCAAGGCCAGCCAGGCGCTCGCTGAACTCTATGCGAAGCTGACGCCCTGGCAGAAGACGCTGGTGGCGCGCCATCCCGACCGTCCGCACATGAGCGACTATGTCAATCGCCTGGTGGAAGACTTCACGCCGCTGGCCGGCGACCGCAAGTTTGCGGAGGATCACGCGATCATCGCCGGCTTCGGGCGCTTTCGCGGCCGCTCCGTCGCCCTGATCGGCCAGGAAAAGGGCCATGACACGAAGAGCCGGCTGAAGCACAATTTCGGCATGGCGCGGCCCGAGGGCTACCGCAAGGCGGTGCGCATCATGGAACTGGCCGAGCGTTTTCAGATCCCCGTGGTTTCGCTCGTCGACACAGCCGGCGCCTATCCCGGCATCGGCGCCGAGGAACGCGGCCAGGCCGAGGCGATCGCCCGCTCCACCGCCGCGTGCCTGAAGGCGACCGTGCCCAATGTCGCGCTGGTCATCGGCGAGGGCGGATCCGGCGGCGCCATCGCGATCGCCGCGACCAATCACGTGATCATGCTGGAACACTCGATCTACAGCGTGATCTCGCCGGAAGGTGCGGCCTCCATTCTGTGGCGCGATTCGGCGCGTGCGCAGGACGCGGCCACCAACATGAAGATCACCGCCCAGGACCTGCTGAGGCTCGGCGTGGTCGACGAGATCGTCACCGAGCCCGTCGGCGGCGCGCATCGCGAGCCGGTGCAGGTGATCAGGGCGGCCGGTGACGCTATCGAGTCGGCGCTTGAGGGCTTTGACAATGTCGCGCCCGAGGAAATCCGCCAGCGGCGGCGTGAGAAATTCCTCGCGATCGGCCAGAAGACTTAGTCGGGGCGGATTCCTCCGAACCTGTCCGAAATCGCGGCATACTCCCGATCCCAAGCTGTTTTGCGCCCGGACGCTGACGAAGCGTGCGAGAAATCCGCGCGTGGTCATTGAATTGCCGAATTCCGGCTTGAGGAGAGGGGTGTCAAAATATAGCCTCGCCTTTGGCAAGAAATGCGAAAGGTTAACGGATTAGGCTGGTGACCGGTCAACCGGCGGCAAGCGCGCCGGACAGTCAGGGATAGTGCATGTCCGCGAACACATCGCGCAGCTTTGGGATCGGAGCCGGTTGGACCCGGCTTGCGGCGGCCTGTGCGCTGGCCGGCGTCGTCGCGGGATGCCAGCCTGACAGCCTTGGCTATGGACCCAAGCATCTGCAGCCGCTGAGCTACGCCATCAAGGCGGACATGAAGTCCAAGGACATGAGCCCGGGCGATCCGGTCCTGGTGCGGCTGTTCAAGGAAGAATCCGAGCTTGAGGTCTGGAAGCGGACGTCGAACGGCAAGTTCGCGCTGCTGAAGAGCTACCCGATCTGCAAATGGTCGGGAAAGCTGGGGCCGAAGTTCAAGGAAGGCGACCGCCAGGCGCCGGAAGGATTCTACACGATCCGCCCGGGCCAGATGAACCCCAACTCCTCCTATCACCTGTCGTTCAACCTCGGCTATCCCAATGCCTATGACCGCGCCTACGGCCGCACCGGCCAGCACCTGATGGTGCACGGCGCGTGCTCCTCGCGCGGCTGCTACGCGATGGAAGACGAGCAGATCCAGGAGATTTATTCGCTGGCGCGCGAATCGTTCCGCGGCGGTCAGCGCGACTTCCAGGTGGAGGCCTATCCGTTTCGCATGACGCCGGAAAACATGGCCCGGCACGCGGACAACGAGTTCATGCCCTTCTGGCGCATGCTCAAGGAAGGCTACGACCACTTCGAGGTGACGCGGCTGGTGCCCAAGGTCGATGTCTGCGGCAAGCGCTACGTGTTCGATGCGCAGCTCGAGAACGACCGCGACAAGTTCATCGCCGACAAGGAATGCCCGGCCTATCAGGTGCCCGCGCCGATCCAGCAGGCCGTTGCCGCCAAGCAGCGCCGTGACGACGAGAAGATGACGGTGCTGGTCGCGCAGGCAGAAGCCAAGCGGGCGCGCGAGGAAGCCTGGAAGAACGGCGACACGGCGCTCGCCAAGATCTTCGGCGGCAGCGCGGACGCCGAGACGCAGAACGTTGTTTCGGACGCCGACGCCCAGGGTGTGCCCTCCGACGACCCCGCGGCCATGGCCTATGCGGGAATCCCCGTGCCCGCGCGCAATCCGACGAAGCCGTTCACCGCGAAAGAATCGGGCGGATTGTTCGGCGGGTTGTTCAAGCGCGACAAGGCCCCGGATGTGCCCGAGGATCAGCGCTTGCCCGAACAGCAGGCCGTGGAGACGAGCCCGAGCACCCCGCTGATCATGCCGCCGGTGCCCGCCGCGTCTCCCCAATCTGTCGAGACCAACACGGGTGCGGCCGCGGCGGCGGAGATCATGCAGCCGCAGGCGGACCCGGTCACCACCGAATCGCTGCCCAAGCCGAAAGAAAAGAAATCCAGCATCGCCGCCGTCAGCGACGTGGTGTCGCGCTGGTTCGGCGGCTCCAAGGCGGCGCAATAGGGCGACAAGCCGCCTGATGCGCCGGCCCATCCCCATGTCTCATCCGCTCCCCGGCCCGGTACCTGGGCTGGTATCCGTGCGCGCGAGCATACGCGCGGCACGATCAACCGCAGGGCGCGTCCATCGGCCCTCTTGCGCCGCACCGCAACACAGGCTCTATTTCAGCGGGATGTGAGGAGCGCGGATGCGATGATCGTGAGCAAGACGAACAGCGGCAATTTCTTTGAGGATTTCTCGCTGGGGCAGGTGATCGCGCATGCGACGCCGCGCACGGTGACGGCCGGAGATGTCGCGCTTTACACCGCGTTGTTCGGCCCGCGCTTCGCTGTGCAGTCTTCGGACGCCTTCGCGCAGGCGGTGAATTATCCGCAATCTCCCGTCGACGACATGCTGGTGTTTCACATCGTCTTCGGAAAGACCGTGCCGGACATCTCGCTCAACGCGGTCGCCAACCTGGGCTACGCGGGCGGGCGGTTCCTGGCGCCGGTCTATCCCGGCGACACGCTGTCGGCGGTCTCCGAGATCATCGGGTTGAAGGAGAATTCCAACAGCAAGACCGGCGTCGTCTATGTGCGGTCCACAGGCTACAAGGCCGACGGAACCGAGGTGCTGGATTACGTGCGTTGGGTGATGGTGAAGAAGCGCAACGCCGCCAATCCCGCCCCCGCGCCGGTTGTCCCGGAACTGCCGGGCGAACTCGCACCCCAGGTGCTGGGCAACGCCGTGCCGATGCTGGATCTCGACGGTTGGAACAATGACCTGGCGGGCAGCGCGCACCGCTGGGACGACTATGCCATTGGCGAGAAGATCGACCATGCCGACGGCATGACGGTGGAAGAGGCCGAGCACCAGATGGCCACGCGGCTGTACCAGAACACCGCGAAGGTGCATTTCAACCAGCATACCGAAGGCGAAGGCCGCTTCGGCCGCCGACTGGTCTATGGCGGCCATGTCATCAGCCTGGCGCGCGCGCTGTCGTTCAATGGGCTAGGCGCGGCGTTCCATGTGGCGGGAATCAACGGTGGGCGGCACGTTGCGCCCCTGTTCGCCGGCGACACCGTTTATGCCTGGTCGCAGGTGCTGGACAAGCAGCCGCTGGAAGGCCGTCCGGATGTGGGGCTGCTGCGCATCCGGACCATCGCCACTAAGAACCGGTCCTGCGCGGATTTCCCGGATCAGGATTCCGCCGGCGCCTATGATCCGGATGTGATCCTGGATCTGGATATCTGGGTCGCGTTGCCCAAGTAGAGCGTCGCCGGCTTGCATGGCCTGCGTATGCTCCGGACGCTTTCAGGCTGTTTCTCGTCATAATCTGTTGTTAGACTATTGGCGCATGCCGCTTTCGTGACGCCGATTGCGTTGCGGAAACCGGTATGCGGATGGCGAATTTCATATTTCCAATACTCCCAGTGCTTGCGTTTTCAGATCAATGATTTCCGGAGGCATTTTCCATGACAAACGAAATCCAGCAGCCCAAGCCCTATGATCTCGTCGGCAGCCCGGTGCTGGTTGGCGGTATCGGCAACGGCTTCGAGGCGACCCTGCAATTCCGTATCCATGAAGGCCACGACGAGGTGTCGGGACATTTCAATGTGGGCGGCGGCACCGGCGAGCACGGCCAGTTTCAGCTCGCCATTGACGTTTCCAATGCGGCTTTCGCGCTCGACCGGTTGTTTGTCGAGATTTTCGAGGAAAGCGCGCAGGACGGGTCGGAGATCAACAAGGTCATCGTGCCGGTGATCTACGGCCCGCGCATCGTGCCCGGCTATATCGGATACCGTCTTTACGAGGTGCAGCCGGGGGACACGCTGTCGGCCATCGCCAACGCGCATTACGGCGATCCCGCCCGGTTTCCTGACATCGTGCGCGCCAATCCGCTGGTGATCGACAATCCGAATCTGATTTTTCCGGGTCAGGAACTGAAGATCCCCATCGGCGTGTGAGCGTGCCGTCGCATGCGACACCGCCGCGGCGGGACTTCGCGCTGATCCGCTGTAGGATTGGTGTTGGTAGAATCGGCCATTACCGGCGGAGTCCGCATGCGCTTTGCGACGTTCAATCTGGAATCCTTTGGCGACGACACGCTCAATGATGCCGCACTCGCGCCGCGCATCGCGCGGCTCAGGCCCGTGCTGGAGCGGCTCGCGGCGGATGTAGTGTGCCTGCAGGAGGTCAACGCCCAAAGGGTTCCCGGTCGGCCCGGACGCGGCTTCGCGGCCCTTGATGCGCTGCTCGAGGGCACGGATTACGCCGGGTTTCACCGGGCCTGCGGGGTGGCGGAGGGCGCGGCTCCGGCCGAACGGCACAATCTGGTGGTGCTCTCGCGCTATCGGGTGATCGCAAGCCGGGCAATCCGCCACGACCATGTGCCGCCGCCGCAGTGGCATGCCGGCACGGGTGACGCCGTTCGTGATCCGGGTGGGCCGGAGGCGCGGATGGGAGACGAGACGGACCCCGGCATTACGTTCGACAGACCGATTCTGGCGGTGGAACTGGATGCGCCGGGCCGGCACCTGCATGTGTTCAATGTGCATTTGCGCGCGCCGATCGCGGCGCCCGTCGCGGGACAAAAGCTTTCCGCGACGCGCTGGAAGAGTGTCTCTGGATGGGCAGAGGGCTACTATCTCGCGGCGATGAAGCGTGTCGGCCAGGCGCTGGAACTGCGTCAGGCGATCGAGACGGTGTTTGAGCGCGACCTGGAGGCGTGGGTTCTGGCGGCGGGGGATTTCAACGCGGTGACTGTCGAATCGGCGTTACGCATTGTGGCGGCCAATGTGGAGGATACCGGCAACCTGGAGCTTTCGCCGCGCGTCATGACGCCGGTGGAGACGCAGATCCCGCGCCAGCGCCGGTACACGGTGCTGCACCATGGCCGGCGGCACATGCTCGACCATATTCTCGCAAGCCCCGCGCTGCTCGGCGCACTGGGCACGGTCGAGGTCCTCAACGAAGGCCTCGCCGACGAGATGGACGACAGCGGCACGGAGGCGGAACTGGGGTCGTTCCATGCGCCGCTGGTCGCGGGTTTCAGGATCTGAGCGCTATTTCAGGGTCTCGATATAGGCGATAATGTCCGCAACCTCGATGCGCGACAGATCCATGTCCGGCATCACCGGATGCGGATCGGCGAGGAATTGCGCGAGCCTCTCCGGCGTGTTCAGCGGGTTTCGGGCGATTGCCTGAAACGTCGGGACATCGGCGCTTGCAGCGGTCTGGTCCGTGGCCACCACGTGACACGCCGAGCACCAGATGCGGGCAAGCGTTTCGCCGTTCTGGCTGTCGCCCGCCGCCCCCGCAGATGATGCCGTCAGCAGCGTCGCGACGACCGCGCAGGCGCTGAGAGCTGTCCGCGATCCCCTGTTTCCTGTCCTCATGCGTCCCTCGTACCGTTTGCCGGATGGCTGTCACGGACCGCTCCGCATGTCATGCATGCACCCTGGTCTTGGTCCATTGCAGGTCTGTCATTTTCGCGGACTTGCGGTACCATCCCGCGTTGAAACCAAAACACAGTATGAGAGGGCGGCGGGTGGCCGTCCTTGCGGAGGATCAATCATGCCGCAACGTGAGACGCGTTACTGTTCCACCGGACTGCGCGCGCCTGTCTGGCTTCTGGCCGCGGCGCTCGCGTTCACCCCGGCCGCGACATTCGCCCAGGTGCCGGCCGCGGCTGAAACCGCGCCCATCATTTCCGGCCGCGATCTGGTCCATCCCGTGGTTGCCGACCGTGGCATGGTCGCGAGCCAGGAGGCGCTGGCGACCCGCATTGGTGTGGATGTTCTCAAGCGCGGCGGAAACGCGGTGGACGCTGCCGTTGCGGTGGGGTTCGCGCTGGCCGTGACCCTGCCGCGCGCCGGCAATCTCGGCGGCGGCGGATTCATGTTGGTGCATATGGCGGCCACCAACGAGACGGTGGCGATCGACTACCGGGAAATGGCGCCCGAGGCCGCCCATCGCGACATGTTCCTGGACGCGGCAGGCGAGGCGGACACGCAGAAGTCGCGTTATTCGGGCCTGGCGGTTGGCGTTCCGGGCACCGTTTCCGGTCTGGCCCTCGCGCACGGGGTTTACGGCAGCGGCGCGCTGACGCTCGCCGAGCTGATCGAGCCGGCGATCACGCTCGCGGAGGATGGTATCATGGTCACGCCGGATCTCGCGGAATCGCTCGCGCAGCGCCACGAGCGGATGAGCCGCGACCCGGAGGCCGCGCGGATCTTCTATCCCGGCGGCACGCCTCCCGCCCCGGGCGACGTGCTGCGTCAAGCCGATCTCGCCGGGACCTTGCGGGCCATCGCCGAGAGCGGACCGAAAGGCTTTTATCAAGGCCCGGTCGCGGAGGCGATCGCGGCGAGCGTGCAGGCGGCGGGCGGCGGCATGACGGCGGAGGATCTGGCGTCGTATACGCCGGTGGTGCGTGCGCCGGTGACCGGCGCCTATCGCGGTTATGAGATCGCCTCCATGCCTCCGCCTTCCTCGGGCGGCGCGCATATCATTCAGATCCTCAACATCGTCGAGGCGCAGCCGCTTGGAGAGATGGGCGCCAATTCCGCCGACACCGTCCATTGGCTGACGGAGGCGATGCGCCGGGCCTACGCGGACCGCTCGAAATACCTCGGCGATCCGGATTTCACGACGGTGCCGGTCTCCGGACTGACGTCCAAGGACTACGCCAAGCTGTTGCGCGCGAGCATTCAGGCGGACAAGGCGACACCGTCCGATCTGGTCACGCCCGGCAATCCCATGCCCTACGAAAGCGACCAGACGACGCATTTCTCCGTGGTCGATGCCGATGGCAACGCCGTGTCCAACACCTACACGCTGAATTTCTCCTATGGCGTGGGCGTCGTCGCGCCGGGCACGGGCGTGCTGCTCAACAACGAGCTCGACGATTTCTCCGCCAAGCCGGGGGTGCCCAACGCCTATGGGCTGATCGGCGGGGAGGCCAACGCGGTGGAGCCGCGCAAGCGGCCGCTGTCGTCGATGAGCCCGACGATTGTCTTCAAGGATGGCAAGGTGTCGCTGGTCACCGGCTCTCCCGGCGGCAGCCGCATCATCACCACCGTGCTGCAGGTGATCTCAAACGTTATCGATCACGGCATGAACATTGCGGAAGCCAGCCACGCGCCGCGTATTCACCATCAGTGGTATCCTGATGAGCTGCGTGTGGAGGAGGGGCTGAGTCCGGACACGCTGCGGCTCCTGGAGGCACGCGGCCATACGGTCGCGGTGAAGAATGCCATGGGATCGACGCAGTCGATCCAGGTGGTGGGCGACAGGCTGGCCGGCGCATCGGACCCGCGGCGCGCGGGCGCGCTGACGGCGGGATATTGATCCTGAGCGGCGACAGGCCCGGTGGTCGCGGGTACCTGTGGCAATCGGGTGACGCACAGAAAAATGGATCGATTTTAAGCCTTTAGTGGGTGTTACCGGGTTTCTCTTGTGCGAGGGATAATTTATTGTCCCTTGCGACACGAACATGCTTTCGGGAATCACTCATGCGCACGCCGTTGATCGCCTCCGTCGCTCTGCTTGCCGTCATGGCGGCGCCCTTTGCCGCGGCGCATGCGCAGGATGCGGGCCGGCAAGCCGGCACGGATCTTGTGATCGATCTCGGTATCGGCGCCCGGTTGCAGCCGAAATACGAGGGCGCGGAAAGCTATCTGCTATCGCCCTTCCCGATCATCAAGCTGTCCTATTTGCGGCTGGGAAGCCTGTACACGCTGGAAGACAAGCCGGAAGCCGGCGTGTTCTTCTATCCGTCGTTCAATTTCGTCGGCGCGCGCACCGCGCGCGACAACGCGAGCCTCACCGGGTTGAACAGCGTCGACTGGGCGGTCGAGCTCGGCGCCGGGGTGGGCTTCCGCAACGAATATCTGCGCGCCTTCGCCGAGGTGCGGCGCGGCCTTCACGGCCACAATGGCTTTGTCGGCGAGGTGGGCGTGGATGCGATTCTCCATCCCATGGACAAGGTCACGCTCTTGGCCGGTCCGCGCATGGGCTTTGCCGACGGCAAGTACATGGATACCTATTTCGGCGTTTCGGCGGCGGAATCGGCCGCGTCCGGCGGCGCGCTGGCGGTGCACAAGGCCGGCGGCGGCATCAAGGACATCGGCCTGGAGGCCACTGTCAACTATGCCTGGACGGACACGACGACCCTGTCGCTTGAGGGCGGATACCGCCGGCTGATTGCTGACGCGGGATCCTCGCCCATCGTCAAACGCGGTTCCGCCGACCAGTTCTCCATTGGCGTTGGCGTCAGTCACCGGTTCTCGCTGGATCTCTATTAGGCGGAGCTGTTTCGGACATGGCCGGATCCGGGTTGCCGACGATGAGGGACCCGCGCGGCGGCGACGGGCCGGCGATGGCCGCAGCCCAGTGTCGCAGCTTCTTCATTTGACAGCGCGCGCGGCTTGCCGCACTGCTGCGGTTCCGGTCAGTTCGCGGCGCGGATTGCGCGCCCGCCGCCCGGACCTATATCCGAGGCCCCGTGTCGAGAGTATGTCTCCGCGGAGCGCCGATCGTCAGAACGAAAGCCGTGAGGATTCATGGAGTTTCTCAGCCAACCGCTTGCGCGACGGCGCTCCGTGCCGGTCAAGGTGGGCCCGGTCACCGTAGGTGGCGATGCGCCCGTCGCCGTGCAGTCGATGACCAACACTGACACCGCCGACATCGAGGCGACGGTCGCGCAGGTCGCAGCACTGGCGCGCGCGGGCTCCGAACTGGTGCGCATCACCGTGGACCGGGACGAGGCGGCGGCGGCCGTGCCGCATATCCGCGACCGCTTGATGCTCAAGAACATCGACGTGCCGCTGATCGGCGATTTCCACTACATCGGCCACAAGCTTCTCGCCGATCATCCGGCCTGTGCCGAAGCGCTGGCGAAATACCGCATCAATCCGGGCAACGTCGGCTTCAAGGCCAAGAAGGACAAGCAGTTCAGCCAGATCATCGAGATGGCGATGCGCTACGACAAGCCGGTGCGTATCGGCGTCAACTGGGGCTCGTTGGACCAGGAACTGTTGACACGGCTGATGGACGAGAACGCCGCCAGCCCCGCCCCGCTGGAGGCGCGGGCGGTGATGCGCGAGGCGATCATCCAGTCCGGTCTGCTGTCGGGCGCGCGCGCCGAGGACCTGGGTCTGGGACGCGACAAGATTATTCTCTCGGCCAAGGTCTCCAACGTGCAGGACCTGATCGGGGTCTATTGCGATCTGGCCGGACGTTGCGATTACGCGCTGCATCTGGGCCTGACCGAAGCCGGCATGGGCTCGAAGGGCATCGTCGCGTCGTCGGCCTCCATGGGCATCCTGCTGCAGCAGGGCATTGGCGACACGATCCGTATCTCGTTGACGCCGGAGCCCGGCGGCGACCGCACCCGCGAGGTGCAGGTGGCGCAGGAGCTGCTGCAGACCATGGGCTTTCGCGCGTTCGTGCCGGTCGTCGCAGCGTGTCCGGGCTGCGGACGCACCACCTCGACGGTGTTCCAGGAGCTTGCGCAGGACATCGAGGGCCACATCCGCGACAGCATGCCCGCGTGGCGCGAGCAGTATCCCGGCGTCGAGGCGCTGACGGTTGCGGTGATGGGCTGCATCGTCAACGGCCCCGGCGAATCCAAGCATGCCAACATCGGAATCTCGCTGCCCGGCACCGGGGAAACGCCCGCCGCGCCGATCTTCGTCGACGGGGAGAAGGTGGCGACCCTGCGCGGGCCCAACATCGCCGATGATTTCAAGGACATGGTGCTCGATTACATCGAGAAGCGTTACGGCCAGGGATCCGGGTATGCCGCGCAGAAGGTCTCCGCGGATGTCGCCTGAGGCGGCGCCCACCGCAGACGCCGGCAGGGGCCAAGCCCCCGCAAACCAGCCGTGATCGTTGCCACTTCGCAGGTGGTGCGCGGCGGCGTCGGCGGCCGCGCGGCGGTTTTCGCGCTGGAACGGCTCGGCTTTCGAGTCTGGTTCCTGCCGACGGTGCAACTGCCGTGGCACCCCGGCCATGGTCTCGCGACACGCATCACCCCCGACGACGCGCACTTCTGCGCGCTGGTGGATGATCTGATCAATGCGCCGTGGCTTGGCGAGGTCGGGGCGGTGATGACCGGCTATCTGGGTGCCGCGCATCAGGCTGAACCTCTGGCGCGGCTGATTGCGGCCGTGCGGGCCCGGACGCCTGGCGCGCTGCATCTGTGCGATCCGGTCATGGGGGACAACGGCGCGCTTTATGTGCCGCCGGCGACCGCCGATGCGATCAAGGCGCGGCTGGTGACGGGCGCGGACATCGTCACTCCCAACCTGTTTGAACTCGGCTGGCTCACGGGCCAGGCGGTGGGCAGCGAACGCGAGGCGGCGCAGGCGGCGCGAGCGATGGGCAACACGCGGGTGATGGTCACCTCGTCGCCCGCGCTCAGACGCGGCGCCATCGCCACGATGCTGGCCACGCCGCGCACCGCCTTCGTGGCCGAGCACACCGCGCTCGCCGATCCGCCGCACGGGACGGGGGATCTCATCGCGGCGTTGTTTCTGGCGCACAGCCTGATGCAGACGGGCGATGAAGAGGCGCTGAAGCGCGCCGCATCGGCAACATTCGAGGTGACAGCGCGCAGCGTTCAGGCCGGCGCCGACGAGTTGCTTCTGGCCGAATACCAACAGGCGATCGCCCGGCCCATGGCGATGGTGACGACGCGGCGGCTGGCGACTCCCCGAACGCCCGCCTGACGGCTCCCACGGCTGTTTCATCAGGTCGTGTGGGAATTGTCATTTGACAAATGACACAGGCTCATCAGCATTCCTTTCGGGCATGTTCTGGCGTGTCCATGCGGACGCCCGCAGGCATGCGGCTGCGTGCGGGATGATGTCGAACACAGGGGGAGGGTGACATGACGCTGACGCCGGGATTCGATTTCACCGAGGCCAAGGCGATGATCGCCCTGTCGCAGGCGATCTACGACGCGCCGTCGCCAACCCCGACTCAGCCCCCCACTCCGGCCGACGTCGGCTGGTCGAAGGTCGACAGCCTGTCGCCGACCACGCAGACCCTGCTCGATAATTTCTGGGCGGTCTGGCAGAGTGACGCCAACCCCAACCAGTATGCGGTTTCGGTGCGCGGGACGGTGGACACCGATCCGAGCATTCTTGCCGATCTGCTGTTTCCGCTGATCGATGCGCGGATGAGCCTGTCCGTCACGGTTGCGGGCACGACCTACGAGATTCCCTTCAACCTGGCGCGTGAGGAGACCGGCAGCGCTGTGGTCGCGGGCACCCATCTGGGGTTCACGCTCGGGCTGCTCTTGATGCTGACCACCACCGACCGGCCGTTGCTGGAGACGCTGGGGGTTCTCGCGCTGAAAAAGAAGCTGGGCGAGGACATCGAGATCTTCATCACCGGGCACAGCCAGGGCGCCTCGGTGGCGACGCTACTGACCTCCTTTGTGCGGCATGCCTCGGGGATCTTCGAGGACCTGGCCAAGCCGTCCTACAAGACCTATGTGTTCGCGCCCGCCAAACCCGGAAACGATCACTATGGCTATGATTACGATTTCATCGCCGGGGTGAAGGGCCTGGGCTACAGCGTGGTCAGCACCCAAGGATGGGTGCCGCAGGCGCCCTTCACGCTGGAGGGCCCGTGGGACGTGAACACCCCCAATCCGCTGCGCTCCTATGGCGGAGCGCTGGATCTGTCGAAGGAACCGGAGCTTGCGCGTCTCGCCTACAAGCTGGAGCCAGCCGTCGCCTCAATCCGCCAGGATCACGTGGCGAACACGCGCGCGGCGCTTGCCGAACTGGCGCCGAAACTTGCTGCTTCCGACATCTGCCTGAAGGCCAGCGCGCTGGGCGGGCCGGAGACGGAGACGTTGGACGGGGCAACGCTGACGGGGCTGTTCGACGCCTTTCTCAAGCGCATTCAGTTGTCGCTCAATTTCGCCTATGCCGGGTCACTGGCGCCATTGTTCGCCACCCCGGGCGCCAATCCGAACGATCCCACCGACTATTTCTGGCAGCACCATCTGGGCAATTACTGGAAATACATGGACGAGCAATACGGCTCATGACGGATTGGCAGAGCGCGCGCGACGGGCAGGGTTCCGGCGGTGATGATCCGGTTGTCTGCGGTGTGGACGGCTGCCCGTTGGGCTGGCTCGCCGTGTTCCGCACGCTTGGCGGGACGCCACGCCATACGCGCCGGGTGTTCGCGGAGTTTCGCGACCTGCTCACCTGTGCCGAAGCCCCGGCGATCATCGCCGTGGACATGCCGATCGGACTGCCGGAGCGTGCGGGCCCTGGCGGGCGCGGACCGGAGAGGGCTGTGCGGCCGCTGCTGGGGGATCGCAAGTCCTCGGTGTTCTCGATTCCCTCGCGCGCGGCGGTGCTGGCGGGCGACTACCGCGAGGCCTGCGGCATCGCGCTGGAAACTTCCGAGCCGCCCAGAAAGGTCTCGCGCCAGGGCTTCGCGCTGTTTCCGAAAATTCTTGAAATCGATGCGCTGATGTCGCCTGAGCTTGAAAGCCGCATCTATGAGGTACATCCGGAGTTGGCGTTTTGGCGGCTCAATGGTGAGGCGCCGATGAGCGAGCCCAAGAAGGTGAAGGGCCGTGCCGCCGGCCTCGGAATCGTGCAGCGTCAGGCATTGCTGGAACGCCACGGGTTTGATCCCGCCTTCTTCGAGGCGCCGCGCCCGCCGCGCGTGGGCGCGGATGACGTGGTCGACGCGGCGGCGGCCGCCGTGATCGCCGAACGGATCTTTTTCAATCGCGCCGAAGCCTTTCCTGCGGAACCAAACCGCGATGCGCGGGGTTTACGCATGGCAATATGGGCTTAACGCACACAAGGGCCTGATGCTCCGGATGTCCGGGGCAGGGCGAATTCATTGCTGATTCTCTTGGCGATCCGCTTTGGTTGCCGTTCCCATTCCCGAGACCCACCGGGGCCGCTTTTCATGCACCCGGTCTCCCTGTAGCGTGGCCTTCATGCCGTTTGATCAGATCGTCCTTTTTGCGATTTTCTTCGCTGTCTTCGCGCTGATGCTGTGGGGCCGTTGGCGCTACGACCTTGTCGCTTTCCTGGCGCTGCTGGTGGCGGTCGCCCTGGGCACGATTCCGGTCGAGGACGCCTTCATGGGCTTCGGCAACGAGGCGACGATTATCGTCGCCCTGGTGCTGGTGGTTTCGCGCGGGCTGGTCAATTCCGGCGCGGTTGAGATCATCACCCGCCAGGTCGTCGGCGGCGGCAGAGGACTGGGAAGCCATATCGCGCTGATGGGCGGCATTGGGGCCGTGCTCTCCGCCTTCATGAACAACGTGGCGGCGCTGGCGCTGTTGATGCCGGTCGACCTGCAGACCGCGCAGCGCGCCGGACGCGGACCGGGGCTGACCCTGATGCCGCTGGCCTTCGCCACGATTCTCGGCGGCATGGTCACGCTCATCGGCACCCCGCCGAACATCATCATTTCCCAGATCCGCGCACGGTCGCTCGACGGGCCGTTCCGCATGTTCGATTTCGCGCCCGTGGGCCTGGCCTGCGCCACCGTGGGGCTGATCTTCGTCGCCCTCATCGGCTGGCGGCTGTTGCCGACGCGGGTGCGCTCCGGCGGCGGCGAGGAAAGCCTGTTCGATCTCGACGACTACATCGCGGAACTGATTGTGGGCGATGACTCCCCCCTCGTGGGAAAGAAGCTGGGCGAAATCGACGAGGAGACCGAGGAGGCCAACGTGGCGGTGATCGGCCTGGCCCGGGCGAAGACGCGGTTCTCCGCCTCCTCACGCTATGTCGAGATCCGGCCCGGCGATGTGCTGATCGTCGAGGCGACGCCCGAGGGGATTGACAGGTTCCGTGGCGTGGCCAAGCTTGAGGTCGCCGGAGACAAGCGTACCGGTTCCGCCACCGGCGAGGGCATGGGCCTGACAGAGGTGGTGGTGCCGCGCGATTCGCGGCTCGACGGCCGCTCCGCGCTGGCCCTGCAATTGCTCCGCCGGCAGGGCGTCACCCTGCTGGGCGTCTCGCGCCATGGCCGCCGCTTTTACGAACGCGTGGCGCGGCTGACTGTGCGCGCCGGCGACATCCTGCTGCTTTACGGTCCGTCCGACCGGCTGGCCGATGTCACGCGCTGGCTCGGCGCGCTGCCGCTTGCCGCGCGTGGCATCGGGGTCACGCAGCACCGCCGGGCGGCGCTTGCAGTGGGAATTTTCGCGGCCGCCATCGCGGGGGCCACATTCGGCTTCGTCGCGCTGCCCATCGCCCTTGGCTTCGTCGTCGCGCTTTACGTGCTGTTCGACATCGTGCCGATCCGCGAGGTTTACGATCACATCGAGTGGCCGGTGGTGGTGCTTCTGGGCTCGATGATCCCGCTCGGCATCGCGCTTGAGGAATCCGGCGGGACCACATTGATCGCGGAAGGAATTGTCGGGCTGACGGCCGGTATGCCGGCGGCGGCCGTACTGTTCGTGCTGATGGTGGTGATCATGACCCTGTCGGACGTGCTCAACAACACCGCCACGGCGGTGATTGGAGCACCGGTGGCCATCGATATCGCCCACAGCCTCAACGTCAGCCCTGATCCGTTCCTGATGGCTGTGGCGGTGGCCGCCTCCTGCGCGTTCCTGACGCCGATCGGCCACAAGAACAACACGCTGATCCTGGGGCCGGGTGGCTACGCCTTCTCGGACTACTGGCGCATGGGCCTGCCGCTCGAGATCCTGATCGTCGTCACCGGCGTTCCGGCGATCCTGGTGTTCTGGCCGCTTTGAGCGCGATGGTCCAGGCAATGCTCAGGGCTTGACGATGACCTTGCCCAGCGCGCGGCGTTGGGCCAGCTCCTCGAGCGCCTCGGCGGTTTGCACCAGCGGGTAGACGGCATGGATATGCGGCTTGAGCTTGCCCTCCGCCGCCCAGGCGAGAAGCTGCGCCACATCGGCCCAATGGTCCTCGGGCTCGCGCACGATGGCCTCGCCCCAGAACACGCCGAGAATGTCGCACCCCTTGAGAAGCGCGAGATTGAGCGGGATCTTCGGGATTTCGCCCGAGGCGAAGCCGATCACCAGGAAGCGGCCGCGCCAGGCCGTGGCGCGCAGCGCCGCTTCCGCGTAAGCGCCGCCGACCGGGTCATAGACCACGTCGACGCCGCAGCCGCCGGTCAGCGCCTTGAGCCGTGTCTTGAGGTCTTCCTCGGCGTAATTAACCGTTTCGTCGGCACCGGATTTCCTGGCGAACGCCAGCTTCTCCTCCGATGAGGCGCAGGCGATGACGCGCGCGCCCATCAGCTTGGAGATTTCCACCGCTGCCTGACCGACGCCGCCCGAGGCGCCGAGCACGGCAATCGTCTCGCCCTCTTGAAGCCGGGCGCGGCCGCGCAGCGCGTGCATGGTCGTGCCGTAGGTGACCATCAGCCCGGCCGCGGTCTCAAAATCCACGCCGTCGGGCACGGCGATCACATCGTCCTCGGAGAGCAGGACCTGTTCGCGGCAGCAGCCGAATTTCGTATAGGCGGCGACCTTGTCGCCGGGCTTCACTCGCGTGACGCCATCACCGACGGAAGCGACGACGCCCGCCATTTCCGCGCCGGGCGAAAACGGCATCGGCGGCCGCACCTGGTATTTGCCTTCGATGATCAGCGTGTCGAAGAAGTTGAGCGCCGCGGCCTTCACATCGACGACGACCTCGCCCGGCCCGGCCTGCGGCGCCTTGATGTCCGCAATGGTCAAGGAAGACGGAGGCCCAAAAGCCTCGCAAACAACTGCTCTCATTCCACCAACCCAGCGTTTGGAATCCCCGCACGCTGGTATCACGCGTGATGAGCGATGGAAAGGTTTCATTAACCATGCCGCGGCCTTGTCAGGCGGGCCCCGATGGGGCTATGACCGCACCCTCCGGGATGTAAAAAACGAGAACACCATGCGCGGTTATTTCGCCGTCGGCGCCGAAGGTCTTTCCAAGGTGATGAATTTCGGCAACCTGATGCGTTCGGCGCACGGGTTTGGCGCGAGCTTCTTCTTCACCGTCGACGCCGCACAGAAGATCCGCCGGGCCCCGGCGTCGGACACCTCAAACAGCCCCGATCACATGCCCTACTACGCGTGGGGGTCGATCGCAGAAATGGCCCTGCCCAAGGGCTGCCAGCTTGTCGGCATCGAACTGACGGACGACGCCATCGAGCTGCCGAGCTTCGGTCATCCGCTCAAGGCGGCCTATATCCTGGGTCCCGAGCGCGGCTCGCTGTCACCGGAAATGCAGGAACGCTGCGATCACATCATCAAGATCCCGACCGGCTTCTGCATCAATGTCGCCACGGCCGGGGCCATCGTCATGTACGACCGGGTGCGCACGCTGGGGCGTTTCGCCGAGCGGCCAATCGGCTCGGGGGCGCCGCGCGCGGAACTCAGCGAGCACATTCACGGCAAGCCGACGTTCCGCGGCGGCAAGATCGGTGGCCGCGACGATATCTGAGCCGATACGCCGGCGCGCGGACGGCGCCGCCATACTCTCGCCGATTTGTGGTCACAGCGTTTTGCCGCGCGTGCTTTGTTGCCCCTTTCAACCGCCGGAAGGGGGCGAGTGCACCGCGGTTAAGAGCAATTGCAGCGGCTTTCTGACCGGACCCAGCCGTCCGGGCAATCAAATTTGATCCATAAAACGGCGGAAATGTGCGGATTTCCGCACCATTCCGCAATTCGACGGACGGGATCAACCCTTTCGTAACCGGCGATCGGGTAACGTTTGATTGAGGTTTACAGCTGTTGAACAAATCCACTCAACTTGGCGCAAATAAAGCGGTTACGAGATGATGCACGCACGAATGTTGGCCATGGCCATTCTGGCCCTCGCTTTTTCAGGCGCTGCTGCGAACGCGCAGTCGCCCACACTCCTGAATCAATTCAAGGACTGGGCGGCCTACGCGCATTCGGGGCAGAACGGCAAGTTCTGCTACGCCTTGTCGAAGCCGACAACGCTGTCGCCCACCGACCGCAACCATGGAGATGTGTTCTTCTTCGTCTCCACGCGCCCCAACGAGGGTGTTTCCAACGAACCGAGCCTGCTCGTGGGCTATCCGTTCAAGGAAAACTCATCCGTTTCGGTCGACGTGGATGGCCAGAAGTTCGAGATGTTCACCAAGGGTGACGGGGCGTGGGTGAAGAACGCCGCCGACGAGGCCCGTCTGGTTTCGGCGATGCGCGCGGGCCGGGCGATGAAGGTCTCCGGCGAATCCTCGCGCGGCACTGCAACCAGTTACACCTACTCCCTGGCGGGCATCACGGCTGCGGTGAACGCGGCGTCGGAAGCCTGCAAATAACGACAGGAGTAGCGCGGTTTCAAAAACGCGCTATATAGAGCTATAAACGCGGGGTGGTGACGCTTGGTCACCGCCCTGCTTTCGTTCAGGCGGCGGTATGGTCCGCGCCAGGCACCAGGAGCGGCCCGGATGGGCCGGCAAAGAGCAAGCGCAATGGCGGTTTCCCTCGATATTTCCCACGGCAATGCGGCTCCGGCCATCGGTGTGGCTCCGGCGGTGACGCCGGCCAAACCATCGCTGGTGGGCATGTCACGCGAGGAACTGGGCGATGCGCTGCGCGCGGTGGGCGTCGCCGACAAGCAGGTGCGCATGCGGGTGGCGCAACTGTGGCACTGGATCTACGTGCGCGGCTTCACCGAGTTCGATCACATGACCAATGTGTCGAAGGAACTGCGCACGACGCTGGCCCATGTCTACTCAATGACGCGGCCCGAAATCGTCGCGGAACAGATTTCCGTCGACGGCACCCGCAAGTGGCTGATGCGCTTTCCGCCGCGCGGCGCCGGCCGGCCGGTGGACATCGAGACCGTCTATATTCCCGAGGAAGGCCGCGGCACGCTGTGCGTCTCCAGCCAGGTGGGCTGCACGCTGACCTGCACCTTCTGTCATACGGGCACGCAGAAGCTGGTGCGCAACCTGACCTCGGAAGAGATCATCATGCAGATCATGGTGGCGCGCGACCGGCTGGGCGACTTCCCCGACATCGACACGCCGCAGGGCTTCTCCGTGCCCAGCGAGGGCCGCTTGGTCTCCAACGTCGTGATGATGGGCATGGGCGAGCCGCTGTACAATTTCGACGAGGTTAAGAAGGCGCTGCTGATCGCGTCGGACGGCGACGGGCTGAGCCTGTCCAGGCGCCGCATCACCCTGTCCACCTCCGGTGTGGTGCCGATGATCGCGCGCACCGGCGAGGAGATCGGCTGCATGCTGGCGATCTCGCTGCACGCGGTGCGCGACGATCTGCGCGACGTGCTGGTGCCGATCAACAAGAAATATCCGCTCGCGGAGTTGCTGGAGGCCTGCCGCACCTATCCCGGCGTCTCCAACGCCCGCCGCATCACCTTCGAGTACGTGATGCTGAAGGGCGTCAACGACAGCATCGCCGACGCCAAGAAGCTGGTGAAGCTGCTGGAGGGCATTCCGGCGAAGATCAACCTGATTCCCTTCAATCCGTGGCCGGGCTCGGACTACGAGTGCTCCGACTGGGAGCAGATCGAGGTGTTTGCCGAGGTGGTCAACCGAGCGGGATACGCCTCGCCGATCCGCACGCCGCGCGGCCGCGATATCCTGGCGGCCTGCGGCCAGCTGAAATCGGAATCCGAGCGCATGAAGCGCAAGGACCGCGAGGCGCTTGAAGCCGCCTCCGGCGCCGCCGGCTGAGACGAATCTGGATCATGGACGATATCCTCCGCCTCTTCGGCCGACTGGTCGTCATAGCCTTCGGCTTTGTCGCCGCCTGCTACACCGCGAGCCTGGTGCTGGTGTTCTCGGCGGAAGGCTGGGCGGTGGATTTCACCACATACAGCGGCTGGGATGTCGAGGGCGGTCTCTTGGCCACCGGTGACGGCACGGTCGGTGTCTTTGCGGCGCTGTTTCTCGCCACCTTCGCGACCAGTTTCATCGGCGCCATGGCGCTGGTGCCCGCGGGGCTGGCGATCGTGCTGGCGGAGGTGAAGCATATCCGGGGTCTGATCTATCATCTGGTAGCAGGCGGGCTGGTGTCGCTGGCCATCGTCGTCGCAACGTGGATCCCGCCGGCGCCAGACGTGCGCCTGCCCGCGGACTGGAACATCTTTCTTGCCGCCGGCTTCGCCGCGGGTTTCGTCTACTGGCTGATCGCCGGGCGCAAGTCAGGCTTTTGAGCGGGACGCATGGACCGGCGTGCTTTCAAGCCTTCCTGTGAGTTTCCTCATCGCACGCGTGCTCCGTTGCGCGACAATCGCCGCATGCCGGTGCAAGCGAACGAGGAGGGATGGCGATGATTATCGGGATGCCGGTCTATCCGCATGTCGACCTGCTCGACGTGACAGGCCCCTATGAAATCCTTGGCTGGATGCGGCAGTTCGCGCCTCCGGCGGAAATCCGGCTCATCGGGCAAAGCGACTGCGACGTCACCACGCGGGACGGGTTCACCTTCAAGGTCAGCCATACCTTCGAGACCGCCGGGCAACTCGATGTGCTGTGGGTGCCGGGCGGAGATCCTGACGAGCTCAAGCGAATCATTGCCGATCCGCAGCGGACTTATCTCGATTTTCTGATCCGTCAGGCGCAGGGCGCGCGCTATGTCTGCTCGGTCTGCGAGGGCGCGCTGCTGCTCGCCGCCGCCGGCCTTCTGGACGGATTCGAGGCCACGACGCATTGGGCGTTCATTCCCTGTCTGAAGGAATACCCGGATATCAAGGTCGCCCCCGGCGCGCCGCGGTATGTGCATGACCGCAACCGGTTGACCGGCGGCGGAATCTCCTCGGGCCTCGATGAATCTCTGAAGCTGGTGGAACTGCTGCACGGCACGGAGATGGCCGAACGGGTCCAGCGCATGACGCAATATTTCCCCGATCCGCCCGTGTCTGCCGATCTGCCCGTGGCCACGACCTGTCCGCTCAACTAGGCAAGCGGGTCGTCATCGTCCGCCAGCGTCGCGCGGGCGGCTTCAAGATGCTCGTCACGGATGTGCGCGCGCACAAGGCCGATGGCGGCCAGCAGCACCGTGGCGTCGTCGCCGAAGCCGATGCCGAGCAGGAAATCGGGCACCGCGTCAAACGGCAGCACGAAATAGGCGAGGGCCGCGATCAGCGTTCCGCGCACCCTGGGCGGCGAGGCGGGGTCGAGCGCGCAATAGTAGGCGGCGACCAGTTCGTCCATGAACGGGATCTGGCGCGCGGCCTTTTTCAGCGTCTTGAAGAATCGCGCCCTCACCCGCGCCTCATCGCGCGGATCCGCCTGAGCCCCCTCTCCGTCCGATTCCAGATCGGGTCCGGCGGGGCGCAGGCGCACGGGTTCGCCGGGTGCGATGATCTCGCCATCCAGCGCCTTGCGCAGTGATTCGTCGGTGTATTCGCGCATCCCGGATCCTTCCCTGAAGCCGAGTTTAGCGTGAATTGAGGCGATGAAATGCCCAATTTCGGGGAATATGCGCAGTTTTCACGATTAACCTTGCGTAAGCATTGATTAACAAATTCTTGCGACACTACAGTATGGCCGCGCACGGGATCCGGCCATCATCGGGCCAGAAGGCCCGGCAGGAGGCCCGACATGTCATACACTGTGGAAAGGCTGCAGCCACCCGTTCCGCTCATCAAGGCGGCGGATCATTCGACCGATCATCATCGTAAGGGGCACGATCGAAACGATCCGGCGCATACCGAGATCGTGCCGCACGACGATGCCGAGCGCGAAGCAATCGCGGATGCCGCCGAGGATCCGGCGGTGTTTGTCGACGCGCATCATGAAGAGGCGCCGCGGCTCGACGGGGTCGCCGCCTATCAGGCGACTGCGGAACACGCCAGGCAGGCGCTGGGTATGCGGCATGAAGGCGCGCGGCATCTGAAGGACGAAGGGCGCACGCCGCTCTATCCCGGGACCGCACCGGGAGTCGTCTACGGCCCCCACCGGGATCCCGACGAAGAGCACAAGATCAATCTGGCGACCTGACCCGCGCGATCCCGAAAGCGCCTTAGTCCCGCTTTTCGCCGAGCGGCACAAGCGAGTGCTTCGAGATCAGCGGCAGCTGCGACAGGGTGAACAGGAAAGTGATCGGCATCATGCCGAAAACCTTGAACGACACCCAGAAGTCGGTCGAAAACGAGCGCCAGACGACTTCGTTGAGCACCGCGAGAAAGAAAAAGAACAGCCCCCAGCGCAGGGTCAGCTTGCGCCAGCCTTCTGCATCGAGCTTGAAGACGCTGTCAAACACATAGCCCAGCAACGATTTTCCAAAGAGCAGCCCGCCCAGCAGCACCGCGCCGAACAGGGCGTTGACGATGGTCGGCTTGAGCTTGATGAACAGCTCGTCGTGCAAATAGAGCGTCAATCCGCCGAACACCAGCACCACCACACCGGTAACCACGGGCATCACCGGCAGCCGCCGCGTCAGCACGTAGGAGACGACCAGCGAGATTGTGATGGCCACCATGAAGGCGGCGGTGGCGACGAACAGCGGGCCGCCAAGATCCCCCAGGGCGGGAAACAGTTTCGCCAGGCTCTCGCCGCGCGCGTTGGCGAAGAAGAACACCGCCAATGGCCCCAGCTCCAGCGCCAGTTTCAAGAGCGGATTGATTTCCTCGCGATCGGGCGCGTTGGGATCGTGTTCGAATTCCACGGGTGTCAGGTCCTTTTGCTCTGCATGCTCAGCTCTATTTGCATCATGCCTGGATCGAGGCCGGTCAGAAAGCGGCGGTGCGCCTACTCTGTTCCGCCCACGATCGCCTTGGCGAAGTCACTCGCCGAAAACGGCTCGAGGTCGTTGATGCCTTCGCCGACGCCGATGAAATGCACCGGCAACCCGAACTTGGCGGCGATCGCCACCAGAATGCCGCCGCGCGCGGTCCCGTCGAGCTTGGTCATCACCAGGCCGGTGACGCCGGCGGTGCGCCCGAAGATCTCCACCTGTTGCACGGCGTTCTGGCCGGTGGTGGCGTCCAGCGTCAGCAACACGGTATGCGGCGCGTCGGGCATCTGCTTCTTGATGACTCGGACGACCTTTTCCAGTTCGGCCATCAGCTCGGCGCGGTTCTGAAGCCGGCCGGCGGTGTCGATCAGCAGCACGTCGACGCCGTCCCTGACCGCATGCTGCAGCGCCTCGAAGGCGAGGCCTGCGGCATCGGCGCCGGTGTCGCGCGACACTACGGTGGACCCGGTGCGCGCGCCCCAGATCTTCAACTGCTCGACGGCGGCGGCGCGGAAGGTGTCGCCCGCGGCCATCATGACAGTCTTTCCCTCACTGGTCAGCTTGGCGGCCAGCTTGCCGATCGTCGTGGTCTTGCCGGTGCCGTTGACGCCGACCATCAGCACCACGTGAGGCTTGTGGCCGCTGTCCAGATCGAGCGGCAGGGCGACGGGCGCCAGCACCTTCTCCACTTCCTCGGCGAGCACGGCCTTGACCTCCTCGCCGGAGATCTCCTTGTCGTAGCGGCCTTCGGCGAGCCGTTCGGTGATGGCCATCGCCGTTTCGACCCCGAGATCGGCCTGGATGAGGATATCCTCGAGTTCCTCGAGTGCCGCGTCGTCGAGCTTGCGCTTGCGGAACACGCCCGTGATGTTGTCCGACAGCGCGGAAGAGGACCGCGACAGACCCTGCTTCAGGCGCTGGAACCAGGAGCGCTTTTCCGACTCAGGCGTTTCGTTGCCAGTGGCGTCTTCGGCTGGTTCCGCATCTGTATCATCCGTGACGACGCGCCCAGAAGGCGGATCGGCCTCAAGCGCCTCGGCGATGGCCTCATCCACGACCTGCGGCAGGGCGGCGTCGGTGACCAACGGCGCGGCGGCCGCTTCCTCCGCGGCGGGGATTTCCACAGCAGCGTCCGTCGCGACATCGGCGGGACCGGCAGGTTCGAGGGTCTGCGTTGCCGGGGCCTCGGTGGCCAGGACTTCCGCCGCCGGATCCGCGTCCTGCGTATCGGTCTCGGGCGTCACGGGCCTTTCGGAGCCCTTGAACAGGCGTGAGAAGAGCCCACGTTTTTCGATGTCTGCCATGAACTGCGTGTCGCCCCTCAGGCCGCTTCCGCCAGCAGACGACGCTGGCTGTGACCCGTGATGCGGGCCGAGACAATGGTGCCGGGTTCGCCGTTGGCGATTTCCGTCGGCGTGAACTGTTCCGTGCGGCCAAGGCCATTGAGCTCGATGAGGAGCCGACGGGTCAGGCCGACCTCGCTGGCGAGATGGCGGGCCAATGTTTTCTCTCCCTTGGCGCGCAGGCGGGCAGCGCGCTGCTTGACGAGCGGCCGGGCGAGCTGTGGCATGCGCGCGGCGGGCGTTCCCTCGCGTGGCGAGAAGGGAAACACGTGCAGATGCGTGAGGCCGCATTCGTCGACGATCGACAGCGTGTTGTCGAACATCGCCTCGGTTTCGGTCGGAAAGCCCGCGATGATGTCGGCGCCAAAGATCACATCGGGACGCAGGCGGCGGACCTCGTCGCAAAAACGGATGGTGTCGGCGCGCAGATGCCGTCGTTTCATGCGCTTGAGGATCATGTCGTCGCCGGCCTGCAGGCTCAGGTGGAAATGCGGCATCAGCCGCTCTTCCTCGGCGATCGCGCGTATCAGATCGTCGTCCGTCTCGATGGAATCGATTGACGAGAGCCGCAGCCGTCCGAGTTCCGGCACCAGCTTGAGAATTTTCCGCACCAGCGCGCCCAGGCGCGGCGCGCCCGGCAGATCGGTCCCGTACGAGGTAATATCGACGCCGGTGAGCACGATCTCGCGGTAGCCGTTTTCCACCAGACGGCGGATCTGGCCGACAATGACGCCCATGGGAACCGAGCGCGAGTTGCCGCGGCCGAAGGGGATGATGCAGAAGGTGCAGCGGTGATCACAGCCGTTCTGGATCTGCACGAAGGCGCGCGCCCGGCCTTCCAGTCCGTCGATCAGGTGGTCGGCGGTCTCGCGCACGCTCATGATGTCGTTGACGCGCACCTTCTCGCTGGCGTCGATGCCGAAATCGGCCACGCGGGCATAGGAGCCGCGCTCCAGCTTCTCGGTGTTGCCGATGACGAGATCGACCTCGTCCATGCCTGCAAAGGTTTCGGATTCGGTCTGGGCGGCGCAGCCGGTGACAATGATGCGGGCGCCGGGGTTCTCGCGCCTGGCCTTGCGGATCGACTGGCGCGCCTGCCGCACGGCCTCGCTGGTCACCGCGCAGGTGTTCACCAGGATGGCGTTGTCCAATCCGGCGGATTCCGCCTCGTGGCGCATGATTTCCGATTCGTAGGCGTTCAACCGGCAGCCGAAGGTGAGGACATCGATGCTCATGGGACGCGTCACGCGGCTCCTTGCTCGTCGCGCGACCAGCTGAGCGTCTCGAGATCGATCGTGCCCTCGAATTCCAGCTCCGTGTCGCCGGTCATCAGCAGGTGGTCGTCGTCCTCGCGCCAATCCAGCACCAACGGGCCGCCGGGCAATGTCACGGTGACATGGCGGCTCGTCAGCTTCTTGCGCGCGGCGGCGGCGGCCACGGCGCAGGCGGCGGTGCCGCAGGCGCGGGTCAGGCCGACGCCGCGTTCCCAGACCTTGAGCTGGATCTCGTTCTCTCCGGTGATACGGGCCAGCGAGATGTTGGCGCGCTCGGGGAAGATCGGGTGATTTTCCAGAAGCGGCCCGAAACGTTCCAGGTCGTAGTTCTCGATGTCATCGTCGACCCAGAAGATGGCATGCGGATTGCCGACGTTGACGACCGCGGGTGAATGCAGCACCGGATCATCGATGGGGCCGATCTGCAGCTCAATGGCGCGGGTGTCGCGGAATTCCTCCGCCAGCGGGATGTCCTGCCAGTCGAATTTCGGCGCGCCCATGTCGACGGTGACGCGGGTCTCGTCGTCCGTGGCGTAGGCCGACAGCAGGCCAGCGTTGGTCTCGATCGTTACTCGGTCGGTGCCGGATTCCTCCATCAGCAAGCGGCCGATGCAGCGCGTGGCGTTGCCGCAGGCATCCACTTGTCCGCCGTCGCGGTTGTAGATGCGCATGAAGGCGTCGACCCCGAGCGCGGATTTCTCCACGATGATCATCTGGTCGAAGCCGATGCCGCGCGCGCGGTCGCCGATCGCCGCGATCTGCACGTTGCTCAGACGCACGGGATCCTCACGGCCATCGAAGATGACGAAGTCATTGCCGAGGCCGTTCATCTTGAGGAAGGGGATCACGCTTGAGCCCATGGTCGTGCGGGGTTCCGGTTTCATGTCTGCTGGTCTCTATATGGCGGAAACATGCCGTGATTGCCACCCTTGGCGGAGGCACAAGACGCAATGGCGCCGGGCGTGGCAAACGCCGCTCAGCCGATGCGCATTGTCATGCCAGGGCCAATGCGCGCCAGAATGCGCCGCATGGCGTCAGGCGCCACGGCCACGCAGCCTTCCGTGGGCGCAAAACCCTCCCGCGCCACATGGAAAAAAATGGCGCTGCCGCCGCCGCGTACGCGCGGCCGCAGGTTGTAGTCCAGCACCACGATGACGTCGTATAGCCGGTCCGAACGCCACAGGCATTCGTGCGAGGGGTTGAAGGGCAGCGTGACGTGCATGTTGTAGCGTCCGTCATGCGCGTCGTCGCACCAGCCGTCATCCGGCCGCAAGGCGCGCAGCGGCAGGTTGCTCTCGGGACGCGGCTGGCGATCCGCGCGAAAGTAGGCGCGAAGAAGCGCGAATGAGCCCATGGGCGTGGCGCCGTCGCCTTCGCGCTTGCGGCGGGTTAGCCCGCTTCGCCCAAGCGCGCAGGGCACGTCGAGCGTGCCAAACGTCAGCCGGCCGCGTGTCCGGCTGCCCGGCAGGGCGCGTACCCGCAGACAGGGTGCCTGCGCGCATCTTTCGCTCCGGATCGCCGGATTGGCTCGGTTATCGGGTCGCATTCCGCCTCCCGCGGCACAGCATCACATCGCCGTGATCGCATTTTGACCAGATGATGTCATAATCACATCTATGTATTTATCGCAATTTTGATTTTGGCTCTCCATGTTGGGGGCGGACAGGGGCGTCAACCCCTGGCGCGACGCGGCGAAGGGAAGAACACATGACGGCCCGGAAAATCATGATCGTCGACGACGACACCGACCTGCGCGAGGCGCTGGTCGAGCAGTTGTCGCTGTTCGAGGAGTTCGAGACCGAGACCGCCGATTGCGCCGCCTCGGGCATCCGCATGGCGCGCTGCGACCACGTCGATCTCCTGATCATGGACGTCGGCCTGCCGGACATGGATGGCCGCGAAGCGGTGAAGCTGCTGCGCAAGAACGGGTTCAACGCGCCGATTATCATGCTGACGGGACACGACACGGATTCCGACACGATCCTGGGGCTTGAGGCGGGTGCCAACGACTATGTGCTGAAACCGTTCAAGTTCGCGGTGCTGCTCGCGCGCATTCGCGCGCATCTGCGCCAGCACGAGCAGAGCGAGGACGCGACGTTCACGATCGGGCCTTATACGTTCCGGCCGAGCGCCAAGCTGCTGCTGGACGAGAAGAACCAGAAGATCCGGTTGACCGAGAAAGAGACCTCGATCCTCAAATACCTCTATCGCACCGGCGAGAAAGCGGTTACCCGGGACGTCCTGCTGCATGAGGTGTGGGGCTACAACTCCGGCGTCACCACGCATACGCTGGAAACCCATATCTACAGGCTGCGCCAGAAGATCGAATCCGATCCCTCCAACGCCCGGCTTCTGGTCACGGAAGCAGGCGGCTACAAGCTGGTGCCCTGAGCGGTGATCGGAAGGGTCTGTGAACCGGGTGTTGTTGTGAGCCGAGTGAGCGCATGAGTCTGGACCGCGATATCAGCTATCTGCGTCAGGTGCCGCTGCTGGAGGCTTTCTCCGACGAGCAGCTGCGCCTGTTCGCCTTCAGCGCGGAAAACATCACCATCAATGCCGGCACCGAGCTCTACCACCAGGGTGAGCGCACGGAAGCCGGCTACGTGGTGGTGTCGGGCGAGATCGTGCTTTCCGAGGAAAGCGAGGAGGGAGCCGAGGAGCGCGGAACCTTCGGTCCCGGGTCGCTGCTGGGAGAGATGGCGCTGTTCATCGAGACCTCGCGGCCCAACACCGCTGTGGCCCGCGAACGCAGCGAGGTGATCCGCATTCGCCGCGCGTTGTTCAAGCGGATGCTGCAGGAGTATCCCGACATCGCCGAGGCGCTGCGCGTCAAACTCACTGACCGGCTGCGCGCGACAACGAGCGAGATGAGCCGGGTCGCCGACACGCTCGACGAGATCAGCGCCTTCGCGGCCGCGGAAGCAGGCAAGACTGTGCGCTGAAGGCTTCCGGTTTGTTCAACAAAAAAGGCGCGGCCCTCGCGGGCGGCGCCTTTTCGATTCAGCGAATGCCCGCCCTTATGCCCAGGGATGGGTCTCGAGGTTCTTCGCCTCGAAGGCGGCGATGGAATCGGCCTTTTCCATGGTCAGGCCGATGTCGTCGAGGCCGTTGAGCAGGCAATGCTTGCGGAAGGGGTCGATCTCGAAGCTGATCGTGCCGCCGTCGGGACCCTTGATCTGCTGGGTCTCGAGATCAACGGTTACCGTCGAGTTGGAGCCGCGCGAGGCGTCGTCCATCAGCGCGTCGAGCTGTTCCTGGGTCACCTGGACCGGCAGGATGCCGTTCTTGAAGCAGTTGTTGTAGAAGATGTCGGCAAACGAGGTGGAGATCACGCAGCGGATGCCGAAATCCAGAAGGGCCCAGGGCGCATGCTCGCGGCTCGAACCGCAGCCGAAATTGTCGCCGGCCACGAGAATCTTCGCATCACGATAGGCCGGCTTGTTGAGAATGAAATCGGCGTTCTCCGATCCATCCTCGTTGTAGCGCATCTCGGCAAACAGCGCGGTGCCAAGGCCGGTGCGCTTGATGGTTTTCAGGAACTGCTTGGGGATGATCATGTCGGTGTCGACATTGATGATCGGCAGCGGCGCGGCAACACCGGTGAGCGTCGTGAACTTTTCCAAGGGAAACCTCTTTAATCTGGCGAACCGGACGCGACATCGGGCTGTGCGCCTTCGCGGCGTCGTATCCTCGTCTCACGTCGGTCTTTACAACAGGGTTCTGCGGCGCGGCAAGGCTCAGGCGGCTTCTTGTGCGAGGCTCTTGCGAGCGTCGCACCCAAGCATCAGGTTCAGGTTCTGCACGGCGGCGCCGGACGCGCCCTTTCCGAGATTGTCATAGACGGCGGCGAGCACCACCTGACGCCGCGCGTCATTGGCAAACACATACAGCCGCATGGCGTTGGTGCCGTTGAGCGTGCGCGGGTCCAGTTCCGGCACTTTTTCGACGGCCGCGTAATCGGCCACCTCGACGAAGCCGCTGGCGGGATCGAACCAGTCCGAAATCGCCGCATGCAGGGTCTTGCCGGTCACCGACGCGGGCAGATTGCCCAGTTGCAGCGGAACCATGGTGACCATGCCCTGCTTGTAGGCGCCCACGGCCGGCTGGAACAGCGGGTCGATGTCCATGCATGAGTAGCTGCGCATTTCGGGCAGATGCTTGTGGCCGAATCCGAGTGCATAGGGGATCCACGGCGGCGCCTCACCCGGAGCCATCGCCTCGTAATCCTCGATCATCTTTCGGCCGCCGCCGGAATAGCCCGAGATCGCGTTGACCGTAAAGGGATAGTCCGCGGGAAGCAGGCCGGCCTCGATGAGCGGTCGCACGCAGGCAATCACCCCTTGCGGATAACAGCCCGGATTGGCGACCCGCTTGGAGGCGGCGATCACGGAGGCCTGATCGGCGGTCATTTCGGCGAAGCCATAGGCCCAGTCGGGATCCACGCGATAGGCGGTGGAGGCGTCGATCACCCGGGTTTCCGGGTTCTCGATCAGCGACACGGATTGCTTCGCCGCATCGTCCGGCAGGCACAGGATCGCGATGTCGGCGGCGTTGAGCATGTCGCGCCGCGCGCCCAGGTCCTTGCGCCGATCGTCGGCGATGGACATCAGTTCAATGTCGCGACGAGGCGCCAGCCGCTCGCGGATCTCCAGACCCGTTGTGCCGGCTTCGCCATCGATGAAAATCTTCGCGACCATCGTCCTCTCCTGCATTCCTGCGATTGAAGGCACCTGATTACACCCGCGAAGGCGATTTGTCATCGTCCGCGGACATTGTCGGGCGACATATCAGGCATGGGCGGCGCGGAATCGAAATGCGTCCCGCGCGATGCGCCTATTTGCCCCGATGCGGCTTCTTCGTGTGCGTGCGCGCTGCCGCGCCGTCACGTTTGGGGCCGAATTTCTTCGGGCCGAAGCTTTTCGGCTTGTAGCCGGCCCCGGTCTCGCGTTCGCGGCGGCCGGGACGGGGTGCCGGCGTCTCGCCAGGCGCCAGCCGCTCGATGCGCACGGAGCTGTCTTCCTCGTCGGGTTTCGCGATCGCGGTGAGGAAACGATCCACCATGCGCGGTTCCATCTCGAACAGGGTCTCGTTTTCCTGAATGCGGATGGAGCCGATTTCCTTCTTGGTGACGTGGCCGCGGCGGCAGATCAGCGGCAGCAGCCAGCGCGGCTCGGCATTGTGCTTGCGGCCGACATTCATGCGGAACCACACGCCGTTCTGCATTTCCTCGCGCGCGGGGCGCGCGGGCTCGTCCTGGAAGGGCGCCACATCGAGCAGCTCTTCCGGAGCGGGCTGGCCGTCGCGATAAAGGCGCGCGTAGGCGAGTGCGATCTGGTCGGCGGTCTTGCTCGCCATCAGGGCGTCGGCGAACTCGCGAACGGTCTCGTCGGCTTCCGCGTCCCATGCGGGATCGGCCAACAGCCGTTCGCGATCGCGCTGCAGAATATCAGTCGCGGACGGGGGGACCTCCCAGCTCGCGGTGATGCCGGCGGAGCCCAGCAGTCGTTCGGCCTGACGCCGGCGGTTGTGCGGCACCAGCAGCACGCAGGTGCCCTTGCGCCCGGCCCGGCCGGTGCGGCCCGAACGGTGCAGCAGGGTTTCCTTGTTGGTCGGCAGATCGGCATGGATGACCAGGTCGAGATTGGGCAGATCGATGCCGCGGGCGGCGACATCGGTGGCGACGCAGACCTTGGCGCGGCCGTCGCGCAGCGCCTGCAGCGCATGGGTGCGCTCGTTCTGGCTGAGCTCGCCCGACAGCGCGACGGTCGAAAACCCGCGATTGAGCAACCGCGCGCTCATGCGCTTGACGGTCTCGCGGGTGGAGCAGAACACCAAGGCCGCGCCCGCCTCATAGAAGCGCAGCGCATTGATGATGGCGTTCTCCTTGTCGTTGGGAGCGATCCGCAGCGCCTTGTAGTCGATATCGACGTGCTGCTCGCGCTCGCTCACCGTGGAGATGCGCAGGGCGTTGTTCTGGAAACGCTTGGCGAGATCCGCGATGGGTTTCGCTACGGTCGCCGAGAACATCAGGGTGCGGCGTTCGCTGGGCGCGGCGTCGAGAATGAACTCGAGATCCTCGCGAAAGCCCAGATCGAGCATCTCGTCGGCTTCGTCGAGCACGACGCACTTGAGTTGTGAGGCATCCAGCGAACCGCGCTCGAGATGGTCGCGCAGGCGGCCCGGAGTGCCGACGACGATATGGGCGCCGAAATTCAGTGCCCGGCGCTCGACGCGCATTTCCATGCCGCCGACGCAGGAAACGACCTTGGCGCCGGCCGGGGCATAGAGCCACTCGATTTCGCGGCAGACCTGCAGGGCCAGTTCGCGGGTGGGCGCGACGACGAGGGCCAGCGGCAGCTCGGCCTTGCCGAAGATCTCGGCTTCTTCCAGCAGCGTCGGCGCGATCGCGAGGCCGAAGGCCACGGTCTTGCCGGAGCCGGTCTGGGCGGAGACCAGAAGGTCGCGGCCGTCGGCATCCGCCTCAATGACGGCGCTCTGCACCGGGGTGAGATCGGTATAGCCTTTTTCGCTGAGGGCGCGGGCAAGGGTAGGGACAATGGACGTCGAATAGCTATTCAGGGGCATCGTGTGCTCGGTGTTCGCAGGCATGGCCTGATCGATCCGCTTTCCGCCGGTGATGTTCCTGGCCGGGATGGCGATCGATTTCAAAGTGAGTGAGGCAAGATCCGGGTCCGGAGGGACCCGACATGCTCACATCAGACAATGAGCGCCATACCAAGCGGCGCGCCAAAGGGCGCCCGTGCAGCGCATCTGCCTGATCGGGAAGTGCGCCCCTTGTACACGGCGCGGCGCATTTGCCACGAAGAATCTTGCCGCAGGGCACAAAAAACCCCCGATCAAAGTGAATCTGCGGATGGCGGCCGTGGTCCGGACCGCGGCTCCGGCTTGAAACCGGGCGTTCGTGCAAAAATTTTCGCTATGTGATTTTTCCTACAGGCGCATGCGTCCCGACAGGTTTATGGCAGGCGCATCGTGCATATGCACCAATCGTCCGGCTCATGCGCCCACGCGACGCAGTCCCGTATCCCGGGCCCCGCCGGATCACATCATTGATCTTAACGGCTGGCCCCGACAGGCCGACATTCCAACAGGTTTCGAGATGAGCAAATACAGACATTCATTGCCGCAACTGGGTGACGCGTTGTTTCTGACCGATGGCGGGCTGGAGACGACGCTGGTTTTTCACGAAGGTTTCGATCTGCCCCACTTCGCCGCCTTCGATTTGTTGAGGCGGCTCGATGGCATCGAGGCGCTGGAAGCCTACTACCGCCGCTATTCGCAGATCGCGCGGGATGGCAATGTCGGTTTCATCTTGGAAACCGCCACCTGGCGGGCGAGTTCCGACTGGGGCAGCAAGCTGGGTTATTCCGCCGACGAGCTTGCCCGGACCAACCGCCGCGCGGTGACCCATCTGGCGGATCTGCGCCGCGAGTTCGAGGGATATGGGCAGCCGGTTGTGCTCAGCGGCTGTGTCGGCCCGCGTGGTGACGGATATGTCGCCGGCAAGGCGATGACGGCCGCGCAGGCGGAGGCCTATCATACGCCGCAAATCGCCGCCTTTGCCGAGACGGATGTCGACATGATTTCGGCCATCACCATGACCAATGCGGCGGAGGCGATCGGCATCACCTGCGCCGCGCAAGCGGTTGGAATGCCCGTGGCGATTTCCTTCACGCTGGAGACCGACGGCCGGCTGCCGACCGGTCAGACGCTGAAGGACGCCATCGCGCTCGTGGACATGGCGACCGGCAAGGGGCCGGCCTACTACATGATCAACTGCGCGCACCCGAGTCATTTCGAACGCGTCCTGGCGGCCGGCGAACCATGGTTGTCGCGATTGCGCGGGGTTCGGGCCAACGCCTCGCGCTGCAGCCATGAAGAGCTCGATGCCGCCGAGACGCTGGACGACGGCAACCCCGATGAGCTGGCACGGGACTACGTCGAACTGCGCCGCCGCAATCCGTACTTCACGGTGCTGGGCGGCTGTTGCGGCACGGATCATCGGCATGTCGAGCAGATTTGCCGCGCGTGTGCCACGGCGCGCATCGCCGCATGATTGCAACCGGCGCCGGGGCGGACAGGCTTGCCCCGGCGCTCAAATGGCCGGGCGGGAGTGGTGGACAGTTCCGGTGAGGGCGATAGGCCCGAGGTGGAAAGCGCGATAGGCTCGCGTCTCCCGTTGATTCTCGCGAAAGTCCTCCATGTCCGACCGTCTTTCCTTCGCCACCTGGAACATCAATTCCGTGCGCCTGCGCATGCCAATCGTCGAGCAGTTCATCGAGACTTATCAGCCCGATGTGCTGTGCCTGCAGGAGACCAAGTGCCCGGATGCGAATTTTCCCTTCGCGCCGCTGCGCAAGCTGGGCTTTGAGCACATCGAGATCAACGGCCAGAAGGGCTATCATGGGGTTGCGACCGCCTCACGCCGGCCGCTGTCGAATGTCGAGAAGCGCGGCTTCTGCGACATGGGCGACAGCCGGCATCTGGCGGCGGATGTCTCTTTCGGTGACGGATACTTCCGGTTGCACAATTTCTATGTGCCGGCGGGCGGCGACGAGCCCGATCCGGTGATCAACGACAAGTTCGCCCACAAGCTGAAGTTTCTCGACGAGATGCAGGCGTGGCTCGGCGGCACCGAGGCGCCGAGCATCGTTGTCGGCGATCTCAACATCGCGCCCTATGAGGAAGACGTCTGGTCGCATAAGAAGCTGCTCAAGGTGGTCAGCCATACACCGCTGGAATGCGAGCGTTTCGAGCAGGTGCGGGAATCGGGCCCGTTTGTCGACATGATGCGCCGTTTTGTGCCGATGGACGAGAAGCTTTATACGTGGTGGAGCTACCGGGCCAAGGACTGGTCGGCGGCCGACAAGGGACGGCGGCTGGATCATGTCTGGGTCACGCCCCAAATGGAGCCCAGCGTGCGCGAGATCCGGGTCATCCGCGACGCCCGCGGCTGGGAGCGCCCGTCCGACCACGCCCCGGTGATCACCGTTCTGGAATGCGAGTAACATCAATGGCCGATCCGTCCGCAAGACGCCTGATTTCCACCGGCTCGCCGTTCGAGCGTGAGGCGGGATATTCGCGTGCCGTCGTCGACGGCGACTGGGTTTTCGTTTCCGGCACCACCGGTTTCGACTACGCCACCATGGAAATGCCCATCGGCGTCGCCGACCAGACGCGCAACGCGCTCGCGACCATCGCCGCGTCGCTGCAGGAGGCGGGCTCCTCCATGAGCGACGTGGTGCGCGCGCGTTACTATGTTTCCGACCGCACCTATGTGGATGTGGTGTTCGCCGAACTGGGTGTGGTCTTTGGCGAGATCCGCCCGGCCGCGACCATGGTGATTTGCGATCTGATCAAGCCGGAGATGCTGGTGGAGATCGAAGTGACTGCCAAGCGGCGATAATTCCCGGACGTGAAACGGCAGGCGCGGAGACCATACCTGCCGAAAGGCGCGCAGTGGGCGGCGCGGCCGATCGGTTGGTCAGCACCCCGTCCTGGTTGGAAATATCCTGCAGTCCGATACTCCTTGGATTAATCGAGGGTATTCGCGACTGGGCAGTCAGCGCGACGGCTTTCGGGGGACGGTGTTTCGCTGTCGTGATTGCCCGACGATTTCCCTCCGTGCCGTAATGATTTATGACGGCAGCACGTGTCGACGATGAACCGGTCACAGGAACAGCGAACGCATGAGCATGTTTCCCGAAGAGCTGCTGGCGGGCTACGGCCGCTACCGCGAGAAATCCAAACCCAACCGCGAGGCGCTGCACGATCTCGCCATCTACGGCCAGAAGCCGAAGGTGATGGTGATCGGCTGCTGCGACAGCCGGGTGACGCCCGAAGGAATCTTCGATGTGGGTCCGGGCGAGTTGTTCGTCGTACGCAACGTCGCCAACCTTGTGCCGCCCTACGAAGAAAACGGGGATTATCACGGCACCAGTGCTGCACTGGAATTCGCCGTCCAGGCGCTGAAGGTGGAGCACATCATCGTGCTGGGGCACGCGCGCTGCGGCGGCATTGAGGCGTTTCGCGCCGAGGATTCCGTGCCGCTGTCGCCGGGCGATTTCATCGGCAAATGGATCACTCTGCTGCAGCCGGCGGCCGATACGCTGGCCTGCATGCCGCTGGACAAGGACGTCGCGCCGCAACTGGCAATGGAATATGCCGGAATCCGCCAGTCGCTGAAGAACCTGCGCACCTTTCCCTGCGTGCGGATTCTCGAGGGACGCCAGCGCATTGCCCTGCATGGCGCCTGGTTCGACATCGGCTCGGGCGAATTGCGGGTGATGGATCCGGAGAACGAGAAGTTTTCAGTGCCCGTCTAGGCGCGCGCCGTCAGGCCGCCCCGCCGATCACCCGGTGGCGGACGGGTTCTTCCGGCGGCAGGTCGCGCAAGGCCGCGTGGTGGGGTGACTTGATGCAGGTTGGATCGGCGGCCGCCGCATCGCCCGTCATGGCGAAGGCCTGGCAGCGGCAGCCGCCGAAATCGATCTCCTTGCGCTCGCAGGAGCGGCAGGGTTCCGGCATCCAGTCGAAGCCGCGGTAGCGGTTGAAGGCGTCCGAATTCTCCCAAATCTCCTTCAGCGGCCGCTCGGTGACGCGGTCGAAGCTCAGCGCGGTGATCGATTGCGCCGCGTGACAGGGAAGCACCGTGCCGTCCGGCGTGATGGCGAAGGCGTCCGATCCCCAGCCGCCCATGCAGGGTTTGGGATAGTCCGCGTAGTAGTCGGGCGTGACGAAATCGATGTTGAGGATGCCGGTGAGCTCTTCGCGCACGCGCTCCACATAGTCCACCTGGCGCATGACCGAGTCGTAGTTCGGCAGGAGTGCTGCGCGGTTGAGATAGGCCCAGCCGTAATATTGCACGTTGGCGATTTCCAGCCGCTCCGCGCCCAGCTCCAGCGCAAGCTCGACGAACAGCGGCACCTCGGCGATGTTGAGCTTGTGGATCGGTGCGTTGATGGTCAGCGGCAGCCCTGTTTCGACCACCCGTTGCGCGGCCTGGCGCTTCTTCTCATGCGCGCCTTTGTAACGGCCGACGAGTTCGGTGGTTTCCGGCCGCGCGCCCTGAAAGCTCACCTGCACATGATTGAGCCCGGCGCGGACGTAGGCGTCGAGCTTGTCACCGGTCAGCGTCACCGCCGCGGTGATGAGATTGGTGTAGACGCCCCGGCCCGAAAGCGCGGCGATGAGCTGGTCGAGATCGCGGCGCAGCGTCGGCTCACCGCCAGACAGATGCACCTGCAGGATGCCGAGGTTGGCGGCCTGATCGAACGCATTGATCCAGGCGTCGGTGTCGAGCTCGCGGTTGGCTTTGAGCAGTTCCACCGGGTTGGAGCAATAGCCGCATTGCAGCGGGCAGCGGTGGGTGAGTTCCGCGAGGATTCCCAGCGGCGGGCCGACCGCGGGAGGTGCCGGTGTGGTCATGCCTCCACCTCGCAGCGCACGAGCAGCTGGTCCGACCATTGCTGCAGGAAGGCCATGACATCGGGGCCGATTTCGTCCTCCGGCGCGTTGTAGTCGCGAATCAGCGCCGCGATGATCTCGTAGAGGCTTGCGGTGCCATCGCAGCGCTTCAGAATGTCAGTGGAGATATCGTCGGGCCAGAGCACCTTTTCGGGCGCCAGAACCGCCCAGCGGCCGCGCAGGTCGTCATATTGCAGGCGCACATGGGCGCCAAGTCTTGGCCGGCTTTCCGGCGTGATCACTGTGCGGACGCGCGGCGCGTGCATGTCAGGCGTCCGGATCGGGACGGAAGGCGCCCGGCGCGATCAGCCCCGGCTCGACATAGGCGAAATGCAGCGCGTCCAGCATCGCCCACAGGATGTCGCACTTGGACAGCAGCGCATCGACCGCGTCGGCCTGCTTGTCCGGGGTATCCGCCCAGCGGGTGACCAGCGACAGCGCGTGCTCGGCGTCGCGCGGGGCCTGGTGCAGGCGCGGCGTGAAATACGACAGGGTGTCCTCGGTGATGTAGTCGTAACGCGCCAGCATCGCCGGCACGCGCTCGCCGATGGCCACCGGCGAGAACAGCTCGGTCAGCGACGAGGCGACGGCCGTGAGCAGCGATCCTTGCGAGACCAGATCGATATAGGCGCCGACGGCGAAGCGGGTGGCGGGCAGGGCGAAGCGGCGCGACTGCACCATCCCGGTGTCGAGGCCCAGCCCTTCGGCCAGCTTCAGCCAGCGTCTGATGCCGCCGTCCTTCTCGCCATTCTCCTCGCCGTCGTGATCGATGATGCGCTTGCGCCATTCGCGGCGGAATTCGGGATCCTCCGAGCGCGACAGGATGATCGCGTCCTTTTTCGGGATGGCCGCCTGATAGCAGTAGCGGTTCAGCGCCCACGCCTGCATCTGGACCTTGGTCAGTTCGCCGGCGTTCATCAGCCGGTGAAACGGATGGTGGATGTGGTAGCGCTCGAAACCTGCGGTGCGCAGCACCTCTTCGAGCTCGGCAGGGCTCAGCAGCCGGCCTTCCGCGCGGATGGCGTCGCTTGCGGGGCGCGGACTATCGGCGATTGCGTCGCGGTCAGGACCCTTGCGGGCTCGTGCGGTGGCTTGGGTGTTCACAGGTCCAGCTCCATGCCGTCGTAACCGATCTCCCAGCCGGCCCCGGTGACCGCGCGTTCGGCGGCGGATCCCGGCTCCAGGATCGGATTGGTGTTGTTGATGTGGACGAAGATGCGCCGGTCGAGCGCCACATCGCTCAGGGCCTCGATCGAGCCGCCGGGCCCGCCGATATGCAGATGCCCCATACGCTTGCCGGTCTTTTCGCCAACGCCGGCGTCTCGCATTTCCGTGTCGTTGAAGACCGTGCCGTCGAAAAGCAGGCAGGACGCGCCGTCCAGCCGCGCCTTGAGCGCGTCGTCGACCGCGGCGCAGCCCGGAATGTAATAGGCGCGGACGCTGTCCCGGCGCAGCACGCCGTCCGCTCCCGGCAGCAGCGTGTCGCCGGCGCGCAACGCGATACCGATGGTGTCGCCGGGCGCGGTGCCGAAGCCCTCCGCGGCGTTGTCCTCGAGGAACAAGGCCACCTTGCCCGGCACCGCAAAGGTCTCGACGCTGAGGCCGAGGGGGCCGTCCGGACCGGAAATCTCGGTGACTCCCTCGATCGGCAGTTCGCGACGCTCGACGACGTCAGCGGCCAGAACCTGAAAGATGCTGTTGTCCGCAAGCGTCTTGAGCACGCGCGCAGTTGCGTAGATCACCAGAGGCGTGCGCTCGCGTAGCGTGAGCAGCCCCGCGATGTGATCCACGTCGGCGTTGGTCAGCACGACCACCTTGATCGGCGAACCGCGCAAGGGGCCATCGGGCGGCGGCTGCAGCTCCGGGGTGTTGGCGATCTGCTGACGAATGTCGGGCGAGGCATTGAAGAGCGCCCAGCTTTCGCTGTCGGCGCTTGCCGCCATGCTCGACTGGGTGCGGGGCAGAAAGCCGGGCCGCATTTCGCGTACGGCCCGGCTCAGCGGTGCGTTGCAGTTCCACTGCGGAAATCCGCCGCCGGCGGCCGAGCCGATGATCCTGAGTTTCACCTGGGTGTGCCGCGCGCTGTCATTACCGGGTTGTTTCGGTTATTTGCGACGGCCGCATTTGCCGATCTCGGCCGACATGTAGCGGGTCACTTCGAAACCGGCTTCGACGCTGGCCATGGCGGGTTTGGTCCAAGTCTTCATGATCATTCCTCCTCTTGAGCACGCCGCGCTCGTGTGAACGCAGCCAAGCCGCGTGACCATGGCCATCCTGAACAATCCGGATGGGTAGTCTGCGGTGGCCGGAATGATACCGTAGGGTCAGACGTCTCAAATAGTACTTTGGTGCCAAGCTCCGCTTACAGTAAGGCGCGTCGATCTACGACGCTGTTTTAATTGAATAAAAAATTCGCTTGATCTGCAAAGTGTTGACGTTCGGCGGCGTCTTCGGGCGCCGACCGCATGACGTGCGGCTAACGGTAAGCTGGCTTGCGGCGGATTCGCCGCGCTCTCTCCAAAGGGATATCTGCCGGGCCCTCGGGTGCGTCCGGAAATGAAAACGGGCGCATCCGGTCCGATGCGCCCGCTCAATCATCCAGACGATGAAACCCGCCCCGACTTCCGGGTCACGCGGCCTCGCGCTTCTTCAGCAGTCCGCGGTTGACCAGCACTTCGGCGATCTGCACCGCGTTGAGCGCCGCCCCCTTGCGCAGGTTGTCGGAGACCACCCACAGGTTCAGGCCGTTCTCCACGGTGGCGTCTTCGCGGATGCGCGAGATGTAGGTCGCATCCTCGCCGGCGGACTCATAGGGCGTCATGTAGCCGCCGTCCTCGTGCTTGTCGATGACCAGGCAACCGGGCGCCTCGCGCAGGATGGCGCGGGCCTCGTCGGCCGAAATCTCGTTCTCGAACTCGATGTTGACGCTCTCGGCATGGCCGATGAACACCGGCACGCGGACGGCGGTGCAGGTGACCTTGATCTTCGGATCGAGCATCTTCTTGGTTTCGGCCAGCACCTTCCACTCTTCCTTGGTGTAGCCGTCTTCCATGAAGACATCGATGTGCGGAATGACGTTGAAGGCGATCCGCTTGGTGAACTTCTTCGGCTCGATGGGGTCGTTGACGAAGACCGCGCGGGTCTGGTCGAACAGCTCTTCCATCGCCGCCTTGCCGCCGCCGGAGACCGACTGGTAGGTGGAGACGACGATGCGCTTGATGACGGCGGCGTCATGCAGCGGCTTGAGCGCCACCACGAGCTGCGCCGTGGAGCAGTTCGGATTGGCGATGATGTTCTTCTTGGAGAAGCCCTCGATGGCGTCGGCATTGACTTCCGGCACGATCAGCGGCACGTCGGAATCGTAGCGCCATGCGGAGGAATTGTCGATCACCACGCATCCCTGGGCGGCGATCTTGGGCGCCCATTCCTTGGCCACATCGCCTCCGGCCGACATCAGGCAGATGTCGGTGCCGGTGAAGTCGTAGTTCTCCAGCGCCTTGCACTTCAGCGTCTTGTCGCCGAAGGAGACTTCGACGCCCTGCGAGCGCCGCGAGGCGACGGCCACGACTTCATCGGCGTCGAACTGCCGCTCGTCGAGAATGTCGAGAATTTCGCGGCCGACGTTGCCGGTCGCACCAACGACCGCGATTTTGTAGCCCATGGATTCATTCCTTTTCGATTTTCCGGCCACGCGATCGGAAGCCGGCCTCGTTCCCTGAAGGTCGTGGCCGTGTCCGGCCCGCGACCCCGATCGCCCCCCGGCCCGGGGAACGCGGGACGAGTGGCGCCGTCAGACGGTCGTCTTGGCGGTTGTTTTCGTCGTGGTTTTCGTGGAGACGGCAGCAGGGTTCGTCGCGCGGCGGCGCGCGAACGCAAGATCGGACGTGGACAGTGCGGCGAGATGCGGCATGACAATCCGTGAGCCTGAAACCAGTTCCCGCTCTATTGCGGTCAAATGCGGGAAAAGTCAAGCCGTGGCCGTGTCCGCGCCGATGACTCACCGAGCCAACAAGGGGTGCGGCAGGCTAGCCGTGCCGCCGCGGGGAGCGCTGAAATCTCGCCTGAAAACGGACCGCGGCTATCCATGCAGAAATCGGTTCGCGATGCGGCGCCGCAGCGGCGGCAAGGCGCCCGCAAGCGTCAGCGCGGCGCGGATCGTGAGCGTGTTGACGGCGCGCGATGACGACAGAAACAGCCGCAGCCGTTCGGTCTCGGCGAGGATTTTCGCGCCTGCCGCGTGTCGGGCATCGTGATAGCCGTCGAGATCATCCGCAATCAGGCGGCGGGCCAGGTCGGCGGCATCCGCAATGCCGAGATTCATGCCGCGCCCGCCCACGGGCGAATGGCAGTGGGCTGCGTCACCGGCAAGAAACACCCGGCCCATCTGGTAGCGCTTCGCTTGACGGGCCGCGAGATGAAATTGTCCCTGGCGGTTGATGCGGGTGACGTCCATCGGCAGTCGCAGGCTCTTGAGTGCGTCCGGCGTGTTGGAGACCACGCGATAGCGCTGTGGCGCCATGTGCGCGACCACGGCCATGTGCCCGGTGTTCGCGCGCGCCAGGACGAAACTGCGGTCGTGCGGCCAGTCGCGCGCGTTGACATCGGCGATCGACCAGATTTCCTCGATGTCGCGGCCCCCGTAGGCGATACCAAGCGCCGTGCGTATCCGGCTGTGCACGCCATCCGCCGCGATGACATAGTCCGCCCTTTGGCGCCTGCCATTGGCGAACGACACGTCGACTCCCGTCGCGTTCTGGGTGATGTCGACCACCTCGCGATCGAAGGAGACGGCGCCACCGAACGCGGCAAGGCGTTCGCGCAGGATTTCCTCGGTCCGGTCCTGGGGCAGCGCAACTGCGGTGTCGTGCAAATCATCCGAGATATCGAGCGGAAGGGTCACCTTGAGCGTGTCGCCAAGAAAGATCTTTGCGCGTTCGATCCGCATGGCCTTGCGCAACAGGGCCTGGGCTGTGCCGGATGGCGCGAGCAGCTCGAGGCTTTCGGGCAGGATACCCACCGCGCGTGAGAGCCCCGATCCCTCGGGCCGCTTTTCGGCAACGACCGGAACAATGCCCTGGCGTGCAAGTTCCACGGCAGCAGTCAGCCCCGTTGGCCCCGCCCCGACAACCAGAATGTTCATGCTGCGACGTCTTTCATTGTCCCACTTGAAATCATGTGCGGCGGACGATGGAGGGACGTTACCAGAAAACCGGAGGAAATCGACGGCCCTGGTGTGCCCTGAAACCATAAGCGCCGCTTATGGCGCACTTCTTATTTCGTATTTCCCCTGTGGAATTCCGGTCTTCTAGTGTGGGTCATCTCGGGCGCGGCGCATGCCGAAGGGAGGACGATTGCCGTCTTCACAAGGAATCTGATCAATCCCGCCTATGCGGCCGCCCGGCGCGGCGCCGATTTGATCGCCGAGGAAAAGGGCGCCACGACGCGGCACCATGTTCCCGAGAAGCCCGACAACGTGGACCAGCAGAAGGCGCTGGTTGCGGAGGCCCTCGCCGCGAAGCCTGATCTGGTGATCTTCGTGCCCGTGGACGACAAGGCGATGGTGGAGTTCAGCGCCTTCAAGATCGCCTGTACCGCGGCGCGCGCCGGCCTGCGGCATCTCGATGGCGAGGAGGTGCCCGACGACATCACGGTGCCGTCCGTTCTCATCGACAAGAGCAATCTCGGGCCCTGGAAGGTGCCGCTGAACGAGTGTGCCTGCCCGGGCTGGGAGGAGATCGTCCACTGAGCGACAGATGGGAAACCGATCGGGCGGCGCACAAGGCGCTGCCCTCTCGCTTTGGCCCGCCCTCACGGGCAGACGCACTACTGGGCCCGGCGGTAGACCATCGTATTGGTGGTGGAGGTGTCGTCGGGCAGATGCACGGTCTGTTCGATGATGAGCGTGGCGCCGTTGTCGGCGAGGCGACGCACGGCACGCATGATGACCTTGCCCTCCCGGCGGGCCTCCGATACAAGCCCGCCTCCGGTTTCCAGATAGAGCGCCAATGCATCAGCAAGCCCGCTCTGCTTGAGCCTCTCGTCGCGGGTGCCGGGCATGCCCGTGAAGGAAACGGCCTCTTCCTTGCCGTTGGCATCGATCCAGCGCATGTGGAACGTCAGACCGAAATCGGCGGCCTCTATCCGATAGCTGCCCGACAGCGGCGGTTCGCCCTGCTCAAAGTCGCTCGCCTCGATGTCGAGGATCCAGGCACCGAGAAAGGGCGCGATCGGATCGGACATGACTGTCTCCTTGCAGGCGGTGTCCGGCGCAGACTTCGCGCGCCGGTATTGGGACCGCGTGACTAGCAATCGCCGGCGAGCTTCGCAACCGCATCGCCGTCGAAACGGTAAAACAGCTTGCTCGTTTCGTGCCGGCCGCCGAGACGGCATAGAAGCGCGCGGCTCCCGTATTCGGAGCGTCGACGCTGAGATCGATGCGGCTCACGCCCTTGTGCAGGGCAAAACGGGCTACGAAGCGCATCAAGGCCTCGCCAATGCCCGCGCCGCGCGCCGCGTCGCTCACGTACAGGTCCTTGAGAAACAGGGAGCCGGGCGTGACGAGCCCATGCCGGGCGAGGATGAAGAAGGCGGCGCCCACCGGCCGGCCGGCCGTCCGCGCAAGAGCATATCGAAGGCCGTTTTCGGCTTCCGCGAGAAAACGCCCGGCCTGGGCCGCGCGCTCTTCAACGGGCAGCGTGCGGCCCTGATAGTGGGTGTCGATCTCCGCCATCAGGATGGCGAGATCCGCCGCATCCCCGGGGCCGGCAAGCGTGACAGCAGGCTTCGCATCTTCCGCCATCGCTTGCCTCCCGTGGGGACTCCGGTTCGTATCGATCAGGCGCTGAGCGCGTTCAGTTCGGCGAGGATCGCGTCGCCCATCTCCGTGGTGCCGACTTTGGTCATGCCGTCCGACATGATGTCGCCGGTGCGCAGGCCCTTGTCGAGTGCGCCCGAGATCGCCCTTTCCACCAGATCCGCTTCCTTGACCAGGCCGAAGGAATAGCGCAGGGCCATGGCGAAGGAGGCGATCATGGCGATCGGGTTGGCGGCGCCCGTGCCCGCGATGTCGGGGCGGAACCGTGTACCGGCTCGTAGAGCGCCTTGCGGGTGCCTGTCTTGGCGTCCGGCGCGCCGAGCGAGGCGCTGGGCAGCATGCCGAGCGAACCGGTCAGCATGGCGGCGACGTCGGACAGCATGTCGCCGAACAGGTTGTCGGTGACGATGACGTCGAACTGCTTGGGCCAGCGCACGAGCTGCATGCCGCCGGCATCGGCCAGCATGTGGGTGAGCTCGACGTCCTTGTACTCGCGCTCGTGCACCTGGGTGACGACCTCATTCCACAGCACGCCGGACTTCATGACGTTGCGCTTTTCCATCGAGCAGACGCGGTTGCCGCGGGTGCGGGCCAGCTCAAAGGCGACGCGGGAAATGCGCTCGATCTCGAAGGTGTCATAGACCTGCGTGTCGACGGCGCGCTTCTGGCCGTTGCCCAGGTCGGTGATTTCCTTCGGCTCGCCGAAATAGACGCCGCCGGTCAGCTCGCGGATGATTAGGATGTCGAGGCCGTCGACCACCTCTTTCTTGAGCGAGGACGACTCGGCGAGCGCGGGATAGCAGATGGCGGGGCGCAGGTTGGCGAAGAGCTCGAGATCCTTGCGCAAGCGCAGCAGGCCGGCTTCGGGGCGCACGTCATAGGGGACGTTGTCCCACTTCGGGCCGCCGACCGCACCGAAGATGATGGCGTCGGCAGCCATCGCCTTGTCCATGTCGGCATCGGAAATCGCCTTGCCGTGCGCGTCATAGGCGGCGCCCCCGACGAGGCCCTCGTCCGTGGTGAAGCTGTCGCTTCCGCGGGCGTTGAACCATGCGATGATCTTCTTGACCTCGACCATGATTTCGGGGCCGATGCCGTCGCCCGGCAGAAGGAGGAGATTATGCGATGCCATATGTTTCTTCCCGCGTTCTCGAATTGTGAGCTTGCGCGTTTCTGCTAAAGGCTCGCGTGGCTGTTGGCAAGGTTTCAGGCGTGTGCGAAAAGCGGCAAACACATTTGCCGAAGGGATGCCGCGCATGACGGACTTCGCCCCCAAGACGCCGCCGCTGACCCTGGAACCCGTTGTTCTGGAAGGTCGCTTCGTGCGTCTGGAACCGCTGGATGAGCGGCACCATACGGGGCTTGCGGCGGTGGTCGCCGATCAGGGTGAGCGGATTTTCGCCAATTCGCCGCTGGGGCCTTCGTTCGACGCCTATTTCGACGCGGCGATGGCGGCGCGCGCGCCCGATGATCACCTGCCCTTCGTGGTGCGCGAACAGGCGACGGACGCTTTTGTCGGCATGACCCGGCTGTTCGATATCCACCCGGCGCACCGGGGGCTGGAGATCGGCTACACGTGGTATCATCCGGATTTCTGGGGCGGCGTGGTCAATCCCGAATGCAAGTGGCTGCTGATGCGCCATGCTTTCGAGACCGCCGGCTACGAGCGCGTGCAGCTGAAGACCGATGCGCGCAACCTGCATTCGCAGGCCGCCATGCTGAAGCTCGGGGCAACCCGTGAGGGCATGCTGCGCCACCACATGGTGCTGCCCGATGGCCGCTGGCGCGACTCGGTGTATTTCTCGGTGCTCGCCGGCGAATGGTCCATGGTGCAGGCCGGGCTCAAGGCCCGGCTTCAGGCTCTTTCAGACGCACAGGGATGATCAGGCGGCTGCGGGCAGCGCCGTTTCGACCAGTTTCACCCAATAGGAACAGCCGACCGGGATCAGGTCGTCGTTGAAGTCATATTTCGGGTGATGCAGGCCGGCGCTGTCGCCGTTGCCCGCAAAGATGAAGGCGCCGGGACGCTCCAGCAGCATGTAGGAAAAATCCTCCCCGCCCATCATCGGCGCCGTGGCCGTGTCGACGCGCTCCTCACCCGCGACAAGGCTCGCCACCGAGGCCGCGAACTCGGTCTGGGCGTCGTGGTTCACCGTAACGGGATAGCCGCGCGAGAAAGAAATCCTTGCCGTCGCGCCAAACGCTTCGGCGACCGAGCCGGCGACAGCCTTGAGCCGCGTCTCGGTCATGTCGCGCACCGTTTCCTTCAATGTGCGGATCGTGCCCCGCAGGACGGCCGATTGCGGAATCACGTTGAAGGCCGAGCCGGCGTGGAACTGCGTGACGGAGACGACGGCGGATTCCAGGGGGTCCGTGTTGCGGCTGGCTATGGACTGCAGAGCGGCGACCACATGCGATCCGGCGACGATCGGATCGATCGTCTCGTTCGGCTTGGCCGCGTGGCCGCCGCGGCCCTCGATGGTGATCTCGAAGCTGTCCGTGGCCGCCATGATGGCGCCCTTGCACATGGAGAACGCGCCGACCGGCAGGCCGGGCAGGTTGTGCATGCCGTAGATCTCGTCGATGCCCCAGCGGGTGATCAGCCCGTCTTCGATCATCGCCTTGGCGCCCGCGCCGCCCTCTTCGGCCGGCTGGAAGATGACAACCACGGTGCCGTCGAAATTGCGGGCCTCGGAGAGGTACTTGGCCGCGCCCAGAAGCATCGCGGTGTGGCCGTCGTGGCCGCAGGCGTGCATCTTGCCCGGCGTCTGCGAGGCGTGTTCGGCGCCGGTTTCCTCGGTGATCGGCAGCGCGTCCATGTCGGCGCGCAGGCCCAGCACCCGGCCGGATGCGGAATTGCGGCCCTTGATGACACCGACGACGCCAGTGCGGCCGATGCCCGTGGCGATGTCGTCGAGGCCGAATTCCTCCAGCTTCTGCGCGACGAAGCCGGCCGTGCGATGGGTGTCGTACAGCAATTCCGGATTGCGGTGCAGATCGCGGCGCCAGCCGGCGATCTCGTCCTGAAACTCGGCAAAACGATTGATGATCGGCATATGCCGATACTCCTCTAGAGCAATGTCCCGGAGCACCTTGTCCGCAAGCTTGTCAGATGTGTCCGGAGTGTCTCGAAGGCGATCCCTTGAAGGTCGCTATCTGATAAGAGCCAATGGAAAAGCGCAAGCGCATTCCGTTGGAATGGTGACGGTCCGCCTGCCGCGATTGGCGGCGCCCGCGTCACGTTTGTACCGCGTCGCGGGTGAAGCGCCAGACGGTGGTGTGCAGTGTGTCGGTGTCTTCCAACGGCTGGGTTGCCGGCATCTCGTATGTGGCGAGCTTTTCCAGCCGTTCGTAAGGGAGGTAGGAGCGGCCGGGATCTCCGATCAGCACCTCGCCCGCATGCCGGCGGCTCCGCTCGAGCCAGTCGAAGATCGCTTCCGCCATCGGCTTTTCGTAAAACACATCCCCGCACAGGATCACGTCGTATCCCGTCGCCGGGGCGCCGGTGATGTCGCCCTGTTGCATCTCCAGCGTGACCCCGTTGGCGGCGGCGTTCAGACCGGCCGCTTCCAGCGCCATTGGATCGATGTCGTTCGCCACGACACGCGCGGCGCCCGCCAGCGCCGCCGCGATACCGACGATGCCGGAGCCGGTCGCGAAATCGAGTACACGCTTTCCGCGCACGGCTTCGGGATTGTCGAGCACGAACCGGGCGAGCGCCTGACCGCCGACCCAGGCGGAGGCCCAGAACGGCAGGTGAGCGATGCCGATGGCGTCAAGGTCCTCGGTCGAGCGCTGCCACAGCGGCATCGATTCGCCGGCGACATGAAGCCTGATCCGGGGGGACGAGGGGACCGGCAGAAGCTCGGTGTTCTCTCGAATGAAATCTGCCTTGTCCACATTCATGAGCGATTATGGACACAGGCTAGAGATCAAGACCACCCATTTTGCAGACGATCTTCCATTCCTCCGGCGTGACCGGCTGGACCGACAGACGCATGGAGGTGACCAGCGACATTTTCTCAAGTTTCGGCTCCGCCTTGACGTCGGCAAGGGTCACCGGTTTGGGCATGTCGCAGACGGCCTTGATGTCCACGCATTCCCAGCGCGGATCGTCCGTGGTGCTGTCGGGATGGACTTCCTTGCAGACCTCAACGATCCCGACGATCTCCTTGCCGATATTGGAGTGATAGAAGAAGCCCCGGTCGCCGATCTTCATGGTGCGCATGAAATTGCGGGCCTGGTAGTTGCGAATCCCGTCCCATTCCTCGCCGGCGTCGCCCCTGGCCTTCTGCATTTCCCAGGACCACTTGTTCGGCTCGGATTTGAAAAGCCAGTACGCCACGCTCATGCCTCCGGATTGTTGACGGTCCATTTCCAGCCACGCGCCTCGACGGAGGCGAAAATGCCGGCCTTGGCATAGGGATCCGCGTTGCCTATGGCGACGGCGGCTTTCTTGTTGTCGGCTTCAACGACCAGAAGCGAGCCACAGGGATCGCCATTGTCGTCGAGGAAGGGGCCCGCGAATTTCAGCGTGTCGCCCAAGCCCTTGAGATGCTCGAGATGCGCGGGGCGATTCTCGGTGCGGGCGGCGACGGAGTTCGGATTATCGTTACAGATCAATGCGTAGAGCATGGGAATCTCCCTAGGGTTGGTTTCACCGTACTCAGGCGCGCAAGCGAACTCAATCGCCTGCGATGCGCGCGACGGCGTATGGTTCAGCTTTCGCGTTTCAGCGGGCGCGTCATGAGGGTGTGCAGGGCGGCGTCGACGCTCATGGAGCCGGCAAGCACGGCGGCCACCGTCTGGCAGATCGGCAGGTCGACGCCGTGTTTCTGGGCGAGCGCGACCGCAACAGGCGCGGTGAAGAACCCCTCCACAAGCTTCCGGCCCGGCGCGGTGAGCTCCGCGAGTTGCCCGCCGCGGCCGATCTCGATGCCAAACGCCATGTTGCGCGATTGCGGCGAGGAGCAGGTGAGCACGAGATCGCCAAGGCCGGAGAGGCCCGCGAGCGTTTCCTGTTTCGCGCCCATGGCGGCGCCCAGCCGGCCCAGTTCGGCGAATCCGCGCGCGATCAGCGCTGCCTGTGCGCTGGCGCCCAGCGCCCGCCCGACCACGACGCCACAGGCAATCGCCAGTACATTCTTCAGCGCGCCGCCGATGAGAACACCGGTAACGTCCGTTGTGGCATAGGGGCGGAAGCTGTCATTTGCCAGCGATCGTGCAAGCGCGTCGGCGAGGGCTTCGCCGGATGCCGCGATGGTGACGGCGGTGGGCAGGCCGGACGCGACGTCGGCGGCGAAACTCGGGCCTGACAGCACCGCGATGGGGGTGCCAGGCAGAGCCTCGGCGAGCACCTTGTCCAGCAGATCACCGCTGGCGCGTTCGATGCCCTTGGCACAGATGACCACAGGAATCCCGGGCTTCAGCAATGGCCGCATGGCCTGCGCCACGTCGCGGGTCGATTGCGCAGGGGTGACCAGAAGCACCGCATCCACGTCGAGGGCCTGCGCCATGTCGGTCGTCGCATGCAGTGCTTTGTCGAGGCGAATGCCGGGCAGATGGCGCTGGTTCTCGTGCCGTTGATTGATTCCGGCGACCGTCTCAGGGTCGCGGGCGTAAAGCGTCACGTCGCGCCCGGCGCGGGCCGCGACAAGTGCCAGTGCCGTGCCCCAGGAGCCGCCGCCGATTACGCCGATTTTCCGGAAATCACTCATGCCGGGGTCCCCTGGACGCGCGCGCGCACCGCGTCGAGCTGGGCTCCGAAGCCCTCATAAAAATTATGCGCCTCATGCGCCTGCTGTGAGAAGACATCGAGCCAGAACAGCCGGAACAGAATCGGAGGACCGCCTGCGCTCGGTGTCATTTCGTAGTGCTCCCATTCTTCCGCCGGAATGCGCGCGAGCGCGCCATGGAAGTGGCGGCGCCTGTGCAACCCGTGCAACTCGCCGCTTTCCATGTGGAAGACATGGTCCTGATCCGCGAGATGATCCAGCGCCAGATCGAGCGCAAGCCCGGTCTCCTCGAGGAACTCCCGCCTTGCGCCGTGCAGATAGCTTTCGCCGGAATCGAGCGTGCCGCCCGGAACCTGAAGGCCCACGTGCGGATTTTCCGGCTGCTCGAAGACCAGCAGCTTCCGCCCGCAGGTCAGATAGACATAGGCCTTGTGATAGACGCGCATGAGATATCCGTTCGGCGGGAGGTATGCCTTACCTAGCAAGTTCGCCCGCAGGGGGGAACCGGGGCGATGGGCCGGCCGCGGCAAAGACCCGCCGCGGATCAGACCTTGGCGCCCTTGCGGCCCTCGCCGAGGATGGGCAGTGCGGTCTCGTCTAGCGGCCATCGCGGGCGCGGGCCTGTGTCCATGGGATCGGAGTAGCCGAACGCGAATCGTTCCGCCCCGGCCCAGGCGATCATCGCCGCGTTGTCGGTGCACAGCGCCGGCGGCGGCGCGATCATGGTTGCGCCCGCCTGTTCGGCGGCTTGGGTGAGCACGGCGCGAATGCGCGCGTTGGCAGCGACCCCGCCGGCGACCACCAGCACGGGAGGGGTTTGCGGAAACTCTTGTGTGAAGCGCGTCAGCGCCCGGTGTGCCCGGTCGCCGACCACATCGGCCGCCGCCTGCTGGAAGGAGGCGCAGATGTCGGCAATGTCCTGCTCGCTGACCGGCTGTATCTTTTCGGCCTGGGTGCGCACCGCCGTCTTCAGGCCGGCGAAGGACATGTCCAGTCCCGGCCGGCCAGCCAGCGGACGGGGGAAGGCAAAACGTTTCGGATCACCGCGGTGCGCGGCCTTTTCCACCTCGGGGCCGCCGGGATAGGGAAGCCCGAGAAGTTTCGCCGTCTTGTCGAAGGCCTCGCCGAGCGCGTCGTCGATGGTCGTGCCCAGGCGTTCATAGGAGCCGACGCCGTTGACCTGCACGAATTGCGTGTGCCCGCCGGAGACCAGCAGCAAGAGATAGGGAAAGGCGACCGTGTCCGTCAGCCGCACGGTCAGCGCGTGGGCTTCCAGATGGTTGACGGCGACGAGCGGCTTGTCCGCGGCGAACGCGATGGCCTTGGCGGTCATCAGTCCGACGATGACACCTCCGATGAGGCCCGGGCCGGCGGTGGCGGCGACGACATCGAGTTCATGATAGCCGAGTTCGGCCTCCTCCATGGCGCGCCGGATGACACCGTCGAGGTTGGCGATATGAGCGCGCGCCGCGATCTCCGGCACCACGCCGCCGTAGATCGCATGGTCGTCCACCTGCGACAAAACGACGTTGGAGAGGATTTCGCCGCGTCCGTTCGCATGACGGCGCACGACGGCGGCGGCCGTCTCGTCACAGCTCGTCTCAATGCCGAGAACCGTCAGGTCGTGCATGGTATGTCCTGCATTGGCCGCATTGGCCTTGCCACGCGCTGCGCCTATCATCGCGCCGCGCTCATGGAGTTCTTCAGCGGGATGGGGCCGGAGACTTCCCTTGAAGCCTACAAAGTTCTAGTACCGGGGCCTAACATCGGGAATGAGAATCTTGCAATCGAAACCTGTCCGTATCGGAACGCGCGGCAGCGCCCTGGCGCTGGCCCAAGCCCATGAAACCCGCGCGCGCCTGATGGCGGCGCACGGCATGAGCGAGAATGATTTCGAAATTGCCGTCATCAAGACGATGGGCGACCAGATCCTCGACCGGCCGTTGTCCGAGGTAGGCGGCAAGGGTCTTTTCACCAAGGAAATCGAGGATGCGCTGCTGTCCGGCGATATCGATATGGCGGTGCATTCCTCCAAGGATATGCCGACGGTGCTGCCCGAAGGGCTCGAGATTTCGGCGTTTCTGCCGCGCGAGGACGTGCGCGACGCCTTTATCAGCCCGAAAGCCAAGACGCTCGCCGATCTGCCGTCCGGCGCGATCGTCGGAACCGCATCACTGCGGCGTCAGGCGATCGTCAAGCGGTTGCGGCCCGATCTCGAGGTGGTCACCTACCGCGGTAACGTGCAGAGACGGCTGAAGAAGCTGGCCGACGGCGTGGTCGATGCGACGCTGCTGGCCTATTCCGGCCTGAAGCGGCTTGGCATGGAGGACGTTGTGACGTCGGTACTGGACGAGGACGCCTTTCTTCCGGCCGTGGGCCAGGGGGCGATCTGCATCGAAACCCGGGTGGGCGACGCGGCGACGGGAGCGCTGCTCGGCGCCATCCATGATCAGGCAACGGCCGAATGCCTTGCCGCCGAGCGGGCGTTTCTCAAGGTGCTCGACGGATCCTGCCGCACCCCGATCGCGGGGCTTGCGCGGTTGGCGGACCGGCGGCTGTCGCTGCGCGGGATGATCTTGCGGCCCGACGGCAGCGAGGCGCATGAAATGTCGGGTGAATGCGATGCCGCGGACGGTGTGGCGCTCGGCCAGCGCATCGGCCAGGCGCTGAAGGAGCGCGGCGGGCCGGGGTTCCTGATCGGATGATCCTGTCATGCACCTGTTGCTGACACGGCCGATCGAGGAGGCGCGGACAAGCGCTTCGAAGCTTGTTGCCATCGGCCACAAGGTGACCGTCTCGCCGGTGCTGGAGGTGGTGCTTGATCCATCCGTGCCGATCGAACGCGATGGTGTCTGCGCCCTTGTTGTCACCAGCGCGCGGGCAATCGCGGCATTGAACCAACGCACCGATCGCGCCCGCCTCAAGGATTTGCCGGTCTACACGGTCGGAGATGCGAGTGCCGAGGCGGCGCGCGACGCGGGGTTTGCGTCCGTTCATAGCGCGTCGGGCGATGTCGAGGCTCTCGGCGCCTTCGTGTGTGCGCGTATCGATCCGGCGGAAGGCGCCCTTCTTTATGCCTGTGGCCGGGACCGGCACGGGGCGCTGGAGGAGCAACTGGCCGGGGCGGGATATTCAATCCGGGTGGCCGAGGTCTATCGTGCGGAGGCCGCAAATGCTCTGAGTGTGGAGGCGCGGGACGCGCTGGCGCGCGGCGAGATTGATGGGGTGGTGGTCTATTCCGCGCGCAGCGCGCGGATATTTCTGGACCTTGTGGCGCATGCCGGCTTGCGTTCGGCGTTGCGGCGGCTCACACTTTTCGCAATCTCCCCGGCGGCGGCCACGGCGCTTCGCGCTGCGGCGCAAGCGGGAACCGCCGAAGAGGCGGGGTCAGAAATGCGGATTGTCGTCGCCGACAGGCCGGATGAAGCTTCGCTTCTCGATTGTGTCGCAATGGCACGGTAGATCTCGTGCTGCGCAATTCGGTCCGATTTGAGTCCTAGGAATGGAATTGCGACACAAAACGGACGTGTACCTGAGGCCGAAACGCAGCCTTGAGCGGGAAACACGCCGTGGCGACAGGACCGCTGACGCGGGCCGGTGATTCGTCCATCGCGCGTGATCATGCGCGGTTCGACGGGTGAGACAGACAAACGCACGACGGGGTGCGCGCGGCAGCGCACCGATCGCGGGGAATGGCATGGCTTCCGAAAACGACAAGACCGCATCAGCTTCCGGCAAGCCGGGAGGCAGTTCATCGGCCGGTGCAACGGACGGCGGCGCGGATAAATCCGCTGCAGCCAAGGCCGGCGCGCGCGGCAAGCCGGTGACAATCGACTTGAAGGCCGAGGAAGTGCGCAAGGAGCAGGCGAAGGCTGCCGCGACGAAGCCCGAGGCTGCGAAATTCGCGCCGGGCGCCGCCGCTGGCGGACAGACGGCGCCCGCGTCGGGGGAACCGCCGCGAGACCATCCACGGGCGGCAAAGACGCGCCTGGTCCAAAATCCTCCGAGACGGCGAAAGGTGCCGCGCAGGCCGCGCCAGGCGCCGAAGCCGGCAAGAGCGCGGCGGATGCCAAGAGCGCCGCTAGCGGCTCGAGCGCGTCCGCCGGTAAGGGGACGTCACCGCAACCCTCCGGAATGAAACCGCAGATCATGGCGGCGGGAATCGGCGCCGCCGTCGCGGTGGCGGGGACGCTTTTGGTCGGCCAGTTCACGGGTGGAACCAATGTCGACCGCGTGCTGGAAGATCTGCAACTGACGCTCAGTGATACCGATGCGCGGTTCCGGCAGCTGGAGACGCAACTGACTGAACTCAAGCAGGTGGAAGCGGGTCCCGCCGTCGCCCCCTCCGTGGTCAACGATCTCGCCGAACGGATCGACGCGTTGGAAAGCAACACCGAGTCCGTGGCGCAGGGCGCGGGCGCCGATCGCGAAACGACCGAGACGTTGCGTGCCGATGTGGCCGTGCTGACCGAAGGGCTGGCGGAGATCCGCCGGTTCGTCTCGACCGGCTCCGCGGGAGAATCGGCCGCGCTGGCGACGCTGAGCAGCACGGTAGACAAGCTGCAGAGCGAGATTGCGTCGCTCAATGAGGTAATCGATGGCGATGTCGCCGAGCGGCTTTCCCAGCTCGAGGGCGGCACCGGCCGGGACGCGGCCCTGAGCGAGGCGCTCGCGGGTGTCGAGGAGCGGCTGGACGCCTTGGACGGCCGCATCAATTCCGCGGCAGAGGCGGCGAATGCCGCGGCCAAGGCCGCCACGGAAGGCGATACGGTCGCCAGCAACTCGCTATCCGCTTTCAGCGAGCGGCTCGAGACCCTCGGCAAGGCGGTAGCCAAGGTCGACGAGACGGTTACCGAGCTTGATGGACGGATCGTGGCGTCGGGCATGCGCATGGACGGGGTGACCGATACGCTGGAAGGCGTGACTGGCCGGCTCGACGAGATGTCTGATCGCATTGGCGAAATCGAAACCGTCGTCGGCGGGCCGGGCGCGCGGGAAATGGCATCGCGCGCCGTCGCCGTCTCGCTGCTCAAGAGCGCGGTGGATTTGGGCCGTCCCTATGAGACCGAACTCGCCGCCGTGCGGGTGGCATTGCCCGAGGGGACCGACCTGACTGCGCTGGAGCAGAATGCGTTCACCGGCATCGCGCCGACAACCCGGCTGATCGCCGAATTCCCCGATGTTGCACGGGTGATGGCGGGCACGCTGGAGAAGGTGGAAACCGGCAACAGCGTTGTCGACAAGTTCCTCAACAACGCGCGCTCGCTGGTCAGCGTGCGGGCCACCGGCGATGTGGTCGGCGGCGGGCCGATGGCGGCCATTGGCCGGATGGAGGCGCGCGTGCGCGAGGGCGATCTCGATGCGGCGCTGGAGCATTACGAAACCCTGCCTGACGGCACGCAGGCCGCGGGCAAGGAATGGGCGGCGGCCGCGCGCGGGCGTCTGTCCGCCGACCGTCTGGTCGATCAGGTTACGGCTGACGTCATCAAGGCGCTTGCAGCCTCCGACAGCTGAGCCGGGAGAGACCTTTCATGATCCGCGTGTTTGTATTTTTCGCCGTTGTTTTCCTCATCGCCATCGGCGGCGCCTGGCTCGCCGACCGGCCGGGCGAGGTGATGATCGACTGGCAGGGCTATCGTATCGAGATCAGCCTGATGACGCTGGCCATCTCGATCGGGGTGCTGGTGATGGCCGGGTTGATGCTCTGGAGCATCCTGCGCTGGCTTGTGCGCTCTCCCGACCTTATGGCGCGCTTTTTCCGGCGGCGGCGCAAGGACCGTGGCTTTGATGCCTTGTCGCGCGGGCTGATTGCGTTGGGAGCGGGCGACGCGCGTTCCGCCCGCAAGCTCGGAAACGAGGCGATGCGCCTGCTGGACAATGAGCCCGCGGCCAAGCTGTTGCTGGCGCAGACGGCGCAATTGAGCGGCGACCGGGACGCGGCGCGGCAGCACTTCGAGGAGATGCTGGAGGATCCGGAAACCCGGCTTCTGGGCCTGCACGGGCTTTTCGTGGAAGCCGAACGGCAGAACGAGCCGGTGGCCGCGCGCCACTATGCGCAAGAGGCTCACAAGATGTCGCCGGGACTTGGCTGGGCCGGTAAGGCCGTGTTGGGCTATCAGGCCGCCGCGGGTGATTGGGAAAACGCCATCGCGACCCTGGAGCGCAATGCGCATGCGCGACTCATCGACAAGCCGGCGCTGCGTCGCCAGAAGGCCGTGCTGCTCACCGCGCGCGCCATGCAACTCGAAGACGGCGAACCGGATCGGGCGCGGACCCTGGCCGTGGAAGCGCATGGGCTGGCGCCGGATCTGGTGCCGGCGGCGGTTATCGCGGCGCGTCTGCTGACCCGGCGCGGCGACGTCCGCAAGGCCTCCAAGACGCTGGAAACGACCTGGAAGCAGTCGCCGCATCCGGACATCGCATCCGCCTACGCCCATGTGCGCAGCGGCGACAGCGCGCGCGACCGGCTGAAGCGGGTCAAGGCGCTGGTGGCCATGCGTGGCCATGTGGTGGAAGGCGGGCTGGCGATTGCCCGCGAAGCGATCGATGCGCGCGACTGGAGCGAGGCGCGCGAACGGTTGCGCGAGGTGCTGCGCAGCCGGCCGACCCAGCGCGCGTTCCTTCTGATGGCGGAACTGGAAGAGGGCGAACACGGCGACCGGGGACGCATGCGCGAGTGGCTGTCGCGCGCGGTGCGGGCGGCGCGTGATCCCGCATGGACCGCGGATGGCGTGGTGCTGGACGAATGGGCGCCGGTGTCGCCGGTGACCGGACGTCTCGACGCCTTCGAATGGAAGGCGCCCGTGGAGGAAATCTCGGGTCCCGCCGTCGAAGGCCTGGAAGAGGCGCTGGTTGATCTGGCGGTTCTGAAATCCGTGGAGGCGCCGCCTGCGGAGAGCGACGCCAGGGTGATCGAGGCTGACTCTGGGACGGCTGCGGCCGAACCGGCCCGAAAACCCGACGCCGCGCAAACGCCGGCCGCCGCCAAGCCGGCCGAAGCGATCGAACCGGCCAGCAAGCCGGCAACGCCGCCAGCCGCAGCGAAGAAAGCGGAGCCCGAGGCAAACAGCGTGGCGAAGCCGGTGAACTCAGCCAAGACGGTCGTCAAGCCGGCCGCAAAGGCGGATGCGGAGGAGGTTGAGGACATCGACTTTCCGCTGCCGCGCCGGCCCGACGATCCGGGACCCGATGCCGAGGACGAGCCCGAGCCGAAGCGCTCCAGACTGTTTTCGTGACCACGAATACCGGGCGAGGCGTTGCTTGTACGCCACGCCCGGACACGCACTCCGCTGGGTTTCGGGCTGCGCGAAGTCGGCGGCGGATCAATGGCAGTTGCCCCTTGCATCGCTGCCGCGATCCGTATATCAAGCGCACACTTCCGGACCGTCTCCGGCAATGCCGCTTTAGCTCAGTTGGTAGAGCACATCATTCGTAATGATGGGGTCAGGTGTTCGAATCACCTAAGCGGCACCATTCTCCTCCTCCATGCATTTGAGAGCCTGATCGCGCTGGCCCCATTGGCCCGTTGCGCGCTGATTACATGCGTCTGCATCGCGGTGTGGGCGCTCGATCCAGGCTCTCGCCAGTTGACCATGACCTGAATGCTGGAGCATTTCCGGTCTTCGCGGGATCGGCCGTTTCGACGTGCCACGGCGCGCAGGCCTGAAATCCCAAGAGATGGAGGCCTGGTCGAACAAGCGGCCGATCCTTCGAGACAGCCGTCTCCGACGGCTTCCTCAGGATGACGTCATCCTGAGGATATCTTTACAAGATCACCACACACGCAACGTCACCCTGAGGAGGCGCGAAGCGCCGTCTCGAAGGGTCGGCCACGCGTCCAGAGGCCGCCTCCGCAGAGCCCCTTGATGGATCGCAGCGGCTGTTTGTTTCCATGAAGAACGGATCTTCTCCAGACCCGGGAAAATGGCTCCAAGGCGCGTTTCCGCGCGTCCGTCGGGCCTCGATGGCGGGGCGTGGCGTTCCGGCGCCGCGGCGAAAACATCCCGGATCTCAATCGGATAGCCCCTTCAGTCTGGAAGGGTTCCAATGTTGCGAAGCCCGTGTTTTTTATCTTGACTATAATCCTCAAGTTTTAGTATCAAGGAGATGGGCGTCGTCGGGAGCCGTGTTGTTCGGTCTTTCTCCCATTTCTCCGATGCATGTCGTCGGCGACGCCCGAATGCCCGGCGGATTTCATGCTCGCCGGTGACTGAAACGATGGGGCTGCGCGGTCTGGCGATCCCGTGAGCCTCGTTTTGGGGAAGGTTGCCGTAGCCAAGGACGGTGGCCTTCCCCTTTTTCGTGCAATGCTCCTGGGACCGCTGCGATGCCCGCGCGTTCTCCTGTCCCGCCCGGCCGGTTCCGCGGGATTCTCAAAAATTCAAAATCAGGATTGCGGTGGCGTGCTGGTTGACCGATCGCGACCGTGTGACGCCGCTCAGGCCTTGTCGCGTCCGTAGACATCCTCGTAGCGGATGATGTCGTCCTCGCCGAGATAGGCGCCGGACTGCACCTCGATCATGTAGGTCGGGATCTTGCCGGGGTTGGCGAGGCGGTGCACGGCGGCGAGCGGGATGTAGGTCGACTGGTTCTCGGAGAGCAGCGTGACCTCGCCGTCGATGGTCACTTCCGCGGTACCGTTGACGACCACCCAGTGCTCTGCGCGATGCACGTGGCTTTGCAGGGAAAGCTGTGCCCCGGGCTTCACCATGATGCATTTGACCTGGAAGCGCGGGCCCTGGCTCAGCCCCTCGTACCAGCCCCAGGGGCGGTAGACGCGCTTGTGCTCGACCACCTCGATGCGGTTCTCCGCCTCAAGCTGCTCGACGATCTTCTTGACGTCCTGCGCCTTGTCCTTGTGCGCCACGAGCAGCGCGTCGCGGGTGTTGACCACCATGACGTCATCAAGACCCAGCAGCGCGACGCAGGCCTCGTCGGAGTAGACGAAATTGTTGGAACTGTCGAAGAAGCGTGCGTCTCCGAGCGCGCTGTTGCCCGCCTCATCCTTTGGGAAGGCGTCGCGGATCGCCGTCCAGGATCCCAGATCGCTCCAGCCCGGATCCATCGGCACGCAGGCGATGGTTCGCGCGCGCTCCATGATCGCGTAATCGAAGGAGATGTTCTCGATGGCCGCGAAGGCGGTGGCGTCGAGCCGCAGAAAATCGAGATCCGCGCTTGCCGCGTCCAGCGCCGCGCGTGCGCCTGTCAGCACATCGGGCGCGTGCGCCTCGAAGGCTTCCAGCATGGCTTTTGCGGAGAACAGGAAAATGCCGGCGTTCCAGATGAAATTGCCGTCCGCCAGATAGCTTTCGGCGGTCGCCAGATCCGGCTTTTCCACGAAGGCGCGCACGTCGCGCGCGCCGGCGTCCGTGCCGCCGCTTTCAAGATGAACATAGCCGTAGCCGGTGTTGGGCTCGGAGGGGCGGATGCCGAAGGTGACGATGGCGCCGGCACGGGCCGTGGGCGCTCCTTCGTTGACCGCCTGCAAAAACGCCGCCTCGTCGGTGATCAGGTGATCGGAGGGCAGCAGCAGGACCAGCCCGTCCACATCCGTCTCGCCCACCACAAGCGCGGCGATGGCGGCGGGGCCGCGGTATTCCGGCCCATCGGCTCCAGGATGATGCGGTCAGCGGCGAGCCCGTGCTCGGACAGTTGCTCGCCGACCAGAAACCGGTGGTCCTGATTGGCGATCACAATGGGTTTGGCGAACCGCTGCGCGTCGCCGACCCGGCGGCAGGTCTTCTGAAACAGGCTTTCGCCATCGAAAATCTGCAGGAATTGTTTCGGGTAGGCCTTGCGCGACAGCGGCCAAAGCCGCGACCCGGACCCGCCGGACAGAATGCAAGGATGGATCATGGAAGGCTCCGGCCGCGTGACGTCGTTGCCTTCTTCTATGCGCGCGCGCCTCCGCTCGCAAGGCAAAGGCGTGGAAGCCTCCGGCACAATGCCCGGGCCTCCACGCCTTTGCCTACGCGACGATTCCGCGTGCTTTCAGCTCCGCGATGATACGGTCAGCGACCACGTCGGGCGCGCCTTCGGTAGTGTCGACGCGGATTTCGGCATTCTCGGGCACCTCGTAGGGGCTGTCGATGCCGGTGAAATTCTTGATCTCGCCGGCCGCGGCTTTCTTGTAGAGCCCCTTGGGGTCGCGCTTCTTGCACTCTTCCAGCGGTGTGTCGACGAAGACCTCGAGAAACTCGCCGTCCTCCACCAGCTCGCGCGCCATGCGGCGTTCGGAGCGGAACGGTGAAATGAAGGACACCAGCACGATCAGCCCGGCGTCGACGAAGAGTTTCGCCGTCTCGCCCACCCGGCGGATGTTCTCCACCCGGTCGGCGTCGGTGAAGCCGAGATCCTTGTTCAGTCCGTGCCGCACGTTGTCGCCGTCAAGCAGGTAGGTGTGCTGGCCGAGCGCCAGAAGCTTGCGTTCCACGGCGTTGGCCAGTGTCGACTTGCCGGAGCCCGACAGGCCGGTGAACCAGAGAACCGCGGGCTTCTGGCCCTTGAGGGCGGCGCGCGCGGTCTTGTCGACGTCGAGCGCCTGCCAGTGAATGTTGGTGGCGCGCCGCAGCCCGAACCAGATCATTCCGGCGGCCACCGTTGCGTTGGTCCGCCGGTCGATAAGGATGAAGGAGCCGGTGTCGTGATTGGCCTCATAGGGATCGAAGGCGATGGGCTCCGACAGCGCCAGATTGCAGAAGGCGACCTCGTTGAGGTCGAGCTTCTTGGCGGCCAGGTGCTCGAAGGTGTTGATGTCGATCCGGTGCTTGAGGTCTGTCACCGTGGCGTTGACGGTTTTCGCGCCGCATTTGAGCAGGTAGGGCCGGCCAGGCAGAAGCGGCGCCTCGGTCATCCAGATCAGGTGGGCGGCGAACTGGTCGGAGACTTCCGGCCGGTTGGCGGCAGACGCGAGCAGATCGCCGCGCGAGATGTCGATCTCGTCCGCCAGCGTCAGCGTGACCGCGTCACCCGCGACCGCCTGGGCCAGATCGCCGTTCATGGTGACGATGCGGTCTACCTTGCTGGTGATGCCGGATGCGGCCACGACGACCTCGTCGCCGGGCTTGATGCTGCCCGAGGCCAGCGTGCCCGAGTAGCCGCGGAAATCCAGGTTCGGACGGTTGACCCATTGCACCGCCATGCGGAAAGGACGTTCGCGGGCGTCGTCGCCAATCTCGACGGTTTCCAGATGTTCGATCAGCGACGGGCCCTTGTACCACGGCGTCCTGTCGCTGATCGACGAGACGTTGTCGCCAAAGCGCGCGGACATGGGGATGGCGGTCAGCGTGTCGAACTCGAAGGACGCGGCGAAGCGCTCGTACTCGGCGCGGATCTCCTCGAACCGTTCCTCGCTGAAGTCGACGAGATCAATCTTGTTGATCGCCAGAACCACGTTGCGGATGCCCAGCAGCGAGGCGATGAAGGAATGCCGCCGGGTCTGCGTGGCGATGCCGCTGCGCGCGTCGACCAGCAGCACCGCCAGATCGGCGGTGGAGGCGCCGGTCGCCATGTTGCGGGTGTATTGTTCGTGGCCCGGGGTGTCGGCGACGATGAACTTGCGCCGCTCCGTGGTGAAGAAGCGATAGGCCACGTCGATGGTGATGCCCTGTTCGCGTTCCGCGTCCAGTCCGTCGACCAGCAGGGCGAAATCGATGTTCTCGCCGTCGGTGCCGTGGCGCAGGGAATCGCTCTTGAGCGTGCTGAGCTGGTCCTCGAAGATCAGTTTGGCGTCATAGAGCATCCGGCCGATGAGGGTTGATTTGCCGTCGTCGACGCTGCCGCAGGTGAGAAAGCGCAGCAGGCCCTTGTGTTCCTGGGTGGCGATGTAGTCGACAATCGCTTCACGGGCGGCGTCGCTGTCCGCAGCTGGTGCGGGTGTGGTGAGGTCGAGTTCGGCCATCAGAAATACCCCTCGCGCTTCTTTTTCTCCATGGAAGCGCTTTCGTCCTTGTCGATCAGCCGCCCGGAGCGTTCGGACGTTCTCGCGATCAGCATTTCGGAAACGATCTCCGGCAGCGTCGCGGCATCGGATTCAACCGCCGCGGTCAGCGGGTAACAGCCGAGGGTGCGGAAGCGCACCGTGCGCTGCTGCGGTGCCTCGCCGGGCAGCAGGGGCATCCGCTCGTCGTCGACCATGATCAGCTGGTCGTCGCGCTCCACGACGGGACGGGGCGCTGCGAAATACAGAGGCACGATGGGAATGTCCTCGGCCAGGATGTATTGCCAGATGTCGAGCTCGGTCCAGTTCGACAGCGGGAAGGCGCGGATCGATTCTCCCTTGCCGACGCGGGCGTTGTACAGGTGCCACAATTCGGGGCGCTGGTTCTTCGGATCCCAGCCGTGACTGGATGAGCGGAACGAGAACACGCGCTCCTTGGCGCGGGACTTTTCCTCGTCGCGCCGCGCGCCGCCGAAGGCCGCGTCGAAGCCGTATTTGTCGAGTGCCTCCTTGAGCGCGTCGGTCTTCATCGTGTGGGTGTAGAAGGACCCGTGGTCGAAGGGATTGATGTTGTCGCGGATTCCGTCGGTGTTGCTGTGCACGATCAAATCGACGCCGAGACGTTTCACGATGTCGTCGCGAAACTGGATCATTTCGCGGAACTTCCAGGTGGTGTCGATGTGCATGAGCGGGAACGGCGGCTTGGACGGATAGAACGCCTTCATTGCGAGATGCAGCATCACCGAGGAATCCTTGCCGATCGAATAGAGCATGACCGGGTTGGAGAATTCCGCCGCCACTTCGCGGATGATTTGAATGCTCTCGTTCTCGAGGCGTTTCAGATGCGAGGTTCGATCAAGGGACACGGGGAGCCTACTCAACGCCACGCGCCGGGCGGAGCATCTGCCGCGGGCGGGATGGTTCATGATTCACGCGGGCAACGCGCGATACCGTAAGGGTACCCGCCTGATGCTGCGACGCAACTGTTGAGGCACACTCTAGTCGCAGCGATGCGCTCGATCAAAGGCGGCACAGTCTGCCGTTCATCGGATCCGGGGAAGAATTTTCGGATCGCCTGCGGCAATGAAGTATGGATTTGCGAAGTCGCTGTCGTGGCTCTGATTGCGCTTGCCGTAGGCCAGCGGCGCGCCGTCGAGCGTTTCGACGCTGCCGCCGGCTGCACGCAGCACGGCGTCTCCCGCCGCAGTGTCCCATTCCATCGTCCGGCCCAGGCGCGGATAGAGATCGGCATCGCCCGCGGCAAGGCGGCAGAATTTCAAGGATGATCCAGCGGAGACCAGACGCTCGACCGGCAGGCCCGCGATCAGATCGCGGGTTTCATCGCTCATGTGCGAGCGGCTGGCGATGACGGTCAGTCCCGTCTTGGGCTGCGGGCGAACCTGCATTGCGGTGGCCGATGCGAGGATGTCATCCGGCGTGCAAGTCCGTGCGGGGGCCGTGCGGCGCGGAAGGCGCCCTTGCCTGTTTCACCCCAGAACACTTCACCCAGCGCGGGCGCATAGACGATGCCCTGCACCGGGACGCCCGCCTCGATCAGCGCGATGTTGACCGTGAACTCGCCATTGCGGCCGATGAACTCACGCGTGCCGTCGAGCGGATCGACCAGAATGAATGTGTGTCCGGTCTGCGGAATGCGCCCCGCGGCGACTTCTTCCTCCGCCACGACCGGCACCCCGGGGCACAGCCCGCAAGGCCCGCGAGTATGATCGTCTCCGCCGCCGTGTCGGCCTCTGTGACCGGCGATCCGTCGCCTTTGGTTTCAACCTCGATGCCGCGCTCGTAGATGTCCATGATCGCGGCGCCAGCGCGCAAGGCGATGTCAATGAGGGCGTTGGCTTCAAGGCGGATTGTCACGATGATGTCCTGTGAATCGGTCTGGAGAGGAATGACGGGTGCGGGAAATCGGATGGCTATAGCCGGTTCCGGCGCGCCAGGCCATCTTCCCAGGCGAGGGCATGGCCGACGATGGTGTCGAGGTCGTCGTACCGCGGCTGCCAGCCCAGGGTTGCGCGGATCTTATCGGCGCGGGCGACGACTTTCGGGGAATCCCCGGGACGGCGCGGCTCCTCAAGAACCTTGAAGTCCTTATTGGAGGCCCGGCGCACGGCGTCGATCACCTGGCGCACCGAAAACCCCTCGCCGTAGCCGCAGTTCATGACGCGGCTCTCGCCCGTGGCGCGCAAATCCTTCAACGCCAGGGCATGCGCCTCGACGAGATCGGAGACATGAATGTAGTCGCGCACGCCGGTGCCGTCGGGTGTGTCGTAGTCGGTGCCGAAGATCGACAGGTGGTCGCGTTTGCCCAGCGCCGCCTCGCAGGCCACCTTGATCAGATGCGTGGCATTGGCGGTCGACTGACCGGTGCGGCCCTTTGGATCTGCGCCCGCGACGTTGAAATAGCGCAGCGCCGTGTAGTGGAAATCATGCGCCTTCGCCGTGTCGGCCAGCATGATTTCGGTCATCAGCTTGGAGGACCCGTAAGGCGACAGGGGACACAGGGCCGCATCCTCGGGAACCGGCACCGTCACCGGATCGCCGTAGACCGCGGCGGTCGAGGAGAAGATGAAATTGCGGACCTTGTTGCGCACGCAGGCTTCAAGGAGCGTGCGGGAGTTGGCCGTGTTGTTGCGGTAGTATTTGAGCGGATCGGAGACCGATTCCGGCACGATGATCGAGCCGGCGAAATGGATCACCGCGTCAATCTCGCCGCTTCCCAGAACCTGATCGAGCAGTGTCTCGTCAGCGATGTCGCCGTGAACGAGCCGGGCGGCATCCGCGATCGCCCAGTCAAATCCGGTCGACAGATTGTCCAGCACCGTGACGCTCTCGCCGGCGTCGACAAGGTTCCACACCATATGCGAACCGATATAGCCGGCGCCGCCGGTCACCAGAATACTCATGCGTCGTTCCGTCATCCAATTGGCGCCCGCCGGCAACCGTCCGAGGCCTTCCGCGCCGGAGCAGCCGGCTGTCGCGTGGAACCATCCGGGGTGCAAACCGTTGACAAATGCGGTGGGTCTCGCAGTCTCCGTGTGCGCGGCGACTATGTCCGCTCCAGGCCGCAAGGGCAATCGTGCAGTCTTCCGCCGCCGGACATTTGTGCAATGCACATCGGTTGCAACGCGGCGTCAACCGGGGTTGGTTTGATGTGTTATAGCGTTTAGCTTCGGGCTGGCGCGTCGCCGTATTATTGTTCCCCCGCCGATCCCGGCGTCACTTCCAAGGTAAGCCCTTATGCCCGCTCCCATCCGCAAAGCCGTGTTTCCGGTTGCCGGTCTCGGCACCCGGTTTCTTCCCGCCACCAAGGCGGTGCCGAAGGAGATGCTCACCGTGGTTGACCGGCCGCTGATCCAGTATGTGGTCGACGAGGCGCGGGCGGCGGGCATCGAGCATCTGATCTTCGTCACCGGGCGCAACAAGCATGTCATCGACGATCATTTCGACATCGCCTACGAACTGGAGGCAACCTTGCGCGCGCGCGGCAAGCACGGCGCGCTCAAGCTGCTGGAGGAACTGCGGCCGACCGCCGGCACCGTCAGCTTCACCCGCCAGCAGGAGCCGCTGGGGCTGGGGCACGCGGTGTGGTGCGCGCGCGAGCTGGTGGGGGCCGAGCCCTTTGCGGTGCTGCTGCCCGACGTGTTGGTGAAGGCCGAGCGCGGCTGCCTGGCGCAGATGATCGAGGCCTATAACGAGCGCGGCGGCAACGTGATCGCGGTGGAAGAGGTCCCGAAGGACCAGACGCATAATTACGGCGTGGTCGACGTGGCCGAGGGCGACGGGCCTTTTTTCGACGTGCGCGACATGGTGGAGAAGCCGGCGCCCGGCACGGCGCCGTCAAATCTCATCATTACCGGGCGCTACATCCTGCAGCCGGAGGTCTTCGGCCTGCTGGAGGCGCAGGAGACCGGCGCGGGCGGCGAGATCCAGCTCACCGACGCGCTGCTGAGCCTGATGAAGAGCCAGAGCATGACCGGCGTGCAATTCGACGGCAAGACCTACGACTGCGGCTCGAAATCCGGCTTTCTCGCCGCCAATGTCGCCTATGCGCTCGACCGCCCGGACCTCGCCGACGAGCTGAAACCCGTTCTGCGGGAACTGCTCGACGCGCGCTGAGCTGCCGCAGCGGCATCGCGGCGCTTTGGGTTTGTGCACCGGATGGTGTGGCGGGCGATCACATTTCTGCGATCAGGTGGCATCGCCATGCCCGCATTCCTGTCGGAACCGCCGCGCGGGGGGCAGGACGGCGCAATTTTTTTCATTCAATAGAGTATTTTTCATTCAGTCGGGGATGGTCATGGATCAATTGGTAAAAACCCTTGAGTTCCTCGACCAAAAGAGGTGCAATCGAGCCTCCTGACGCACCGTGCGCATGCCGATCCAAAAAAATCATGAGGGAGGTCGGCACCGGTTCGATCAGCAGAGGAGAAAATAATGTCTATAGGCACCCTAATTCGTGCTGGCGCGGTCGTGTCCGCAGTGACGCTGTTCGCGGCGCCGGCTCTTGCTAAGACCTTCGTGTATTGCTCCGAAGGTAGCCCTGAAGGCTTTGACGCCGCACTCTACACGTCCGGGACCACGTTCGACGCGTCTTCGCGCGCGGTCTACAACCGTCTTGTCGAGTTCGAGCACGGCGGCACCAAGGTTGGTCCGGGCCTGGCCGAAAGCTGGGACGTATCCGACGACGGGCTGGAATACACATTCCACCTGCGTCCGGGCGTGAAATTCCAGTCGACCGATTTCTTTACGCCGACCCGCGATCTCAACGCTGACGATGTGGTGTTCAGCTTCACCCGCCAGATGGACAAGGAAAGCCCCTGGTATTCCTATGCCGGCGGTTCGTGGGAATATTTCAACGGCATGTCCATGCCGGACCTGATCAAGGAGATCGTCAAGGTCGACGACAGCACGGTCAAGTTTGTGTTGAGCCGGCCGGAAGCGCCGATGGTTGCCAATCTCGCGATGGATTTCGCCTCCATCGTGTCGAAGGAATACGCCGACAAGCTGGAAGCCGACGGCAAGCTCGAAATGCTGAACCAGCAGCCGATCGGAACCGGTCCGTACCAGTTCGTCGCCTACCAGAAAGACGCCGTGATTCGCTACAAGGCGCACCCGGATTACTGGGCCGGCAAGCAGCCGATCGATGATCTGGTCTTCGCGATCACCACCGACAACTCGGTGCGCTACCAGAAGCTGAAGGCGGGCGAATGCCACGCGATGCCGTATCCGAATCCGGCCGACGTCGAGACGATGCGGGCAGATGACAGCATCAACCTTGGCGAAAAGGCCGGTCTGAACGTCGGCTATCTCGCCTACAACACGCAGGTTGCGCCGTTTGACAATCCGAAGGTCCGCAAGGCCCTCAACATGGCGATCAACAAGCAGGCGATCCTCGACGCGGTGTTCCAGGGCTCGGGCCAGGCGGCCAAGAACCCGATTCCGCCGACCATGTGGTCGTACAACGACGCGGTCCAGGACGACCCGTTCGATCTCGACGCGGCCAAGAAGATGCTCGACGAGGCCGGCGTCACCGACCTGTCGATGAAGATCTGGGCGATGCCGGTGCAGCGTCCGTACAACCCGAATGCGCGCCGCATGGCCGAACTGATCCAGTCCGACTTCGCCAAGATCGGCGTCACGGTCGAGATCGTGTCTTATGAATGGGGCGAATACCTGAAGCGCTCCAAGGAATTGGACCGCGATGGCGCGGTGCTGCTCGGCTGGACCGGCGACAATGGCGATCCGGACAACTTCCTGGCCGTTCTGCTGGGGTGTGACGCCGTTGGCGGCGCGAACCGCGCGCAGTGGTGCGACAAGGAGTTCGACGACCTGATCCAGAAGGCGAAGGTCACCTCGGACCGCGACGAGCGCACCAAGCTCTACGAGCAAGCGCAGGTGGTGTTCAAGGAGAAGGCCCCGTGGGCGACGATCGCTCACTCGACGGTGTTCATGCCGCTGGCGAAGAATGTGACCGGCTTCCACATGGACCCGCTCGGTTATCACCGCTTCGACGACGTCGACCTGAAATAGGTCCCGCCATGTCCTGATAACAGCGATCCCGGCCGTGCGAGCGGCCGGGATTTGCCGTTTCGGATCTCGTGATCCGACAGCCTCCCTCTTGACCGTCCGGCGGACGAGGGCCTTGGAACGCACATGCTGCGATTGATACTCACTAAGATCGGCCTGCTCATCCCGACCTTCATCGGCGTGACGATCATCGCCTTTCTGTTCATCCGCCTGTTGCCAGGCGATCCGATCCTGCTGCTCGCGGGCGAGCGCGGCGTGACGCCGGACCGCTATGCCGAGCTGATGCATCTGTTCGGATACGACCAGCCCTTGTGGCGGCAGTATATCGACTTTCTCGGCGGCGTCCTGCAGGGCGATCTGGGCACCTCGCTTTCCACAAAGAGGCCTGTGGTCAACGAGTTTTTCACCCTGTTTCCCGCGACGATGGAACTGTCGATCTGCGCCATCATTTTCGCGATCGCGATCGGATTGCCGTCCGGGGTGATCGCGGCGCTCTATCGCGGCAAGACGCCCGATCATGCTGTGATGACCACGGCGCTGGTTGGTTATTCCATGCCGATCTTCTGGTGGGGCCTTCTGCTGATCATCCTCTTTTCCGGAATCCTTGGCTGGACTCCAGTCTCCGGGCGTATCTCGCTTCTCTACTATTTCCCGACAGAGACCGGATTCATGCTGATCGACAGCTTCATGTCGGGCCAGGCCGGCGCCTTCCAGTCGGCGCTGAGTCATCTGGTTTTGCCCACCATCGTGCTGGGAACGATTCCTCTGGCGGTGATCGCGCGTCAGACGCGCTCCGCGATGCTGGAAGTGCTCGATGAGGACTATGTGCGCACCGCGCGGGCCAAGGGGCTGAGCCCGTTCCGGGTCGTCGGCGTACACGCCCTGCGCAACGCGATGATCCCGGTGATCACGGTGATCGGACTGCAGATCGGCGTGCTCTTCGCCGGCGCGATTCTCACCGAAACGATCTTTTCCTGGCCGGGAATCGGCAAGTGGATGGTGGATTCGATTTCCCGGCGCGACTACCCGTCCGTGCAGGGAGGCCTCATGCTGATTGCCGTCATCGTGATGCTCGTCAATCTGCTGGTCGATCTGACGTATGGCCTGATCAACCCCAAAATCCGGCACACGAGGTAGCCCCATGAGCGAAGCAACCGCGCCGGCCCCCGCAGTGGAACGGGCCAGTGGCCGAATGGCGCTGATTTCCGAATTCTGGATGTATTTCCGCACCAACCGCGGCGCCGTCATCGGCCTTGTGTTCTTCGTGGCCATCATCGTGGTGGCGGTGTTTGCCGATTTCATCGCCCCGCACGGCGCGACCACGCAGTATCGCGATGCGCTGCTGGTGCCGCCGGTGTGGGAGGCGGGCGGCGACGCGCGGTTCCTGCTGGGCACCGATCCGGTGGGCCGCGATATCGTCTCGCGGCTGATCTATGGCAGCCGCTACTCGCTGTTCATCGGCTGCGTTGTCGTGACTCTCGCCCTCGTGGTCGGCATCTGCCTCGGTCTGATCGCCGGCGCGATGCGGGGCTGGGTCGACACCATCATCATGCGGGTGATGGATGTGATCCTGTCGTTTCCAAGCCTCTTGCTGGCGCTGGTGCTGGTGGCGCTGCTCGGTCCCTCGCTGGTCAACGCGATGATCGCGATCGCCATCGTGCAGCAGCCGCATTACGTGCGGCTGACCCGAGCCGCGGTGATGAGCGAGATGTCCAAGGACTATGTCACGGCGGCGCGCGTCTCCGGCGTCAAGGGCATGCGGCTGATGTTCGTCACTGTGCTGCCCAACTGCATGGCGCCGCTGATCGTGCAGGCGGCGCTGTCGTTCTCCACTGCCATTCTCGACGCGGCCGCGCTGGGATTTCTTGGCGTCGGCGCGCAGCCGCCGACGCCCGAATGGGGCACCATGCTGGCGGAGGCGCGCGAGTTCATCCTGCGCGCCTGGTGGGTGGTCACCTTCCCCGGCGTCGCCATCCTGTTCACTGTGCTGGCCATCAACCTGTTCGGCGACGGCCTGCGCGACGCGCTCGACCCGAAATTGAAGAGGTCGTGACCATGTCCCTCCTCGAAGTCTCGAACCTGTCGGTTGAATTCCAGACGTTGAACGGCGGCTTTCGGGCCGTGGACGGTGTGTCGCTCTCCGTTGCGCCGGGTGAGGTCGTCTCCATTGTCGGGGAAAGCGGATCGGGCAAGTCCGTATCGATGCTGGCCGTGATGGGGCTGCTGCCCTGGACGGCCGATGTGAGTGCCGATCATCTCACGTTCCAGGGCCGCGACCTGCTCGGCATGTCCGGGCGCGAGCGGCGGAAGATCATCGGCAAGGAGATCGCGATGATCTTCCAGGAGCCGATGTCGAGCCTGAACCCGTGTTTTACGGTCGGCTTCCAGTTGACCGAGGCGATGAAGGTGCATCTGGATCTGACCCGCGCGCAGCGGCGCGAACGCGCCGTGGATCTGCTGAACCTGGTCGGCATCCCGGAACCGCACAAGCGGCTCTCGGCCTTTCCGCACCAGATGTCGGGCGGCATGAATCAGCGGGTGATGATCGCCATGGCGATCGCCTGCAATCCGAAGCTGCTGATCGCCGACGAGCCGACGACCGCGCTTGACGTGACCATTCAGGCGCAGATTCTGGATCTTCTCTTGAAGATCCAGGAGGAAACCGACATGGGGCTGGTGCTGATCACCCATGATATGGGCGTGGTGGCGGAAACAGCCCATCGGGTGGTGGTGCAATACGCCGGTCAGCAGGTGGAACAGCAGCCGGTGGAGGGCCTGTTTGCCGATCCGTGTCATCCTTACACGGCGGCTCTTCTGGCGGCGCTGCCCGAGCGCTCGACCGGCGATCATCTGCCGTCGATCCCCGGCGTCGTGCCGGGGCAGTTCGACCGGCCACCTGGCTGTCTGTTTGAGCCGCGGTGCGCTTTCGCGACCGATCTTTGCCGCGCGCGCAAGCCCGTGCCGGCGTCGGCTGCCGATGGCCGCGCCCTGTGTCACACGCCCTTGCATGACGGCATCCCGAAAGGAGCAGCCGCATGACAGGCGCACCGGTAACCACAGCGCAGGACCGCGCAACCCCCAATATCCTGGATGAGACGGTGCTGGTCGCCCGCGATCTCAAGCGTCATTATGAGGTTCCGACCGGCGCCTTCTCCAAGCCGAAGATCCTGAAGGCGGTCGACGGCGCCAGTTTCACATTGCAGCGCGGCCGGACGCTGGCCGTGGTGGGCGAATCGGGGTGCGGCAAGTCGACGCTCGCGCGGCTTGTGACGATGATCGAACCGGCGACGGCGGGTGAACTGGACATCGGCGGCATCGACGTGGTCAACGCGTCCAAGGCCCAACTCGCCTCCTTGCGCTCGCGGGTGCAGATCGTGTTCCAGAACCCGTTCGGTTCGCTCAATCCGCGCCAGCGCATCGGCGACGCGCTCGAGGAGCCGCTGAAGGTCAACACAACGCTCAACCGCAGCCAGCGCGAGGACAAGGCGCGGGCGATGATGAAGGAAGTCGGCTTGCGGCCGGAATTCTACGACCGCTATCCGCACATGTTCTCCGGCGGTCAGCGCCAGCGAATCGCTGTGGCGCGCGCCCTGATGCTGGATCCCGAGATCCTGGTGCTGGACGAGCCGACGTCGGCGCTGGATGTATCGATTCAGGCGCAGGTTCTCAACCTGCTGACCGACATCCAGAAGAAGCACAATCTGGCCTATCTGTTCATCAGCCACGACCTCTCGGTGGTCAAGCATATCGCCGACGAGGTGATGGTGATGTATCTCGGTCATCCGGTGGAGCAGGGCTCGCGCGATGCGCTGTTCGCGGAGCCGCGCCACCCGTACACGCAGGCGCTTCTTTCCGCCACGCCGATGGCAGATCCAGGGCGCAAGCACGAAAGAATCGTGCTTTCGGGCGAGCTGCCGTCCCCGATGGCGCCTCCGCCCGGATGCACGTTCCATCCGCGCTGCCCCAGGGCCGCCGACATCTGCCGCGTCGAGCTGCCGCCGCTGGATCAATCCGGCGGCACGGCCAGCTGGTGCCATCGTCCCTGGGAATCGTGAGCCGATTTCCAGCTCCTCGCGCCGCTCCGGCGCGAGGCGATCGGTGTCCCGGATATGGCCTCCGCAAGCGATGGGTTGTCGCCCCGCATATTCGTATTGAATATAACTGTTTTGTACAATAACAATAGCGCTGTCGACGCCGTGTTCGACGGGCGCTATCGGTATGGAAACGCCGCACCAGCCAGCCTCGGGAGAAGGGGGCTGCGCGCGATCCATGCACCGTGACGGGCGTCTTGCAAAAGCGAGCGCGCCGGGGCAGGGCGGAAGACGCGGCGAATTCAGGGAGGACGGACGTGTCGATGCAGTCTCGAGTTGCCGGGCAGCGCGCCGGCGGTTATCGGCGCGAGGACTATCGCGATGTCGCCCTCGCGACATTGGCGGTGACCGTGGAGGAAACGCGGGAGGGCGTGATCTATGTGCATCCCGTCGCCCCGCTGGGCCGCTACCCCGACAAACTCACGGACCGTCTGGACCACTGGGCCATTGAGGCGCCGGATCGCACGTTCATCGCGCGCCGGGGACCCGACGGGGAATGGATCCGCGTCAGCTATGCACAGACACGGGCGACGGTGCGCCGCCTGGCGCAGGCGCTGATCGACCGGAAGCTCTCGCCCGAACGGCCTCTGGTGATACTGTCAGGCAACGATATCGAACACGCGATGCTGGGTCTGGCGGCGTCGTATGCGGGGGTTCCCTACGCGCCGATCTCGCCGGCCTATTCGACGATTTCGAGTGATTTCGCCAAGCTGCGTCACATCGTCAATCTGCTAACGCCGGGCATGGTGTTCGCCGCCGACGGCGATCGCTTCGGCAAGGCGATCGAGGCGGTGATCCCGCCTGAGACCGAGATTGTCGTCACGGCCAACCAGTTCGCCAACCGCGCCTGCACGCTCTACAGCGAACTCGCCGGCATCGAGGAAACAGAGGCGGTGGATGCGGCGCACGCCGCCGTCGGGCCGGACACCATCGCAAAGCTGCTGTTCACCTCCGGATCCACGGGTCTGCCCAAGGGCGTCATCAACACCCAGCGGATGCTGTGCTCCAATCAGGTGATGCTGAACGGCGTGCTGGAATTCCTCAAGCACGAGCCGCCGGTGATCGTCGACTGGCTGCCGTGGAACCACACCTTTGGCGGCAATCACAATGTCGGGCTGATCCTGTTCAACGGCGGCACGCTGTACATCGATGACGGCAAGCCGGTGCCGGGCGGCATCAAGGAGACGATCCGCAACCTGCGTGAGATTTCGCCGACGGTCTATTTCAACGTGCCGAAGGGCTGGGAAACGCTGGTCGACTACCTCCGCGCCGAGCCGGACTTGCGCAAGACATTCTTCGCCAACTTGAAGCTGAACTTCTTCGCGGGCGCCGGTCTCGCCAAGCCGGTTTGGGACGCGCTGGACGACATCGCGGTTCAGGAAACCGGCAAGAAGATCGTCATGCTCACGGGTCTGGGCGCCACCGAGAGCGCGCCGTTCGCGCTTAGCTGCGGTCCCGACACCACGGCGTCCGGCCACGTCGGCGTGCCGGTGCCGGGGCAGGAGCTGAAGCTGGTGCCGATGGAAGGCAAGCTGGAAGCGCGGCTCAAGGGTCCGAACATCACACCGGGTTACTGGCGCGATCCCGAGAACACGAAGAAATCCTATGATGAGGAAGGCTTCTACAAGCTCGGCGACGCGCTGGCCTTCATCGACCGCCAGCAGCCCAACCTGGGCTTTCGGTTCGACGGGCGGGTGACCGAAGATTTCAAGCTGGCGACCGGCACATGGGTCAGTGTCGGACCGTTGCGGGCCAATTTCATCAACCATTTCGCGCCCTATGCGCGCGATGTGGTAGTCGCCGGGATCAATCGCGACGACATTACGGGGATCGTGATCCCAGATGTGGACGTCTGCCGCAGACTGGCGCCGGACCTGCCGAAGGACGCGGAGGCCTCGGCCGTGCTCAACCACGACAAGGTGCGGGCTGAATTCGCCTTTCTGCTCACCGCGATGAGCCGCGAGTCGACCGGATCGTCGACCCGGTTCGCGCGGCTGATCATTCTTGAAGACCAGCCGTCCATCGATGTTGGCGAGATCACCGACAAGGGCTCGATCAATCAGCGCGCGGTGCTGGCCCACCGCGCCGAGATGGTCGAGGAACTGTATCAAACGCCCCGCTCACCCCGGGTCATCGAAATTGCGAAAGGATAACGCCATGACCGCACATCAGGGGGGCTTTGCTCGACCTTCGACGATGCATGGCTGCTCGACGGCGCCCGCACGCCCTTTGTCGACTACAACAAGGAACTGGGGCTGATCTCGCCGATCGATCTGGGTATCAAGGCGGCCAAGGCAACGTTTGCGCGCTCCGGCGTTGATCCGAAAGACGTAGGCACCGTGGTGTGCGGCAACATGGCCCAGGCGAGCTATGACGCCTACATGCTGCCGCGTCATATCGGGCTGTATTCCGGCGTGCCGGTGGAGGTGCCCGCGCATCTGGTGCAGCGGGTCTGCGGCACCGGCATCGAGGCGATCATGCAGGCGGCCGATGCGACCTCGCTCAATCGCGCTGAACTGGCGCTGGTGGTGGGCGCGGAATCGATGAGCCGTAATCCAATCGCCGCCTACACCCATCGCGGCGGCTTCCGCATGGGCCAGGTCGAGTTCAAGGATTTCCTCTGGGAAGCGCTGCTCGATCCGGCCGCAAGCTGCACCATGGGCGACACGGCGGAGAATCTTGCCAAGCGCTACCAGATCACCCGCGAGGAAGTCGACGCCTTTGCATCGCGCTCCTTCGACCGCGCAATCGCGGCGCGTGATGCTGGCTATTTCGATGGCGAGATCGAGCCCGTCGTCTCGGAAGTGTTTGCGCTGGAGGGCTACAACGACCGCGGCATCCGGCTGTCGCGCAGCGTCGAGTCGGTGAGCCGTGACAGCCATGTGCGGCCGTCGCCGGTGGAAGCGCTGGCGAAGATCCGTCCCGCCTTCGGCGGCGTGCAGACCGGCGGCAACTCCTCAGCCGTGGTCGATGGCGCAGCCGGGGCGCTGGTCTGTTCCAGGGCCTATGCCGACAAACATGGCAAGGCGCCACTGGCGCGTATCGTGGCTGGCGTGTCGGTCGGCGTGCCGCCGGAGATCATGGGCATCGGTCCGGCTCCGGCAATCGCGCGGCTGTGCGAACTCACGGGCGTCGCCATCGGCGACATCGGCCGGATCGAGATCAACGAGGCGTTCGGCGCGCAGATTCTCGCCTGCATCCGCGAACTCGGATTGAACGAGGGCAAGGTCAACGTCAACGGCGGGGCGATCGCTATCGGTCACCCGCTGGGCGCCACCGGCGTGCGGCTGTCGCTCACCGTCGCGCGCGAGTTGCAGCGCTCGGGCCTGCGCTACGGCATCGCGTCTGCCTGCATCGGCGGCGGTCAGGGCATCGCCATGCTGGTGGAGAACGTGGCGGCGGTGGACTGACGCCCCGCATACCGGTAGACAAAGCCGCGTTGCGCGGAGGGGGAAAATCATGCTCGTCAGTTCCAGAAACATCCAGATCGAATGGGGAGATTGCGATCCCGCCGGAATCGTCTGGTATCCGCGCTATTTCGGCATGTTCGATGCCTGCACCGCCGGGCTGTTCTTCAAGGCCACCGGCCTCAAGAAGATCGCGCTGATCGACAAGTATGATTTCGTCGGCTTTCCCATGGTGGACACCCAGGCGAAATTCATGATCCCATCGAAGTTCGGCGACGAGATCCGCATCGACACGACGATCACTGACCTGCGCCGCTCGTCCTTCGATATCCTGCACACCGTGATGAAGGGCGACCAGATCGCCATCGAGGCGACCGAGACCCGCGTCTGGGTCGGCAAGCACCCGGACGATCCCGACCGGATCAAGTCCAAGCCGATTCCTGACGACGTCGTGGCCGCGCTCAAGGGCTGAGACGGCCCGCCTGTGTGACGCGGGTTCCTCGGAGTCCGCGCCCGCGGTCTTGCTCCTGAAACATGCTTTTGGCAACAGCCCCTTCGAGGGGTTTCCGGCGCGTCCAGGCCTGCGCGCCGGGCTTTCGTATGCAGGCGCGCATGATGTATACATTAGTCATTCATTATCGGCGATATTAGGCAATTATCGGCAGAAATATCCACTTGAGTCCGATTAATGTATGCAGTATGTATACAATTACGTCTTGGCAAGCCGAATGGGAGGAGCTGTCGTGTCGGACACAAATGCGCCGGAGCAAAAACGCTTTCCGTTGAACGCGTGGTACGCGGTCGCCTGGGACTTTGAAATCAAGCGCGAACTGTTTCCGCGCACAATCTGCAACAAGCGCATGGTGTTCTATCGCCAGTCCGACGGCACGGTCTCCGCTCTGGAAGACGCCTGCTGGCACCGGCTTCTGCCGCTGTCCAAGGGCCGCATCGAGGGGGATCAGGTGGTCTGCGGCTATCATGGCCTCAAGTTCAACGGTCACGGGCGCTGCACCTTCATGCCGTCGCAGGAAACCATCAACCCGTCGGCCTGCGTGCGCACCTATCCGATTTTCGAGGCGCACCGCTTCATCTGGGTCTGGCCGGGCGATCCGGCGCTGGCCGATCCCGCGCTGGTGCCCGATTTGCACTGGAATCTCGATCCCGAGTGGGTCGGCGACGGCAAGACGATCCAAGTCGGGTGCGACTATCGCCTGGTCATCGACAACCTGATGGATCTCACCCACGAGACCTATGTGCACGGTTCTTCGATCGGCAACGAGGCCGTGGCCGAATCGCCCTTCGACGTCACCCACGGCGAGCGCACCGCCACCGTCACCCGCTGGATGGTCGGCATCGAGCCGCCGCCGTTCTGGGGCGGGCAACTGGGCAAGCCCGGCGACGTGGATCGCTGGCAGATCATCCGCTTCGAGGCCCCGTGCACCATCGCCATCGACGTCGGCGTGGCGCCGACCGGCACCGGAGCGCCGGAAGGCGATCGCAGCCAGGGCGTCAACGGCTTCGTGCTCAACACGATCACGCCGGAAACCGACACCTCCTGCCACTATCACTGGGCGTTTGTGCGCAACTACAAGCGCGACCAGCAGATGCTGACCACCCAGCTGCGCGAAGGCGTCGCGTCGATTTTCCGCGAGGACGAGGAGATTCTCGAGGCGCAGCAGCAGGCGATGAACGAGCATCCGGGACGTGAGTTCTACAATCTCAATATTGATGCCGGCTCGATGTGGGCGCGGCGGCTGATCGACAAGATGATCGCAGAGGAAGACGGCAAGCCGGCCGCACTGCAGGCGGCGGAGTAGCGGCCATGTCCGACAAGAGCGGCAAGGCGACGTCGCAGACCGTCAAGGCGTTGCTGGCCCTGCGCGACCTGATCCTGACCGGTGAGCTGAAGCGCGGCGAGCGTATCGCCGAGTTGGCGGTCGTCGACCGGCTCGGCGTGTCGCGCACGCCGCTGCGCATGGCGCTGGTGCGGCTCGAGGAGGAGGGCCTGCTGGAGGCGCTCCCTTCCGGCGGTTTCATCGTCAAGGCGTTCACGGAGCGCGACATCTTCGACGCCATCGAGGCGCGCGGCACCCTGGAAGGGCTCGCGGCGCGATTCGCGGCCGAGCGGGGTGTGTCGTCGAGCGGGTTGAGCGAGCTGCACCGCTGCCTTGCGGATCTCGACGAGCTGATCGGGCGGGGTCGCTCACCGAGGATGATTTCTCCGACTATGTCGACCTCAATGAGCAGTTCCACAACCTGATCATGCAGATGGCCGACAGTCCGGTTCTGGCCCGCCAGATCGAGCGCGCCAGTACCCTGCCGTTCGCCGGGCCGAGCGGTTTCGTGATGGCCCAGGCGGCCCTGCCCGAGGCGCTGAAAATCCTGACGATCGCCCAGGACCAGCACCGCTGCGTCGTCGAGGCCATCGAGAATCGCGAAGGTGGGCGGGCGGAAAGCCTGATGCGTGAGCATGCCCGGCTCGCCAAGCGCAATCTGATCCTGGCGCTGCGCGACCAGGGGTCGTTCGAACTCGTTCCCGGCGCTGTGCTGATCCGTCGCCGCAACGTCGCCTGATACACTTTTCACCGCAAATGGGAGGCGGTTCATGAGGTTTCATCTGGTCTGGGAAGACGCCGTGATCCGGTCGATCCGCACCGTGACGCCGACGGTGCGCGAATTCATTATCGCGCCTTCAAGCGGCGCGGCAAAACGCTTTGCCCCGGGCAGCCATCTCAACGTCACCGTGTTGATCAACGATCAGCCGGACACGCGATCCTATTCGCTGGTGGGCGAGCCGATGGGCGACGCCTATCGCATCGCCGTCAAGCGGCAGCCGGAAAGCCGTGGTGGCTCCGATTACATGTGGTCTCTGACCGAGGGCGCGCGGATCACGGTTTCGGATCCACACAATCTGTTCGAGTTGGATCTTGGCCGGCCGCAGTATCTGTTGCTGGCCGGCGGCATCGGCATCACGCCGATCTACGGCATGGCCCTGGCGCTGCAGCGCCGCAACGCGGACTTCCGTCTCGTCTATGCGGCCCGCACGGCGGACGAACTGGCTTTTGCGGACGATCTTCGCGACGCACTCGGCGACCGGCTGGAGCTGCGCACCGACGACGGCACACGGCTCGATCTGGCAGCGGAAATCGGTCGACTCGCGCCGGATGGCGATCTCTATCTGTGCGGACCCATGGGACTGCTGGACGCTGTGCGCCGCGCCTGGGCGGACGCCGGACGCCACCCCGCCAATCTGCGCTATGAGACCTTCGGCTCCTCGGGCCACGCGGCGCCGGAAGCCTTCACGGTCAAAATCCCCAATCTGGGCGTAGAGGTCGTGGTTCCCGAGAACCAGTCGATGCTCGATGCCCTGGAGAGCGCAGGCGTCGCGGTGGTGTCGGACTGTCGTCGCGGCGAATGCGGCATCTGCAAGGTGCGGGTGCTGGCGAGCGACGGAGAGATCGACCACCGCGACGTGTTTTTCTCGGAAGAAGAAAAGGACGCGGGCGAGGCCATGTGCCCCTGCGTGTCCCGGGTCACCGGCGGCAGCGTCACCGTCGATACCTGGTATCGGGCGGATGCGATTTCCAAGTCTTTGGAAGCGGCGGAATAACGCCGCTCCCACCGATCAACAGGCAGTTTGGCCGAATGGCCCGATTCGGCCCCAGCTCCCAAAGGGCCGCGGCCTTTGCCGTCGTCGAAAGGCCGGCTATTCGGCTTCGGCGCGATCGACTGCGAATTTGTAGAAACTGGTGATGACACTGGTGAATATGATGAAATCGATCATGTTCAGGGTGGTCTTCAAGGCAATCAATGCAGGTGATAGCAGTTGGCTGACGCCGCTTTCCGATGTCCGCTCGATGATCGATTGCAGCGTGATGTCCAGGATGGCAAAAGGCAGGGCTACCACGGCGACCGCGACAAACAGGGGCCAAACAATCCTTTGCTCAGCCGCATTGCTTCATCCAGCGAAATCGGCCGATCGACTGAAACTGCCGGGAGAATCAGCGCGAGGCTTGATACCGCCGCGATTGCCAGAGCGGCGACTACAGCCAGGGCCCCATCGGTGACGGCGTCCGGCGCATTTTCCAGCAACGCTTCCGGCAGGAACGTCTTCAGAATGGAATAGAGGTTTCCGATCAGAAGCACCGCGCCCAGATAGATCAATCCGATTTTCAAGCCGTTGAGGGCGTAGAGGATCTCTCTGGCACCGAGACGCGGTAGATATGTGAGGGGCTGCTCGTCGAACAGGGCGAGGCGGCTCCATGCCACGCCGATGGACGCGTGGGCGGCACCCATGAGGGCCGTGCCGCCGAGTACAAGTGCGAGGGCGACGGCAGGACTTTCACCAAGGACGCTGGAGTAATTGTCGAGCGTCAGCCCGACTGACTGGTCGGCAATGCGAAGCAGGACCGTCAGGAGGATCCAGATGCCGGAAATGCGTAAAACGTTCCCGGATTGCTCCATGCAAAGCCAAACCGCGCGGCCAAGCAGCATCTTGAACATGCAAAATTCCTTCAAAAACAGATGATTATCCGAAAAATCTCTGAATTCCCGGTTGCGGGTCGCGGTAATATGGTGCGCTGACATGCGTCTCGGAACCGTGCGAAGGACCTTTGGCTCACAGCACCTCGTACAGCGTCAGAACCACCGCGGCAGCTTCGCGCGCGCCGGTGCCGACAACGATCGTGCGGTTGAGCCAGTCGTAGCGCGGATCTCCGGTCTCGAACCGCGGCGTGGTGCGCATGTAATAAAGTGAGGGGTCGACGTCCTCGCCGCGCGCCAGCCGTGCGATCACCTCGGCCGGGCCGTGCCGGTAGCCGAAGTTGCGGATGTCGAGGATCGCGCCGTCGTGCGTCTCGATCATGTAGCGCGTATCGAGTTCCGCCGAACCGTCCGCGAACACCGTCTGCCAGTCCGCGCCGCCATTCAGGATTGTGCCCGACACGCGTTCACCGGTGACCGTGCCGCCGATGATCGGGATGATGCGCCTGCGGCCCGGCGGCGCATCACCCAGTTCCAGCGGCGGTCCGAGATCGATGCGCGCGTCGCACAAATGTTTCAGTTCCAGCATGGCCGTCTCCTCATTGCATCGTATGCGGCAGGAACAGAACGATCGCCGGGAAGGCGATGAGCAGCGCCAGGCGCAGCAGATCGACCAGCACGAACGGCATGACGCCCCTGAAGATGCCGAAAAGATTGGTGTCCGGCGCGATCGAGTTGATGACGAAGACATTCATGCCGACCGGCGGTGTGATCAGACCGAGTTCCACCGTCATGACGATGATGACGCCGAACCAGATCGGATCGAAGCCGAGCTGGGTGATGACCGGAAAGACGATGGGCACCAGCAGGATGATCATCGCCATGGCGTCGAGAATGCACCCCAGCACCACGAAGAACAGCAGGATCAGCAGCAGCGTTCCATAATTGCCGAGATCCATCGCGATCAGAATGCTGGTGATTTTCTGCGGCGTCTGGGTGATGGCCAGGAAATACCCAAACAGCAGCGCGCCGATCAGCACGGTGAAGATGGCGACGGTGGTGCGCAGCGCCTCGATCAGGCAGTGCAGGATCGAGGAGGCGTTGAGCCGGCCGCGCATCACGCCGATCAGCGCGGTGAGAAAAGCCCCGGCCGCGGCCGCTTCCGTCGGCGTGACGATGCCGGCGTAGATGCCGCCGATGATGGCAACGAAGAGCAGCAGTACGGCCCAGATTCCCTGAATGGACCGAAACCGGTCGCCCAGCGACACGGGCTCTCCGGCGGGGAGTTCGCGGCCGTAGGCGATCCGTACCGTCGCCATATACATGATGACGGCGAGTATCCCCGGCACGATGCCCGCGATGAACAGCTGACCCACGTCCTGCTCGGTGATGAAGGCGTAGACCGCCAGCACCACCGATGGCGGAATGAGAATACCGAGCGTGCCGCCGGCGGCGATGACGCCGGTCGCCACGTCGTCGCGGTAGCCGAAGCGGCGCATTTCCGGCAGAGCGATCTTGCTCATGGTGGCGGCGGTGGCGACCGACGACCCGCAGATGGCCGCGAAGCCGCCGCAGGCGCCGATGGTCGCAAGCGCCAGTCCGCCCTTGTAGCGTCCGAGCCAGGCCTGGCCGGCGCGGAACAACTCGCGCGACATGCCGGAGTTGGTGGCCAGCACGCCCATCAGGATGAACATCGGGATGAGGCTGAGGTTGTAGTCGGTGACCGTGCGCAGCGGCGAAATCGCGAGCAGGTTGAGCGCCGGTCCCCAGCCGGCGATCGCGGCAAATCCACCGATGCCGACCAATCCCATGGCGACACCGACGGGGACGCGGATGACGATCATAGCGAAGAGGGCGAGGAACCCGGCGAGCGCGACGAGATCAGGAGTGCTCATGAGTTCGGGCCTTCTTCGATGTCGGCTTCCACCGTTTCGTAGTGTTCAAGCTTGCTGCGCTCGTCGAGCAGCAGCAGTGCGATGCGCGAGAAGATGGTGAAGACGGAGGCGAGAACGCCCAGCCAGATCACGGCCAGAAACGGCCAAACGGGAATGCGCAGGTCGAAGGTCGCCTCGCCGCTGGAATAGGCGCTCGAAACGCGCGTCAGCAGCATCCAGGTCAGCGCGAGGGTGAAGCCGAGCAGGACGGTCCAGGCAAGGATGTCGAGCCAGCGGCGCACCCGGTCGGGCAGCCATTCCGCAATCAGATCGACCTTGATGTGCGAGCCGCGATAACCGACGGAGGCAAAGCCCCACAGAACGGCGACGCCCATCATCAGCCGCGAGATGTCGAAGGAATCGGGCAGCGGCGTCGCGAACAGGTAGCGGCCGATCGCGGAGACGAAGACAAGAATCGTGATGGCGGCCAGGAACACGCCGGCGATCTTCTCGATCGTCAGCGACAGCCGCTCCAGTCTCGTGGCAAAGGTCATGGGCAGGGGCTCGCGGGCAGGGTCTGTGACGATGGCTATGCGGTGGCGCGGGAGGCAGGGGCATTCACCCTGGCTCGCGCGGCGCGGAACCGCGGCATTCTCGGGCGTTTCCGCGTCAAGATCTAGTCGCGCAAGGCGTCGCACATCGTCAGCGCCGCGTTGAGCGCTGCGTGTTTGGCCTCCACGGCGCGGCTGCCTGATGCGGACACGATGCGGGCTCCGGGGCGACCGGCGCCGCCGTTTTCACGATATTCATTGATTCCCTCCCACGGCGCTTGAGGGCGCCTTATGACTTTGTTGCCGGCTTGCGTTTCCGGATCGGCTTTAGAGCCGACCCGCCCGGCATGATCTTTCCTCCGGCCGCCACTCCTCCCGGCGGCCGCAAAAAGATTTCATTTGCAACTGTATCGCCAGCCTTTGCTGAGTGACAATACTCGCCATGGTCGGCGTCCCGCACATTCGCCAAGGCTATGTTTATGCTATAAACTGTTTTGTCGATTTACAATCTCTGGAATTCGCTGTTCAATGCGCGCGCCGCTGCCTGGTACGGTCCGCGCTGGTCGCGCCGGTAGACGCAGGCACCCGCTGGTGGCGGGCACACGGCAGGCTTCAGCAGAATGGATGACTAGGGAATGACGATGGCGAATGCAGGTTCGACTTCACCGGGTGCGGGTTCGACGACGTTTCTTGATATCCGTGTCGAGGGCGCATCGCGCATCTGACCCTGCAACGGCCTGAAAAACGCAACGCGCTGAACGACGGTTTGATTGCGGAACTCGGTGCGTTTTTCACAAATCCGCCCAAAGGGGTCGCGGTTGCCATTTTGTCGGGCGCCGGCGGACATTTTTCCGCCGGACTCGATCTGAGCGAACACGTGGCGCGTGAGGCGCCCGAGGTGATGCGTCATTCGCGCAACTGGCATGCGGTGATGGATTCGATCCAGTTCGGCGGCTTGCCGGTTGTGGCCGCGCTTGAGGGCGCGGTGATGGGCGGCGGGCTGGAACTCGCGGCCGCCTGCCACGTGAGGATCGCCGAACCCTCGACCGTGTTCCAGCTGCCCGAGGGTCGCCGCGGCATCTTTGTGGGCGGCGGGGCTTCGGTGCGCATCGGCCGCATCCTCGGCCCGGACAGGATGGTCGAGATGATGCTGACGGGCCGCAAGTATGATGCCGAGGAAGGCCGCGCGCTGGGTCTCGCGCATTACGCGGTGACGGCGGGCGAAGGCCAGGGCGAAGCGCAGCGTCTGGCGGAGCGGATCGCGGGCAATGCGCCGCTGTCCAATTACATCGTCATTCAGGCGCTGTCGCGCATCGACGACATGGCGCGGTCCGACGGGCTGTTCACCGAAAGCCTCTGCGCGGCGTTGACCCAGACCAGCGCGGACGCTCAGGAAGGCCTGAAGGCGTTTCTGGAAAAACGCGACGCCCGCTTCTAGCGATCTGTGCGTCGTCGGCACGCCGCCGATTGACGCGGTGCGCCGCATTCGCGAACGTGGTCGGTGCGGGTCGATCGACGCCTCGCTGGGCGCAACGGGCAGGGCAAAGTGGAATGGACACGGGCGATACAATGAACAAGCAGCAAGGCGCCGGCGAGGCCGATCTGGACTCGGGCGTGCTGAGCGGTTTCATCGGATATGCCCTGAAGCGCGCCTATCTCAATTTTCAATCCGATTTCATCGACAGTGTTTCGCATCTCGGGCTCCGTCCGGGACAGTTCGCGGCGCTGTCGATCATCATCGACAATCCCGACATCAGTCAGAGCCGTCTCGCGCGCGCCCTTGCGATCGAGCGGTCCGGGGTGGTGCTGATTGTCGACGAGCTTGAGGGCGGGATCTGATTGCGCGCAACAAGGTGCCCGGCGACCGGCGCAGTTACGCCCTGCGTGCCACACCGGCGGGCGAGGCTCTGCGCGCGGAAGCGGTCGTGGCGATCAACGCTCACGAGGATCGGCTGCTCGCCAGCTTTACGGACGCCGAGCGGGAGGATTTGTCCCGCCTTCTTTCCCGCCTTCTGTAAGCGGTTTTGGACGCGCATGCTGTCAAAACCGCGGTCCTGGCGGCCAGTTTGTAGGATTTAAAATTGTAATGCCATTTAACTGTTGTGAATCCGCGCCTGTGGATGTTTGACTATGTGGCATGCCGTTGGGCGCTTGCCCGCGGGCGTGCGGCGACGGGCCGTAGTGGCGCGTCGCGGATGCGGTCGGATGGCCGCGAGGATTTCATGTCGGGCGGTGAGGAGGATCCGGAGGGATCCGGTCCGGCACATACCGGGAGGACTGTTGAATGTTGAAGCATGCATTGCGTGTGGGCGCTCTTGCGGCGTCGGTCGTGGTCATGGCGGCGGGCGCGAATGCGCAGGACGTCACCCTCAAGCTGCATCAGATGTTGCCGCCGCAGGCGTCGATCCCGGCCGGGTTCCTGACGCCCTGGGGCGAGAAGGTGGAAAAGGACTCCGGCGGCCGGATCAAGGTCGAGCACTATCCCTCGATGCAGCTGGGCGGCAAGCCGCCGGCGCTCTACGATCAGGCCAAGGACGGGGTCGTCGACATCATCTGGACGCTGACCGGCTATACGCCCGGCCGCTTCCCCAAGACCGAAGCCTTCGAGATGCCCTTCATGGCGGCCAGCGCCGAGGCCACGTCTGCCGCAGCCTGGGACTACTATGAAAAGCACCTGCGCGACGAGTTCGCCGATACCCACGTGCTCGCGGTGCATGTGCACGGACCGGGCCTGCTGCACATGAAGGGCGATCCGGTGACCAAGCTGGAGGATCTCAAGGGCAAGAAGCTGCGCGGCCCGACCCGCATGGTCAACGCCCTGCTGCAGGAACTCGGCGCGGTGCCTGTCGGCATGCCGGTCCCGGCTGTTCCCGAGGCGCTGTCCAAGGGCGTCATCGACGGCACCGTGATCCCCTGGGAGGTGACGCGGCCCTTGCGCATCGCCGAGCTTGTCGACAGCCACACCGA
>NZ_CP031841.1:4582500-4877500 GCF_003432385.1 Breoghania sp. L-A4 | reverse complement strand
GGCCGAAAGGCGTAGTCGATGGGAATGCAGTCAATATTCTGCAGCCAGCGGGTAGTGACGAATGCCGTGTGCTGTATCTCCTTACTGGATTGGAGATGCTTCGAAGGTGTTCCAGGAAATAGCTCCCGCACTAATGACCGTACCCGAAACCGACACAGGTGGACTGGTAGAGCATACCAAGGCGCTTGAGAGAACTATGCTGAAGGAACTCGGCAAATTGCTCCCGTAAGTTCGCGAGAAGGGAGCCCAGTGTCTAGGCAACTAGGCATTGGGGCACAGACCAGGGGGTTGCGACTGTTTATCAAAAACACAGGGCTCTGCGAAGCCGTAAGGCGACGTATAGGGTCTGACGCCTGCCCGGTGCCGGAAGGTTAAAAGGAGGGGTGAGAGCTCCGAATTGAAGCCCCGGTAAACGGCGGCCGTAACTATAACGGTCCTAAGGTAGCGAAATTCCTTGTCGGGTAAGTTCCGACCTGCACGAATGGCGTAACGACTTCCCCGCTGTCTCCAGCATAGACTCAGTGAAATTGAATTCCCCGTGAAGATGCGGGGTTCCTGCGGTCAGACGGAAAGACCCCGTGCACCTTTACTACAGCTTCACACTGGCATTCGTCACGACATGTGTAGGATAGGTGGTAGGCTTTGAAGCTCGGGCGCCAGCTCGGGTGGAGCCATCCTTGAAATACCACCCTTATCGTTATGGATGTCTAACCGCGGTATTACAGTACCCGGGACCGTGTGTGGCGGGTAGTTTGACTGGGGCGGTCGCCTCCCAAAGAGTAACGGAGGCGCGCGATGGTGGGCTCAGAGCGGTCGGAAATCGCTCGTTGAGTGCAATGGCATAAGCCTGCCTGACTGCGAGACTGACAAGTCGAGCAGAGTCGAAAGACGGCCATAGTGATCCGGTGGTCCCACGTGGAAGGGCCATCGCTCAACGGATAAAAGGTACGCCGGGGATAACAGGCTGATGATCTCCAAGAGTCCATATCGACGAGATCGTTTGGCACCTCGATGTCGACTCATCACATCCTGGGGCTGGAGCAGGTCCCAAGGGTTCGGCTGTTCGCCGATTAAAGTGGTACGTGAGTTGGGTTCAGAACGTCGCGAGACAGTTCGGTCCCTATCTGCCGTGGGTGTAGGAGAATTGAGAGGATCTGTCCCTAGTACGAGAGGACCGGGATGGACGTATCTCTGGTGGACCTGTTGTCGCGCCAGCGGCATAGCAGGGTAGCTATATACGGACGGGATAACCGCTGAAAGCATCTAAGCGGGAAACCCACCTCAAAACGAGTTCTCCCTTGAGAGTCGTGGAAGACCACCACGTTGATAGGCCGGGTGTGGAAGTGCAGCAATGCATGCAGCTTACCGGTACTAATAACTCGATTGGCTTGATCACTCTCATTAATCAATATCCATCTTCTCAGCGCGAAAGCGCTGAGAAATCTTCTCCCTCACGGACGCACCGCGCTTGCGCGCTGTCCTCCGGGTGGGCGCGGCGTCAGCCGCGGCGGCCGGTCGGCCTTGCGACACCTGTGGTGTCGGAAGAACGATATGGCGGCGATGAAACCAAGCGATGACGGTATCCAATTCCAGTTTCTTCGAACAGTTGTGTCCTTTGCCGGCCTGGTGGCTATTGCGGGGAGCCTGCACCCGATCCCATTCCGAACTCGGCCGTGAAACTCCCCAGCGCCGATGGTACTTCGTCTTAAGACGCGGGAGAGTAGGACACTGCCAGGCCTGCAAAGCACACAACATTCCTCTCAACGATTCCTCCACTCACAAAACACTCCCGGGTGGAGCAAAGCGCCAAAGCAATCCATGCTTGCGGCGCTTTTTGCGTCTGAAAACAAGACTTTCCGCGGGTGGAGCAGCCCGGTAGCTCGTCAGGCTCATAACCTGAAGGTCGCAGGTTCAAATCCTGCCCCCGCAACCAGAACGACAAAACCCCGGTCTCCATGGCCGGGGGTTTTTTGTGCCCAGCGCCAGGTGTCGGCGCGCCACGAGCGCATGGGGAAAGCCGCCAATGCAGGAGGAGCCGCGGATGCCCTCAACCGCCTGCCAGAGGCCCCGCGCCGGACGGGTCGACGGCTTCTGTACCCGGCGCCGTTCTCCTCACCAGATCGAGAAAGGCGCGGGCGGCCGGAGACAGGGCGTGGCCGGTGCGCCAGATAACGCCAACGCGACGGACGAGTTGCGGCTTGAGGAGCGGGCGGTAGATGAGCTTGCCCGCCCCGAGAACCGGCAGCGTCAGCGTCGGCAGCGCCGTCACGCCGAGGCCTTGCGAGACGAAGGCGCCGGCGGTTGCGAGATGCGCTACCTCAAAGCGTGGCCGCAGCGGCAGGCCCTCCTGCGAGCACGCCGCGTCGGTCAGGGCGCGCACGCTGGTCCCTGTCGCCATGGCGACGAAGGGCAGATTCACCAATTCCTCCCAGGTGTAGCTGCGCTCCTCGGCAAGCGCGCCGCCGGGCGCCCCGATGGCCAGGAACCGATCGGTCAACACGGTCCGGAACGAGATCCGGTCCGAGGGATCGACCGCGCCCGCGGTGAAGCCCAGATCGGCCTCGCCCTGCTCCACGGCGCGGATCACGCTGTCTGAAAGCGCGTCCTTGATCTGCAGGTCGACGTCTGGATGGACTTCCATGAACCGCGCGACCAGTGGCGGCAGCAGACCCGCGGTGACCGAGGGCAGGCCCGCGATCGTCACGCGTCCCCGGCGCGCGGCGAGATACGCATCGAACTCCAGACTGGCGGTCGCAGCCGTGTTCAAGACACGTTCGGCCAGCCGAAGCAGCATCTCGCCTTGTGGAGTCAGCGAGACGTTTCGTGTGTCGCGATCGAACAGGCGCGTGCCCAGCCGGTCCTCCAGCCGGGAGATTGAGCGGCTGAGGGCGGACGCCGACATCCCCACGTCGTCCGCCACGGCGCGATACCCTGCGCCGCGGGCCAGCGCCGAGAAGGTCCTGAGGTCGTTGAGATCGAATTTGTTGCTCATAGCGCAACAATTATTTCCAACTAATCACTTATTGCAACAATTCCGTTGTGCGAGGGTTTGTCAGCCTCGTCCTTCACGCTGAAGGTCGCCATGCAGCCCGGGAGGGGCCGGCAGCGCTTTCGGCAGGCGAGCGAAGCGATTGCCCGCATCGCGGGTTCCTGGGAGGAGATATCCATGCGTTTTTCACACCTCGTCCTGGCGGGCGCCTTCGCGCTCTGCCAAGCCCTGCCGGCCAGCGCCCAGCAGCGGCTTCTCATCGGCTCCACGTCTGCCTCGTCGAGCCACTACGGCTATTTCGTCGCCGTGGCCAAGCTGATCAATGAAAAGGCCGAAGGCCTCGAGACGTCGGTCGCGGAGACCGGCGCCACGCTTGACAATCTGCGCCGCATCGAGCGGAAGCAGATCGACCTCGGCCTTGTCACCACCAACGTCGCCCAGCACGCGGTCGCCGGCACCAACAAGTTTGACGGTCATCCGATGAAACTGGGCATGCTGTGGGTCTATACCGGCGCGCCTCAGAACGTGATCGTACGGGCCGATGCCGAGGTGAAGAACCTTGCAGGATTGAAGGGCGTCCGGTTCAATCCGGGCATCAAGGGATCGGCCACGGAGAGCACGACCGAAGCCGTGTTCAAGGCGCTCGGAGTGTCCGCTGAATATGTGCGTGGCTCCACCACGGACGTCGTGGACATGATCAAGGACGGCCGTGTGGCCGGATACGTGAAGTCGGGCGCCGGCAACAAGCTTGACGGTTCCACGCTCGATATCGCCACCTTCACCCCGATCCGGGTGCTCGGTCTGAACGACGCGCAGAAGGCGATACTCGCCGACACGATGCCTGACATCTCGGTCGTCGATCTTCCCGAAGGCGCCGCCGACGGCATTCCGGCCTATTCGACCTGGAGCTTCGGTGTCGGCGTTGCCGCGAGCCCTGATCTGTCCGAGGATGCAGCCTACAAGATCGTCAAGGCGGTGATGGAGGACAAGGACGTCCAGGGCGCGGCGATGGCCTCCGTGAAGGGCGTCGATCTTGCGAAGCTGACCCTTCAGTACGCGACCATTCCGCTGCACCCGGGTGCCGCCAGGTGGTTCAAGGAAAACGGCCATGAGATCCCGGCCCGTCTTCAGCCGATGAACTGACGGTCATCCAGGAGAATTGCCGTGTTGACCCGCGTGCGTGACAGCCTGGCGCTGCTTGTCGGTGCCTTCGTCTTCTACACCGCCGCGACGGGCCCTTTCGAGAGCCTGATTCAACGCGCGATTTTCCTGGCGCTCGTCGCCTGCCTCGGGCTCGCGGTCTATCCCGCGGGCGCAGGCAGACCGTGGAGACCGATCGGTCTCATGCTGGACCTCGTTCTCGCCGCCACCACCATCGGCGCCTGCGGCTACATCGTCGTGAACTACGATGAGATCATGACCACCCTGCCGTGGGCCACGGCGCTCGACAAGGCGCTCACCGTCGGGCTCGTGGTCACTGTTCTTGAGGTGAGCCGGCGCGCCGTCGGGATCATCTTTCCCATCCTTGTTCTCATCGGCCTCGCCTATGCGTTGTTTGGCGATCACTTGCCCGGATCGCTCGCCCATCGCGGCTTCGATACGGCCTTCATCACGGAGACGATCTTTCTCGGCGACCTCGGTATCTGGGGCATGCTGACCGGCGTGGCGGCCACTGTCATCGCCGCCTTCGTGCTGTTCGGTTCCTTGCTTCTGCACACCGGTGGCGGCCAGAGCTTCATGGATCTCGCCATGCGCATCGGCGGCAGGCAGGTCGGCGGTGCGGCGAAGATCGCCACGATCGCCAGCGGCCTGTTCGGCATGATCTCAGGTTCGGCGGTCGCGAACGTGGCGACCACGGGCAATTTCACGATTCCGATGATGAAGCGGCTTGGATATCCGCCGGCCTTCGCCGCGGCCGTCGAGGCCGTCGCTTCCACCGGTGGCCAGATCGCGCCGCCAATCATGGGAGCGGCCGCTTTCGTCATGGCCGAAATTCTCGGCGTCTCCTACATCAAGATCATTATCGCCGCCGCCGTGCCGGCCCTGCTTTTCTATCTCTCGGTCTTTGTCACCGTGCATGTCGTGTCGGTGCGCAAGAACCTGCAACTGGTTCCCGAGGACGAACTGCCGCCATGGTCGACGATCGTTGCGCCGCGCCGCGCCCTGCCGATCATCGCGGCTATCGGCGCACTCGGAATCGGCGTCTTCCTCGGCCGCTCCGTCGCAACGTCCGCCTTTTACGGCATCATGGGTCTGCTCATCGCTTTCGTCGCGACGGGCATCGGCCAGATGCCGGCGCGCCGCATGGTCCGCCTCGTGGTCGACGGCATCGCGGATGCGGGCAAGGGCATGGTCATTATCGGCGTGTTGCTGGCCGGTGCGCAGATCCTGGTTTCGATGATCAACATGACAGGCATCGGCGTGACGCTGAGCTCGATGATCGTCGCAATCGCGGGCAACTCGATGCCCGGCGTCGCCTTGATCGTCGGCGCCGTCTGCATGGTGATGGGCATGGGGCTGCCCACGACGGCCGCCTATGTGCTTGTGGCTGCGGTGCTGGCGCCCGCCATGACGGCCGTCGGGATCGACCCGCTGGCCGCCCATCTTTTCGTTTTCTACTTCGCCACCATCTCCGTCATCACGCCGCCTGTCTGCGTGGCGGTTTTTGTTGCCGCCGGCATCGCGCAAACCAATTGGCTGCCTGCCGCGCTGGAAGCGGTGCGGCTCGGCGCGGTGACCTATGTGGTTCCGTTCATGCTGTTGCTCTATCCGGGCATGACCGGGCAGGGCGGCGGGCTCGCGTTCGCAAACGCGCTGCTGTCCGGCCTCGTTCTGGTGGTCGCCATACCCGGACTGCTGAGCGGACAGAGCCTCTTTGGCATCCGCGCGCTCGACGTGACGGTGCTCGCGGCGTGCATCGCGCTCGCCATCTGGCCCCACCCTGTGGCGCCGTTCCTCGCAGGCGGGCTGCTCATCGCCACCTGGTATTTCGGCAAGCCGCGGCGGCTTGCGCTTGGAAACGCACAATGACCACCCTCAGGATCGGGACGGGCGCGGGCTTTTCCGGCGATCGTATCGGCCCCGCCGTCGATCTCGCCGAACGCGGCGATCTCGACTATCTCGTCTTCGAGTGTCTGGCGGAACGCACCATCGCGCTCGCCCAGCAGGCGCGCCGCGCCGATCCGGACGCAGGTTACGATCCGCTTCTGGAGCGGCGTATGCGCGCGGTGCTGCCGGCCTGGGAGCGCGCGCGGACGCGCAAGCCCTTCCGCATCATCACCAACATGGGCGCGGCCAATCCCTTCGCCGCCGCGAGAAAAGTGGTCGAGATCGGCCGCGATCTCGGGCTGAAGGGCATGAAGGTCGCGGCGATCACGGGCGACGACGTGCTGGCGTTTGTCAACGGTTCGGACTGCCGGATCGAGGAAACGGGAGATATGGCCGCGGCTTTCGGCAGGCCGTTTGTTTCGGCCAACGCCTATGTGGGAGCGGGTCCCATCGTGGACGCGCTTGAGGCCGGTGCGGATCTTGTCGTCACGGGTCGGGCGGCGGATCCGGCGATGTTCCTCGCGGCCCAGATTCACGCCTTCGGTTGGAAGATGGATGACTGGGAGAAGCTCGGTCGCGGAACGCTGGTTGGTCACTTGATGGAATGTGGCGGACAGATCACGGGCGGATACTTTGCGGATCCCGGCTTCAAGGACGTGCCGGACCTCGCGCGCATTGGGTTTCCGATCGCGGAGGTGGCGCCGGATGGCGCGCTGACCGTGACCAAGCTTGAAGGCACGGGTGGACGGGTCAGCCTGGCGACCTGCAAGGAGCAGCTTCTGTACGAGGTGCACGATCCCGCGCGCTATCTGCAACCCGACGTGATCGCGGATTTTTCCGCCGTGGAGATGACGGAGGTAGGCCCCGACAGGGTGCGTATCCACGGGGATCGGGTCATGCCAAGACGGGCCAGCTGAAGGTTTCGCTCGGCTATGTCGATTCCTATGTCGGCGAAGGGCAGATCTCCTACGCGGGGCCGGGGCAGAAGCGCGCGGCCGGCTTGCGTTGGAGATCATGACTGTCCGGATGGGCGAGCTGCCATTTCTCTATTCGGAGACGCGCGGCGAACTGATCGGCGTTGACGCGATCCTGGGCGGAACCCGGTCGGTGGCGGATGCGCCGCGCGAGGTTCGCGTGCGCTTCGCGGCCCGCGCTGAGAGCGGCGAGGCGGCGCGTGCGGTGGGTGATGAGGTGGAGAGCCTTTACCTCAACGGCCCGGCGGCGGGCGGTGGCGTCACCAAGTCAGCACGCGAAGTCGTCGCCATCGTCTCCACGCTGGTCCCGGCGAGCGTTGTCGTTCCACATATCGAGATGCTGGAGAGCTAGGACCATGCAGCTTCGCGCCATCGCCCACAGCCGCACCGGCGACAAGGGCAACGTCTCGAACATTTCCGTTATTGCCTACGACATGGCGGATTGGCCGCGGATCGAGGCCGAGGTCACGGAAGAGCGGTTGCGGGCGCATCTTGAATGGCTTCAGATTGGACGCATCGAGCGTTTCGTTCTGCCGCAACTCGGCGCGCTCAATTTTGTGCTGCACGCCGCGCTCAAAGGCGGCGTGACCCGTTCGCTGGCCCTGGACGCGCATGGAAAATGCCTCAGCTCCGGGCTGCTTGATCTGGAGATCGCCGACTGAAGCCGATCCGCTTCTTGCAGAAATGGGTCTTGGCTCTCAGTCCTTGTTTTGGCGCAAATCCGCATCGATGACCGGTACCCACTTGTTCTGGAATTGCTCCGGCGCAGATCGGGCATGCGCGGGGACCGGCCGCTTGCCCGGACGTGCGTGGAATCGGAAACATTCGCCGACGGCAACCGTTGACGCAGCGGTGTTTCAGACGGAGGCCTTCATGGCCCCGACGATATAATCGGCGATCATCAGGTCGAGATGGGCGCCGCCGCCGTTCTTGAAGACGGTGATCTCATCGTCCGACACGCGTCCGGCCACCGTGCCGCCGATCAGGTCGTAGAGGTCACCCTTCACGGACTTTGGGGTAATCACGCCCGCAGCAATGGGTATCATCAATTCGCCGATATGGCTGATCGTGGTCTCGCGGCTGTCGACGAAGAGCGAGCCGCCGGAGATTAGCGCGTCATCCGCCTCGCGCATGTCGGCCTTGAAGGCGCCAATCAGGTCCACATGCGTTCCGGGCCGGATCCAGGCGCCGTGCAGAACCGGTTCGTGCGCCATGGTCGCGCTCGAGATGATGTCGGCGTCGCGCGCGGCCGCCGCCAGATCGGAAGCGGCGGTGATCTGCACACCCTCCAGGCGCGCTTCCTGCGCCAACGCCTCCGCCTGGTCAAAACGGCGGGCCCAGATCCGGATGTATCTGATCGAGGGAAACACCGCCGCATAGGCCCGGATCAGGCTGCGTGCCACCGCTCCCGCCCCGATGATCAGCAGCGTCTCGCTGCCCGGCCGCGCAAGCAGCGTGGCGCCGAGTGCCGAATCCGCGGCCGTCTTCACTTCGGTGACCAGCCGGCTCTCGATGATCGCGGTCAGGGCGCCGCGCGCCGGCTCGAACACGAACATGGCGCCCTGGACGCTCGGCAGGCCTTCGGTGGGGTTACCCCGAAGATGGTGACAGATTTCACCCCGAAGCCGAGTCCGGCGATATAGGCGCCGCGGCTGAGAAGCGACCCCTCCGACGGCCCAAGGAAGATGTCGCCGACCTGCGCCTTCGGGCGTCTGTGTCCGGCGTCGAGCGCTGCGACGGCGTCGGGCCAGGTCACGAGGGAGGCGGCCTGCTCATGAGTGATCATGCGGGGGTGTTCATCGCGTGCTCCTGAATGGTATCGCGCTTGCTCGTGATTGAGGACACCCGGTCAGGGCAGGTTTTTCATCGCTCATTGTCCCTCACCGCCGCGGCCGTGGCGCGCGAGGAAGCGGTCGAGCTCCCGTCGTTCCGGCGCCGTTCCCGTGAAAATTTCCACATACTCCGGGATGCGTTTCATCCGGATGGAGACGTCTTCCTCCGTCTGCATCGAGATATAGCCGATTTGCGTCAGATAAATCGTGCGCGCGCGGACATCGGCGCGGGCCTCGTCCTGGCCGAACCGCACCAGCATCCGGGTGAGGGCGTCAAGCCGCTCACGGTCAGCCCTTCGCACTTCAGCCAGTGTGCCGGGCGACTGAAGGCCCAGCTTCGCACCGCGAACTCGAACCTTGAATCGAAAAGCGCCGTATCCAGCCAGCAGTCGATGACGTTGAGCATCGCTTCGGCGATGGTCTCGGCATAGGCCTCCGATCGCAGGATCAGATTGCCCGTGTTCTTCTCGCGCCAGCGCGTGAGGAGCGCGCCGAGCAATTCTTCGCGGTCCTTGAAGAACCAATAGAAACTCGTCCGCGACAGTTTGAGCTTTCTCGCCAGCGGCATGATCTTGACGGAATCGACGCCGGATTCCAGCAGGGAGTCATAGGCCGCGCCCAACCAGAGCTCGGGGAACCGCGCCAGCCGCTGTCATTCACAACCTGTTCCATGGGTTTCCCGTGTCACAGTTGTACATCAGTGTCAAGTTTATCGGCTTTTTCGTCCATTAACTTGACACTGATGAACATTTTGTCCAAGGATTCTCCTGCCCCTGACCGGAGTCTGGATAATGACCAAAGATCCCCTTCTCCAGCCCTATCAGCTCAAGCATCTCACGTTCCGCAACCGCGTCATCATGACCGCGCATGAACCGGCTTATCCGGACGACGGCATGCCCAAGGAACGCTATCGCGCCTATCATGTCGAGCGCGCCAGGGGCGGGGTCGCCATGACGATGACGGCCGGTTCCGCGGCCGTCTCAAAGGACAGCCCGCCGGTCTTCAACAATCTTCTCGTTTACAAGGACGAGGTGGTGCCGTGGGTGAAGGATCTGACGGACGCCGTGCATGAGCAGGGCGCCGCGGTGATGATTCAGCTCACCCACCTTGGCCGCCGGACGCGCTGGGACAAGGGGTTCTGGCTGCCGGTCGTCTCCTCGTCCCATCGCAGGGAGGCTGCTCACCGCGCGTTCCCCAAGAAGGTGGAAGACTGGGACATCGAGCGGATCATCAAGGATTACGGCGATGCGGCCGAGCGCATGAAGGCGGGCGGCATGGACGGGATCGAGCTGCAGGCCTATGGCCATCTGATGGACCAGTTCTGGTCGCCGCTGACAAACGAGCTTGACGGGCCTTATGGCGGCTCAATGGACAACAGGCTGCGTTTCACGTTCGATGTCTTGAGGGAAATCCGAAAGCGCGTCGGCGCCGACTTTGTCGTCGGCGTCCGCTATACGGGCGACGAGATGCTGGAAGGGGGGCTGGCCAGGGAGGATGGGCTGGAAATCTCCAGGCGCCTCAAGGACAGCGGCATGGTTGACTTCCTGAATGTCGTCAGGGGCATATCGATACCGACGCCGGCCTGACCGACGTGATCCCGATCCAGGGCATGGCCAGTTCGCCGCATCTTGATTTTGCTGGAGAGATTCGCGCGGCCACCAACTTCCCGACCTTCCATGCGGCGAAGATTCCGGACGTCGCGACAGCACGTCACGCCATCGCTGCGGGCAAGCTCGACATGGTCGGCATGACGCGCGCCCACATGACCGATCCGCATATCGTGCGGAAGATTATCGAGAAACGCGAGGACGATATTCGGCCCTGCGTTGGCGCGAACTACTGCCTCGACCGCATCTATCAAGGTGGGGCCGCCTATTGCATCCACAACGCGGCGACCGGGCGTGAGCTCACGATGCCGCAGACAATCGCGCCGGCGGAGGTTCGCAAGAAGATCGTTGTCGTCGGCGCGGGTCCGGCCGGTCTGGAGGCGGCGCGGGTCGCCGGAGAGCGCGGCCACGAGGTGGTTGTCTTCGAGGCGGCGAACGATCCCGGCGGCCAGATTCGCCTGACCGCCCGCAGCGAGCGCCGCAAGGACATGATCGGCATCATCGACTGGCGCATGGCGCAATGCGCGAAGCGCGGCGTCGTCTTCCACTTCAACACCTGGGCGGACGCCGGCACGGTCAAGGCGCAAGATCCCGACGTCGTCATCATCGCGACGGGCGGCATGCCGCATACCGAGGTCCTGGCGAAGGGCAACGAACTCGTGGTGTCGGCCTGGGACATCATCGCTGGCGATGTGAAGCCCGGTGCCGATGTCCTGGTGTTCGACGACGCGGGCGATCATGCCGGGTTGCAGGCCGCGGAACGCCTCGCCAATGCCGGGGCAAGGGTCGAAATCATGACGCCCGACCGGTCGTTCGCGCCCGAAGTCATGGCGATGAATCTGACCCCTTACATGCGTGCGCTTCAAAGCAAGGACGTCACCTTCACGGTGACCTACCGTCTGGAGACGGTCGAAAGGGACGGCAATCGGCTGATTGCCACCGTCGGCAGCGACTACGGCGGGGTCCGAAAGCAGCGCATGTTCGACCAGATTGTGGTCAATCATGGCACCATCCCCCTCGATGAGCTTTATTTCGGCCTCAAGCCCTTGTCGACAAACCTCGGCGAAATATCGCACGAACAGCTGGTCGCCGGAATTCCGCAGTCGGTCGCGCGCAATGACAAGGGCGCCTTCCAGCTTTTCCGGATCGGCGACGCGGTTTCCGCGCGCAACACACATGCGGCGATCTACGACGCGCTCCGTCTTCTCAAGGACATCTAGGGCGGACCCGGGACAAGGGGAAACCGCGCGGCCGTCACACGTCTTCCGCCGCTGCCATGGCCGCACCGGCCTGGGGCGCGGGCGACGGTTGGCTCAACGACTGTGTGTTGAGCATCTGCCAATAGCGCCCCCGCCGGGCGAGCAGCTCCGCGTGGGTTCCCTGTTCGGCGATCCTGGCCCGGTCAATGACGACAATATGGTCGGCGTCGCGGATGGTGGCCAGCCGATGGGCGATCACCAGGGTCGTGCGGCCGTGCGAGAGTTCCGAAAGGGCTTTCTGGATTTCCCGCTCGGTCTGGGAATCAAGAGCCGATGTCGCCTCGTCGAGAATCAGGATCGGCGGGTTCTTCAGGAAAATCCGGGCGATCGCCAGGCGCTGCTTCTGGCCGCCCGAGAGCTTCACGCCGCGTTCGCCGATCAGCGTGTCCAGACCGTCGGGCAGGGCCGCGAGAACGTCATCGAGATGCGCGCGCCGTGCCGCTTCACGGATCTCCGCGTCGCTCGCTCCCAGGCGTCCGTAGCCGATGTTGTCGCGGATCGTCCCGCCGAAGAGAAAGACGTCCTGCTGCACGATGCCGATCTGGCCCCGAAGCGAGGCCAGCGTCATGTCGCGGATGTCGATTCCGTCGATGGTGATGGAGCCGTCCTGAACGTCGTAGAAGCGTGGAAGCAGCGAGCAGATGGTTGTCTTGCCGCCGCCGGACGGGCCGACGAAGGCCACCGTCTGGCCGGCGGTGATCGACAGATCGACCGCATCGATGACCCGGCGGCCTGTTTCGTAGCCGAAGGTGACGGCGTTGTAGCGGATGTCGCCGCGCAAGGCCGGTGCGGGCACGGCGCCGGGTCGGTCGGCGATGTCCGGTTCGGTATCCAGAAGCTCCACATAGCGGCGAAAGCCCGCGACGCCCTTGGGATAGGTTTCGATCACCGCGTTGATCTTCTCGATGGGCCGGAAGAAGACGGTGACGAGCAGCAGAAAGCCGACAAAGCCGCCGTAGCTCAGATGCTCGGTCAAAACCAGATAGCTGCCGGCCAGCATGACCGCGAGCTGGACCAGCCGCATGCTCATGTAGCTGAGCGAGGTGGAGGCGGCCATGATCTTGTAGGCTTCGAGCTTGGTGCGCCGATAGCCGGCGTTGTCCTTTTCGAACAGGGCGCGTTCGTGCTGTTCGTTGGCAAACGCCTGCACCACGCGCATGCCGCCGACGTTTTCCTCGATCCGCACGTTGAAATCGCCCACGCGCCCGTAGAGCGCGCGCCAATTGCGCGTCATGCGGCCGCCGTAGCGGCTCGTGAACCAGGCCACGACCGGAACGATGACCGCGGTCATCAGGGCCAGCGGCACGTTGACCGTCAGCATCAGGGCGAAGGCGCCGATGAACGTCATGACCGCGATGAACAGGTCCTCGGGGCCGTGATGGGCGACCTCGCCGATCTCCTCCAGGTCCTTGGTGACCCGGCCCACGAGGTAGCCGGTCTTGTTGTTGTCGTAGAAGCGGAAGGACAGCTTTTGCAGATGGTCGAACGCCTTGCGGCGCATGTCCGTCTCGATGTTGATTCCCAGCATATGCCCCCAATAGACGACGACAGCGGTCAGCCCGGTGTTGGCGACATAGAGCAGCAACAGCGCAAGCGCCGCCACCACGACAAGCCACAGGTTCTGGCCGGGCAGCAGGTCGTCAACGAACAGCTTGACCGCCATGGGGAAGGCGAGCTCGAGCACGCCCGCCAGAATGGCGCAGCCGAAGTCCAGCAGGAACAGGCGTTTGTAGGGCGCGTAGTAGGAGAAAAAGCGTGCGAGCATGGCGTCCATCGGCCGCGGCGTGCGGCAAAGCGGGTTCGAAACATTCCTCATCGAGGGCGGCGCGTTGCCAGCTCGCTTCCCTAGCACGATCGCCATTGTAATCGGGCGTCAACTGGCCGTGGCTTGGCGTTTTTCACAATGCATGGCTTTTTCGTCGCGCGCGGGAAGCGGCCCGGGGGACTAGGCTTGCGTGGCCCGGTACCCGGCCATCCTCCGGTTTCAAGCCGCGACTTGGCGAGCCGTATCCGCGAAGACCCTTAGTACGCGTCCGGGACCCGCGTGTGCCGGTCCCGGACGTTCGTGATGCAATGACGCGCCGAAGCCTACCAGGTCAGATGCGCCGTGAGCTTCATGGTCCGCCCTCGCCATAAGCGCACGAGAGAGACGTCTGGCAACTTGCCACATAGACCTTGTCGAGCAGGTTGTTGACGTTGAAGTCCATCCCCCAGTTGTCCCGGGAATAGCCGAGATGGGCGTCGAACAGTGTTGCCTCGGGAACCCTCAAGGTATTCTCGTTGTCGGCCCAGCTTGCGCCGATGTAGCGAACGCCGCCGCCGATCGAGAGGCCCTTGACCGCGGACGCGGCGCCGAAGGTGTAGTCCAGCCATAGCGAGGCCTGTGTTTCCGGCACCACATAAGGCGTCTTTCCGACGATCGCGCCATCCGCGTCCTTGGTGGTCTCGATATCCATCGCGGTGAAGGCCGCGGTGACACGCCAGTTCTTGTTGATGTTGGCCTTTGCCTCCACCTCGATGCCGCGGGAGCGTACTTCGCCGATCTGCGACATGCCGATGACCGAGTTTCCCGTGACGACGTTCTGCTTGGTGAGATCAAACAGGGCGACGGTGAACAGCCCGTCGACGAAGCTCGGCCTGTATTTCAAGCCGACCTCGTATTGCTGGCCGGTCTCCGGCGCGAACAGGTTGCCGGCAGCGTCGGTGTCGAAGACGGGATTGAAAAAGGTGGCGACGCTGGCATAGGGCGTCATGCCATTGGCAAATTTGTAGGCGACACCGGCGCGACCGGAAAACGCACCCTCCTGGCTGTCGGTTGAGTCATCCGGCGTCAGCAGGTTCTCCACGTCCGTCCACACGCGGTCGTAACGGCCGTTCAAGGTGACCAGCCAGCCGTCGCCGAATCGCAGTTGGTCCTGAGCGTAGAATCCGAGCTGATTCTGGGTGAGCTCCTGATTGAGGTAGACTGCCGGGTCGCTTTGCGCCGTACCGTAATCGGGATCGGTGACGTCGATGCGGGTCCCGGCAGAACCTTTCTGCACCTGATCCAGGTAGAACAGCTTGTAGTCGATTCCGAATAGCAACGAGTGATTGATCGGACCCGAATCCACCTTGCCTTCAAGCTGGTTGTCCGCCGTCAGCGTCGACACATTGGTTTCGTGCTCGAAGTTGATGCGTTCCAGACTTTTGTCCGGGGCCACCGGCTCATTCGCGTAGCCGGTGTAGCCGTAAGGATAGAGCAATTGCTCGTGCAGGTCGGAATAGGCGAAACGCACGTTCTGGCGCACCGTCCAATCATTGTCCAAGAGATGCTCGAATTCGTAACCAATCGAATATTGCTCACGCTCATAGGTATCGAGATCGGGCTCGGTGAAGTTCGCATCGCGATCGATGCGGCCGAAGTGTGCTGGCAGCACGGTTCCATGATACGGCAGGAAGGCGCCGCCATTGTGCCGCTCGTCGATCCGCGTGGCGTTCGCCAGGATCGTCAGATCGGTGGCGTCGTTGAGCTTCCAGTGCAGCGCCGGCGAGATCGATCCCCGCCAGCCGTCGGCGAAATCGGAAGCGCCCGATCCTCCACCCAGGCGGCCGCTGAAGCGGTAGTCGAATGCCTCGTTGATCCGGTCGCCGATGTCGAAGCCGAGATAGGCGCTGCCCGATTCCGACAGTTCAAAATCCAGCTCGCGAATGCGCTCGCCGGTCGGTCGCTTGCTCACGTAGTTGACGATGCCGCCGGGATTGGAGCCGCCGTAGAGCACCGAGGCCGCGCCTTTCAGCACCTCGATCCGCTCAAGGTTGTTGCTGTCGACGAAGAAGGCGCCGAAACCGTAGCCGTAGAGCTGCAGGCCGTCCATGTAGGCGCCGAACTGGGTCGCGGAGAAGCCGCGGATGTACATCCAGTTGGTGTCGCTGTCGTAGCCGAAGGGCTGGGCAAAAACGCCGGCGGTGTAGCGCAACGCCTCGTCCGCCTTCTGGGCGCCGCGATCGTCCATCTCGTCGCGTCCGATAACGGAGACGGCTTGTGGAATTTCCTCGATCGGCGTCGCCGTCTTGGCGCCTGTTGCCGTTGCCTCAGTGACATAGCCGTCGACGGGCCCGGTTGCGGCATCGCCTCCGTCCGTCTCGACCACAACGGTGTCCAGTTGAATGGTCTGTCCGGTTTGCTGAGCCGCCGCGTGCTGGGACATCAGCGCGCCTATTGCGACGCCGGCGAGAAGAATGTGTCGTGACGTGACCGAAATACGCATGAACTCAATTACCCCCAAGCCATGGCCGCCGTTCGATCGATGCGGTCCAATAACTTGATTTTTTAACTCATGTTAGAATTTTCGGATTGAACGTTCCTTCGGCGTCTTGAAGGAATTTTCGGCGAGCTTGCGTTCTCCACCGGCAAACCCAGGCTCACGTCCTGCGTTCGCGCAGCCATGCCGCCGGCGTCGTCCCCACCACGCCGCGAAAAACCCGCGTAAGATGCGCCTGATCCGCGAAACCCGTCGCCGCTGCGACTTCCGTGAGCGTGGTGGCCTGGGTGGTTTCCAGCATTCGCTGCGCGTGCTCCACCCGGCGGATGAGCTGCCAGCGATGCGGTGGCAGACCCGTGGACGCCTTGAAGGCTTGCGAGAAGTAGGACGGCGACAGATCCGCCACCGCCGCGAGTTCGCCAAGACTGACGTTGCGGGCGGAGTTTTCTTCCATAAAGTCGGTCACGCGCTTCAGTTGGCGCGCTCCAAGCCCCCGCGCCCCGATTGCGGGGTCGGCGAGACGTTGCCGATCAGCGTGAGGAGGGCGGAAACCAGGCTCTCGCCATACAGTTCGTGGATCGGACTCGGGTTTTGGCATTCAAGTGCGATCAGCCGCGCGAGCGGCAATAGCCGCTCATCGGAGAACATCAGTCGCGGCCTTTCCAGCGCGGCCACATCGAAGCGGTCGACGAAGCGCGCCGCGATCACATCCAGATCCAGATGAAGATCCATGTGCTTGAGCCGCCCCGGTCCCTCCAGCGAGGACCAGATCGGCATGCCCGCCGGAATGAAGCAGAGCGGCGCCTCGACGCGCAGCGATGCCCGTGATCCTGCGACCGGCGACGCCATGACGTCGATGGCGGCCTTTTCGTCGCTTTCCAGCAGCACGAAGAGACGCGGTGCCTGGGAGACATACTCACCGCCCGCATGCCTGTCGCATTCTACGTCCCAAACGTCCGCGATCAGCCCGGGCCACGACCGCGACCGGAGATCGCCCAGGATCGTAACGCCATGGAAGTCGCTCTTCATATGGGGGTGAAACGTCATTGGCGTGACTGTGCTCGGGAGGTGAGGAAGCAGGAACACATACAAAATATGAATATTAAAATCAAGTTTTTGATTTTTACAATTCCGCGGTGCCGCCGCTTGCCGTTCCCGGCATCCGAGGTCGCCGGCGGATGGTCCGTCGCCAGATCACGGTGCCGGGCTCGCGGCAAGCGCGGCGGGCTCATTGGAGCGTGCGGTCGTGGCGCGTACAAGGAGATCGGTGTCCGGCGAGAACCGCGCCTCGAGCGGCAGCATGGCGGCGCCGAGGACGCGGGCCATGGGACCGATGGATCCGGTCGTCACCGTCGCGGGCGTCAGGCCCGAGCGGTTGAAGCGCGGCAGTGCCTCCGCGAGGCGGCTGGTGATCCGCTGCCGCCAGGCCGGCGGCAGAAGACCGTCGACGACGACGCTCTGGAAGTCGATGACGCTCAGGGCGCAGACCACGGCCCGGGAGAGATCGCCGATTGCGGCATCGGCCCATGCGTCAAAGATCGCGTCGCATTCGGGGGACCCTCTCCGGCGAGCGCGCGTGCGTGGTCCATGCCGGCCGCCTCGAGCGCGCGCTCGAGCTGGATCACCGATGCGCTGTGGATCAGTTGTCCGGGGCGGCCGTCGGGGCCGGGCTGATCGATCGGCATGGAGCCGATGGCGCCCGCGTTGAACTGCTCCCCCGGTAGAGCTTTCCGTCGAGCACCACGCCGCCGCCGATGAAGGTGCCCAGATAGATATAAAGCGCGCTGCGGCTGGTGATGGCGTCGCCGGCGATCATTTCCGCGGCGCAGGCAGCGGTCGCGTCATTGTGCAGCGATGTCGGCAGGCCCGTGGCCTTGGCCAGCGCGTCGGCCACATCGGCGTCGCGCCAGCCATCGAGTGCGCCCGGCGCCAGGTCCAGCTCGCTCGCCCATTCCTGCAACTCGCCCGGCATGGCGATGCCGATGCCGACAACGCGGCGGCGCGCGGCCGCATCCAGTTGCGAAAGCAGTTCGCTGGTCTGGGCGATGGCGGTGGCGATGGTGTGAGCCGGAAAGGGGGCGGCGTATCGCTCGCCGCGCGTGTCGACGACGTCACCATGAAGGTTGACCAGGATAGCCTCGATGCTGCGGCGGCCGATTTTGACGCCCAGCGAGAACGCGCCCTGGGAATTGGGTGCGATCGGCGTGGACGGCTGGCCGACCTGTCCGCGCACCTTGTCGAGCTTCACCGCCAGGCCGTCGTCGACCAGCCGGCTGACAATGACCGAGGCCGCCTGGCCGCTCAATCCGGTCTCGCGCGCGATCTCCGCTTTCGACAGAGCGCCCGCACGGCGCAGGGCGCTCATGATCAGGCGTTCGTTGTAGGCGCGCAATCCGGTTGTGTCTCCGCCCCGCATGCTTTGGCTGTTCTCCCGACTGCCGATGCTTATCGTGATCGGAGTCTAGGCAAAAGATAATTGAAAAATCAATATGATTTAATTATTGACAAGCCATATCCATTATGGCCCGCTAGCATGCACGGCCGGGTGGTCTTTCCTAGAGCATATTGCGCGGAAAATGAACCCGATGGCACTGAGGATATTGATTGCAGGGATGTTTGAGCGAATTCCTTCGGGGCGCACGGAAAATCTCTCTTGGGAAGACAGTTCGAGCAGGCAAGCAACCATTGAAGGCCGAAACCATGACGTCTGCCATTCGGGCGCCACCGGAGCTGTCCGTCGTCCGCGTGACCGCGTGCCCGTGGACCGCCCTGTCACGGCGGTGCTGTGATGTTTCTGGTGTGCGGCGAAGCCCTGTGGGATCTGTTTGCTGTCGATGGCGCGGGCGGATTGTCGTTTGACGCGCGCATCGGCGGCTCGCCGTTCAATGTGGCTGTCGGCCTCGCCCGTCTCGGCCAACCCTCGGCATTGTTCACCGGACTTTCGACCGACCGTCTCGGTGAACGGCTGGCCGCCGCGCTGGATGGCGAGGCAGTCGTCACGCGTTTTCTCGTGCGCTCCGGCCGCCCGAGCACATTGAGCGTCGTCGACGTGGCGGCCGACGGGTCGCCGATTTACGTTTTTTACGGTCAGGGCGCGGCGGACCGGTCCATCGAGGTGCCGGATCTGCCTGATCTCGGGCCGGAGGTCTGGGGCCTGCACGCTGGATCCTTCTCGCTGGTCGCCGAGCCCGTCGGCTCGACCCTGCTGGCATTCTTTGAGCGCGAAGCCGGAAAGAGACTCCTGACGCTTGACCCGAATGTGCGGCTCAATGTGGAGCCGGACACCGAGCTCTGGCGTCATCGGATCGATGCGTTCGTGCGTTACAGCGATGTTGTGAAGGTGAGCGTGGAAGATCTCGATCTGTTGTATCCCGGCATCAAACCCTCCGATATCGTGGCGCGGTGGACGGATGCGGGGCGGGACTGGTGGTGGTCACCCATGGCGCCAAGGGCGCCGAGGCCTTCGGTCCGGCCGGACATGTCCGTGTCCCGGGCCGGGCTGTCGATGTCGTTGATACGGTGGGCGCAGGCGACAGCTTTCAGGCGGCGCTCGTGGCCGGTCTCGCCGAGCGCGGCATCTCGAGCCGCGCCCGGCTCAATGCGCTGACCCAGGAAGATGCCGCTTCGATCGTGACGGTTGCGATTCACGCCTCCTCTCTCACCTGTTCGCGCCGCGGCGCCGATCTGCCGCGGCTTGACGAACTTTCCGATTCCGCCACGGAGACCCTTTGATGGCCGCCAGTGTTGTTCCCGTGGATCCGTTCGATCTGGTGGTTGTGGGCGCGACAGGGGATCTCGCGCGCCGCAAGCTCATTCCGGCGCTGTATCACCGCCTGCGTGACGGCCAGATGCCGGACAGCGCCCGTATTGTCGGCGTGGCGCGCGAGGACATGGATGCGGACGGCTTCCGGCGGATGGCCGGGACGGCGCTCGATGAGTTCGCGGGGTCCGATGCCATGGACGCGGCGCTCAAGCACCGGTTTCTGTCCACCATCGATTATGTGCCGATGGATGTGTCCGACGCCAGCGGCTGGACGCGCCTTGGTGAGGCGCTGTCCGATGATGAGGCGCGATTGCGCGCCTTCTATCTCTCCGTCGCGCCGCGGTTTTTTGGCATGATTGCCGAAGGGGTACATGGCGCGGGCCTCTCGCGGCCCAATTCGCGCATCGTGGTGGAAAAGCCGCTGGGTCATGACCTCGCTTCGGCGCGGGCGCTCAACGGCTGTTTCGCCGGTCATTTCGACGAGCACCAGATCTACCGGATCGATCACTATCTCGGCAAGGAGACGGTGCAGAACCTTATGGCGCTACGCTTCGCCAATGCCTTTTTCGAGCCGCTGTGGAACGCGCGCTACATCGACCATGTGCAGATCACCGTTGCCGAGAGCGTCGGCGTCGAGGGGCGGGGGCCCTATTACGACGGGGTCGGCGCGATGCGCGACATGGTGCAGAACCATCTGCTGCAGCTGCTGTGCCTGATCGCCATGGAACCGCCGGCGCGGTTTGAACCCGATGCGGTGCGCGACGAAAAGCTGAAGGTGCTGCGCGCGCTGGCTCCAGTGACCAATGCCGAGGACGTGGTGCGCGGACAATATGCCTCTTCCCCCGGCATAGCGTCCTACGCGCAGGACGCGGCCGCCGCGACGAGCCATACGGAAAGTTTCGTGGCGCTGAAGACCGAAGTCGCCAACTGGCGCTGGTCGGGGGTGCCGTTCTACCTGCGCACGGGTAAACGGCTGCGGGCGCGGGTGTCCGAGGTTGCGATTGTCTTCAAGGCCGCGCCGCATGCCATTTTCCCCTCGGCCAGCGGCCGTTCGACGCAGAACGTTCTGGCAATCCGGCTGCAGCCTGACGAGGGCATCACCATGGGCATGACCATCAAGGAGCCGGGCCCCGGCGGCATGCGGCTGGCGCCGGCGGTCCTCGACATGACCTTCGCCAAGACCCTGGGTACGGCCGACATGCGCATGCCCGATGCCTATGAGCGGCTCGTGATGGACGTGATCCGAGGCGATCAGACCCTGTTCATGCGCGGCGACGAAGTGGAGGCTGCCTGGGAATGGGTCGATCCGATCACCAGGGCCTGGGAAGAGCGCGGCGACAGGCCGGCGCTCTATGATCCCGGCTCGTCGGGGCCCGATGACGCGCTCATGCTGATGCACCGCGACGGGCGCCGCTGGCGGGAGATTTCCGCATGACCCCGAAGATCATCGAATATTCTTCCCGCGTTGCGCTTGCCGCGGGCCTCGCGGATCTCCTGGCCAGGCGGCTCGCTGATCTTGTCGGGACGCGCGGGACCGCGCGGATCGCCGTTCCGGGCGGCACCACGCCGGCCGCGATGCTGACCTTGCTCGGGCAGGCGGATCTCGACTGGTCGCACGTGACGGTGACGCTGACGGACGAGCGGTGGGTGCCGTCGTCCTCGCCGCGGTCCAATCAGCGGCTTCTCGCCGAAACCCTGTTTGCGGGCGGAGCGGCTGCGGCGACCTTCGTGCCCCTGTATTCGGGCGCCGCTGAGCCGACCGGCGCCCTTGCAGCCGTTGCCGAGGGGGTGGAGCAGACCGCGTTGCCTTTGGACATCGCGGTGCTCGGAATGGGCGTGGACATGCATACCGCGTCGCTGTTTCCAGGCGCGGTGGGTCTGGCGGCGGCGCTCGCGCCGGATGCGCCCGCCGTTGTCGCGATCAAGGCCGCCGGCGCGGAGGAGCCTCGGGTCACACTGACCGCGCGGGTCCTCAAGGCGGCGGGTGAGCGACATATCATGATCGCTGGCGCGGACAAGCGCGCCGCCCTGGCCCGGGCGCTCGCGATGGAAGAGACCAGCGACGCGCCGATCCGCGCCGTCTTGAGCGGCGCGACGGTTCACTATTCCCTCTAGTTTCCGTCCGAAAGCGCGGTCCGGCTGCGGAATTGCATGCGTTCGGAGGCCTTGGTCGTTTAATTCAAAATCAGTGTGATTTATTAATAGACAAGACGCCGGCCTTGCGGCATATTCGTACAAACGCCGACAGGTGGCCTTGGGAGGGGCGCGAAGGCGAGGGGTGATCCCTCAGGTGGGCGGGGACCCGGCGCGTGCCCGATATTGCGGGTGCGGGCGACGGCGGTCAGACGCAATCGATAACCGGCTCATTCAGGCCGGAGTTCGTGTTTGCCTGCCACTCGTCCGGCGCTGCGTTCCGATTTCAAAGCTGTCTTAGAAATCGTTCCGCGTTGCGGAGCCTGATTTTTCGAAACCGCGCGGCATCAGACCGCAGACTGGGAGGACACCATGAAACATACACCCTTGAAATATGCGTCGTGGATACTCGGCGCGACCTCGGCGCTCGCCCTGAGCCTGGCGGCGCATGCGGAAACGATCACCATCGCCACCGTCAACAACGGCGACATGATCCGCATGCAGAAGCTCACCGATGATTTCACCAAGGATCACCCCGACATCCAGCTCGAGTGGGTAACGCTCGAGGAAAACGTGCTGCGTCAGCGCGTGACGACGGACATCGCCACCAAGGGCGGCCAGTACGACGTGATGACCATCGGCACCTACGAGGCGCCGATCTGGGGCAAGCAGGGCTGGCTGGTGCCGCTTGAGGGTCTCGGCGACGACTATGACGTTGATGATCTGCTGCCGGCGATCCGTGACGGGCTGACCATCGACGGCAAGCTCTATGCCGCGCCGTTCTACGGCGAAAGCTCGATGGTCATGTACCGCAAGGATCTGTTTGAGGCCGCGGGCCTGGAGATGCCCGACGCGCCGTCGTGGGACTTCATCGCGGACGCCGCGCGCAAGGTGACCGACAAGGAAAAGGAAATCTACGGCATCTGCCTGCGCGGCAAGGCGGGCTGGGGCGAGAACATGGCATTTCTGAGCGCCATGGCGAATTCCTTTGGCGCGCGCTGGTTCGACATGGACTGGAAGCCGCAGTTCGACACCCAGGCGTGGAAGGACACGCTGACCACCTATCTGGACCTGATGAAGGACGCCGGCCCTCCGGGAGCCTCGTCGAACGGCTTCAACGAGAACCTGGCGCTGTTCCAGACCGGCAAGTGCGGCATGTGGATCGACGCGACCGTCGCGGCGTCCTTCGTGACCAATCCCGAGGACAGCCAGGTTGCGGACAAGGTCGGCTTCGCGCTCGCTCCCGACAAGGGGCTCGGCAAGCGCTCCAACTGGCTGTGGGCCTGGACGCTGGCCATCCCGGCCGGAACCCAGAAAGCCGAGGCCGCCAAGGAATTCATCGCCTGGGCAACCTCCAAGGACTACCTCGAGCTGGTGGCGGAGAAGGAAGGCTGGGCCAACGTGCCTCCCGGAACCCGTGTGTCTCTCTATGAGAACCCCAAGTATCAGGAAGCCGCGCCCTTTGCCGAGATGACGCTGCAGTCCATCAAGGCGGCCGACCCGATCCATCCGACGGTTGAGCCTGTGCCCTATACCGGCGTGCAATACGCGGCGATCCCCGAGTTCCAGGGAATCGGCACTGCGGTGGGGCAGATGTTCTCCGCCGCGCTCGCCGGCAGCATGACCGCCGATCAGGCGCTGCAGAGCGCGCAAAGCCTGACAATGCGCGAGATGACCAAGGCCGGCTACATCAAGTAGCTCAGCCGCATCGGGCGCCGTCCGAGGATGGCGCCCGATGCCACCGTCTCCCGTGCGACCGGTTCATCCATCCGCCTCTTCGTGGAGTGTCAGACCATGGCCACCGCTCATTCGCGTATCGCGGCGCGGCTGATGATCTCGCCCGCAGTGCTCCTGCTGCTCGGCTGGATGATCATCCCCCTGTCGATGACGGTCTATTTCTCGTTCCTGCATTACAACCTGCTGATTCCCGGCGACCACCCGTTCATCGGCTTCGCCAACTACAGCTACTTTCTGACCGACCCGGCCTTCTTCGCGGCGCTTGCCAACACGCTGCTGCTGGTGGGCGGGGTCCTGGTGATCACGATTGTCGGCGGCGTGCTGCTGGCAATCCTGCTCGATCAGCCGATGTGGGGGCAGGGCATCGTCCGGGTCCTGGTCATCGCACCGTTCTTCGTGATGCCAACCGTCTCCGCGCTGGTGTGGAAGAACATGTTCATGAACCCGGTCAACGGGCTCTTCGCCAATATGGCGAAGGGGCTGGGGCTGCAGCCGTTCGACTTTCTCGCCCACGCGCCGCTGGCGTCGATCATCCTCATCGTCGCCTGGCAATGGCTGCCTTTCGCGACGCTCATTCTTCTCACCGCGCTGCAATCGCTTGACCGTGAGCAGCTCGAGGCGGCGGAGATGGATGGCGCCGGCGCGATCTCCAGCTTCTTCCACATCATGCTGCCGCACCTGGCCCGCGCGATCACGGTCGTGGTGCTGATTCAGACGATCTTCCTTCTGTCGGTCTTCGCCGAGATCCTGGTTACCACCAACGGCGGCCCGGGTTACGCGACCACCAACATCACCTATCTGGTCTACACCCAGTCGCTGCTGCAGTTCGATGTGGGCGGCGGTTCCGCTGGCGGCATCGTCGCCGTCATTCTCGCCAATATTGTCGCGATCTTCCTGATGCGGATGATCGGCAAGAACCTGGACATCTGAGCCATGGCGCGCGCAGTCACCAACCAACGCAAGACGGTCATGACGGCCCTCGCATGGGCGATCGGCCTCCTGATCTTCTTCCCGATTCTCTGGACCGTTCTGACGAGCTTTAAGACCGAGGCCGAGGCCATCGCCTCGCCGCCGTCCTTCATCGCCTTCGACTGGACGCTGGAGAACTACGTGGAGGTCCAGGAACGCTCCAATTACTTCCGGCATTTCTGGAATTCCGTCGTCATCTCGCTGGGCTCGACCGTGCTGGGGCTGGCTATCGCCATCCCCGCGGCCTGGTCCATGGCCTTTGTTCCGGGCAAGCGGACCAAGGACGTCCTGATGTGGATGCTGTCGACCAAGATGCTGCCGCCGGTCGGCGTGCTGATCCCGATCTACCTGATCTTCCGCGACACGGGTCTGCTCGACAGCCTTCCGGGACTGGTGATCGTGCTGATGCTGATCAATCTGCCGATCATCATCTGGATGCTGTTCACCTACTTCCGCGAGATTCCGGGCGAGATCCTGGAAGCCGCGCGGATGGACGGCGCGGGGCTGAAGGCCGAGATTCTCTACGTGCTGACGCCGATGGCGGTGCCGGGCATCGCCTCGACGATGCTGCTCAACATCATCCTGGCGTGGAACGAGGCGTTCTGGACCCTCAATCTGACCGCGGCGAAGGCGGCGCCCCTGACCGCGTTCATCGCGAGCTACTCAAGCCCCGAAGGGCTGTTTTACGCCAAGCTTTCGGCCGCCTCGACCATGGCGATCGCGCCGATACTCATCCTGGGCTGGTTCAGCCAGAAGCAGCTCGTGCGCGGGCTGACCTTCGGCGCTGTGAAATAGGAGGCGGACATGGGCGACATCGTGCTCAACCAGATCACCAAGAGCTTCGGTCACGTGCAGGTCATCCCGCCGCTCGACCTTACTATCAACGACGGCGAATTCGTCGTCTTCGTCGGCCCGTCGGGCTGCGGCAAGTCCACGCTGCTCAGGCTGATCGCCGGGCTTGAGGACGTCAGTTCCGGGGAGATCCAGATCGACGGCCGCAACGCCACGGAGGTGCCGCCCGCCAGGCGCGGCCTCGCCATGGTGTTCCAGTCCTACGCGCTCTATCCGCACATGTCGGTGCGCAAGAACATCGCCTTTCCGCTGAAGATGGCGGGGATGAGCAAGGCCGATATCGACGCCAAGGTCGAGGGCGCGGCGCAGGTCTTGAACCTTACCGATTATCTCGACAGGCGGCCGGGGCAATTGTCCGGCGGCCAGCGCCAGCGCGTCGCCATTGGCCGCGCCATCGTGCGCGAGCCCTCGGCCTTTTTGTTCGACGAGCCGCTGTCGAACCTCGACGCGGCGCTCAGGGTCAACATGCGGCTGGAAATTTCCGAGCTGCACAACAGCCTCAAGACGACGATGATCTACGTCACCCACGACCAGGTCGAGGCCATGACCATGGCGGACCGGATCGTGGTGCTGCACGCCGGTCGCATCGAGCAGGTCGGTACGCCCCTGGAACTCTACAGCCAGCCGCGCAACGTCTTCGTCGCGGGCTTCATCGGCTCGCCGAAGATGAACCTCATTGAGGGCGCGACAGCCAAGGCGCATGGCGCGGCGACGCTGGGGATTCGCCCCGAGCATCTCGCGGTGTCGACCGAGAGCGGCTCCTGGGAGGGCAAGGTCAGCATCTCCGAGCATCTCGGCTCGGATACCTTCCTGCATGTCCAGACCAGGGATCTCGGCACCTTGACCGCCCGCGTGGACGGCGAGTTTCCGGTTCGCCACGGCGATACGGTCTGGCTGACGCCGCAAGGCGACAAGCTGCACCACTTCGGCGCAGACGGGCTGGCGATGTCCTGACGTCATGTCCTGCGGACGGCCAGCCGCAAGGCGACACGTGAGCGATTGCGGAGCGCGGTGCCGGTGATGATCGGAGCCGCACTCGCGCCCGTTACTGAACATTGGAATGAAATCGCAGCCGAACCCAGGGACCGAACCCGGCTTCGTGCGGCAGTTGACGGCCGACAAGGACCATCATGACGACACGGCTTTCCATGGCAACGCTTCCCGCACTGGCCTCCCGTGTGGACGTGCCGACATACGATCGTGCGGCGCTCACCGCCGGGATTCTGCATTTCGGCGTCGGCAACTTTCATCGCGCGCACCAGGCGGTCTATCTCGACGCGCTGTTCCGCTCCGGTCGGGACCGCGACTGGGCGATCCTCGGCGCCGGCGTGATGCCGGGCGACGCGCGCATGCGCGCGGCGCTCGAGGGCCAGGACTGGCTGACGACGGTGGTCGAACAGTCAGCGGACAACAGTGTGGCGCATGTGACCGGCGCGATGACCGGCATGCTGCCGGTCGGGGACACGGATGCAATTCTCGACGCGCTGAGCGATCCGGCCATCCGCATCGTCAGCCTGAGCGTCACCGAGGGCGGCTATTTCGTCGACGCGGAAGGCCGTTTCGATCCCACCCATCCGGCGATCGTCGCAGATGGCGCGGCGCCGGACGCGCCGAAAACAGTGTTCGGGCTGATCGCGGCGGGGCTTGCGCGCAGGCGGACCGCGGGAGCCGAACCTTTTACCGTCATGTCGTGCGACAACATTCCGCACAACGGCGTCGTCGCGCGCAACGCCGTGGCGGGCACGGCGCGGCTGTCCGATCCCGGTCTCGCAGGCTGGATCACTGAGAGCGTCGCCTTTCCCAACGGCATGGTGGACCGCATCACGCCCGCCACCGGCGAGCGCGAACGCCAGAGCATGCGGGACGATTTCGGCGTCGAGGATGCCTGGCCCGTGTTCTGCGAGGATTTCAAGCAATGGGTGCTTGAGGATCGCTTTCCAGCGGGACGCCCCGCGCTGGAAGAGGTCGGCGTGCAGTTCGTCGACGACGTCACCCCGTTCGAGATCATGAAGATCCGGATTCTCAACGGCGGCCACGCGGTCATCGCCTACCCGGCGGGGCTGCTGGACATTCGCTTCGTGCACGAGGCGATGGAACATCCGCTCATCGCAGGCTTTCTGGAGAAGATCGAGCGCGACGAGATCATGCCCGCCGTGCCACCCGTGCCCGACACGGACCTCGACTGGTATTTCGGCGAGGTGAAGCGGCGCTTCGCCAATCCGAAGATCGGCGACACGATCCGCCGCCTGTGCCTGGACGGCTCCAACCGGCAGCCGAAATTCATCGTGCCGACGATTGCCGACAGGCTGGCCGCGGTGGGCGATGTCACCGGGCTTGCTCTGGAATCCGCCCTGTGGTGCCGCTACTGTTTCGGCGAGAGCGAAAGTGGAGCGGTGATCGAGCCGAACGATCCGAACTGGGACGACCTCGTCGCCACGGCCCGCCGGGCCAAGGACGATCCCGACGCCTGGCTGGCGATGGAGGCGGTCTATGGGGATGTCGCGAAGAACGAGATCTTCCGCGCCGCCTTCGCACACGCGCTGCGCGGCCTTTGGGAGCATGGCACCGAAGCTGTGCTCAAGCGCTACATCGACGGCGCCCTCTGACGTCTGAACGGGCACAGCATGTATCTCGGCCTCGATCTCGGGACATCCGGCCTCAAGGCCCTGCTGATGGACGGCGATCAGCGCGTGATCGGCACGGCCACGGCGCCGCTCGCCGTCTCGCGCCCGCATCCCGGCTGGTCGGAGCAGGACCCGGCCGCATGGATATCGGCGTTGGAACAGACGCTCGACACGCTGGCGCGCGACCATCGTTCTGCCCTCGCCGCGGTGCGCGGCATCGGGCTTTCCGGCCAGATGCATGGTGCAACCCTGCTGGACGCGGCCGACCGGGTGCTGCGGCCGTGCATCCTGTGGAACGACACGCGCAGCGCGGCCCAGGCCGCGCGGCTGGATTCTGATCCGCGCTTTCGCCGCATCTCCGGCAACATCGTGTTCCCCGGATTCACCGCGCCGAAACTCGTCTGGGTCGCGGAACAGGCGCCGGATCTCTTCGCGCGCATTGCCAAGGTGCTGCTGCCGAAGGACTATCTGCGCCTGTGGCTGACGGGCGAGCATGTCTCGGATATGTCGGACGCGGCGGGGACCAGTTGGCTCGACACGGGCGCGCGCGACTGGTCCGATGATCTGCTGGAGGCGACGGGACTGGGCCGCGACCAGATGCCCCGGCTTGTCGAGGGCACAGAGGTCTCGGGCAAGCTGCGCGGCGCGCTCGCCGATCGTTGGGGCATGGGTGGCTCCGTCGTCGTGGCCGGTGGCGGCGGCGACAACGCGGTCTCCGCCGTCGGCGCGGGCACGATCGCTCCGGGCTCCGCCTTCGTCTCGCTGGGCACCTCGGGCGTGCTGTTCGCCGCCATCGAGCGGTATCTGCCCGCGCCCGAAAGCGCTGTGCACGCCTTCTGCCACGCCCTGCCGGGTCTGTGGCACCAGATGGGGGTGATCCTGTCGGCAAGTTCCGCGCTCGACTGGTTCGCGCGCATCTCCCGCAGCACGGCCGCCGAGCTGCTGGCGGAGTTCGGCGAGGGGCCGCAGGCGCCCGGTGGCGTCACGTTCCTGCCCTATCTGTCAGGCGAGCGCACGCCGCACAATGACGCGGATATCCGCGGGGCCTTCGTCGGTCTCGCGCACGAGGACGATCGCGCGGCGCTGACGCGCGCCGTGCTCGACGGCGTGGCGTTTGCCCTGCGTGACAACCTCGAGGCGCTGCGGGCCGCGGGCACGGATATCTCGCGGGTTACGGCGGTGGGCGGCGGCTCGCGCGCGCACCGCTGGATCGAGGCGATCGCGAATGCGCTCGATCTGTCCGTCGACCTGCCGGCCAAGGGCGAGTCCGGGGCCGCGTTCGGCGCGGCGCGGCTGGGTCTGATCGCGGCGACGGGCGCAGATCCGCGCACCGTCTGCACGCCGCCTCCGATCGAGTGCACGATCGAGCCGGCCCGCGCCTTGCGCGGCGCGTATGAAGACGCCTATCGCCGTTACCGGGCGCTCTATCCCGCGCTGGCGGCGGTGCGTTAGCTGTCGAGCCTATCTGTCGGACGCACGCCAGCGCGGGTTGATCCAGGGCTCTGCGTTGTCGGCGGGAAGCGGCGTGCGCCCCAAAATGTGATCCGACGCCTTCTCGCCCACCATGATCGACGGCGCGTTGAGGTTGCCGTTGGTGATCCGCGGGAAGATCGAGCTGTCGGCGACCCGAAGCCCGTCGACGCCGATCACCCGGCATTCGGAATCCACGACAGCATGGGGATCGTCCGCGCGGCCCATGCGGCAGGTGCCGCAGGGGTGGTAGGCGCTTTCCGCGTGCTCGCGGATATGGTCGTCGAGTTCGTCATCCGTTTGCAGGCCGCTTCCGGGCAGGATCTCCGCGCCGCGATAAGGATCGAACGCGGATTGCGCGAAGATCTCGCGGGTGGTGCGGATGCAGTGGCGGAAATCCGCCCAGTCGCTGCCCTCGGACATGTAGTTGAACAAGATGCGCGGATCCTCCTTCGGATCGGCGGAGCGCAGCGAGACCGCGCCGCGCGAGGCGGAGCGCATCGGCCCCACGTGCGCCTGGAACCCGTGCCCCTCGGCCGCCGCCCGGCCGTCGTAGCGCACGGCGATGGGCAGGAAATGGAACTGGATGTCCGGATAGTCGATGCCGGCGCGCGAGCGGATGAAGCCGGCGCTTTCGAACTGGTTCGACGCCCCGAGCCCGTTCTTGAACAGCAGCCATTGCGCGCCCGCGAGCGCCTTTCCGAACAGGTTCCAGTGCTTGTAGAGCGTGATCGGCTGGGTGCAGGCCTGCTGGATGTAGAGCTCGAGGTGATCCTGCAGGTTCTGCCCGACGCCAGGCCGGTCGGCATGCACCGCGATGCCGTGTTCGGCCAGATGCGCGGCCGGGCCGACGCCCGACAGCATGAGGATCTTGGGCGAGTTGATCGACGAGGCGGCGACGATTACCTCGCGGTTGGCTTTGACGACCTCGGTGCGGCCGCGGCGCTCGATCTCCACGCCGGTCGCCCGGCCGTTCTCGATCACCACCTTGCGGGCGAAGCAGCGGATCAACTGCAGGTTCGCGCGCGTCAAGGCCGGCTTGAGATAGGCGTTGGCGGTGGACCAGCGGCGGCCGCGCCACACCGTCTGCTCCATCGGGCCGAAGCCCTCCTGCTTTTCGCCATTGTAGTCGTCGGTCAGTTCGAATCCGGCTTGCGCGCCCGCCTGCACGAAGGTCTTTATCAGCGGATGCTCGCGCGGCCCTCGCGTGACATGCAGCGGACCGTTTTTTCCGCGCCATTCGGGATCGCCGCCGTGGCCGCCGTCGTGCCAGTTCTCCATGCGTTTGAAGTAGGGCAGCACGTCGGCATAGCCCCAGCCTGTGGCGCCGCTCTCTGACCAGTGGTCGTAGTCGTGCGCGTGACCGCGCACATAGACCATGCCGTTGATGGAGGACGAGCCGCCCACCACCTTGCCGCGCGGGCACACGAGCTGCCGCCCGCCGAGGCCCGGTTCCGGCTCGGACAGGAAGCCCCAGTCGTAGCGGCGCATGTTCATCGGGTAGCTGAGCGCCGCCGGCATCTGGATGAAGGGGCCGAAATCGGTGCCGCCGAATTCCAGCACGATGACCGAATGGCGGCCGTCCTCGCTGAGCCGGGCGGCCATGGCCGCGCCGGCCGAGCCGGATCCGATGATGACAAAATCTGCCTGCACGCGCTTGTTCCTCGCCGGCCCGGCACACGGGCCGTGCTGTTGGGCCTTGCTGTCAGATACCGGTGCAGCGTTGCCGGAGGGTCCGGGGCTGCATCCTCTCCTGTGCCGGCGGCCTGACGGCCGCCCGCTCGTCAGTAGGCGGCTTCCACGTCGCCCATGGCGACATAGACGGTCTTGATCTGCGAGTAGTGGTCGAGCGCCGCGCGCGCGTTTTCGCGCCCCACGCCGGAGCCCTTGACGCCGCCGAAGGGAATCTCGACGGGCGTCAGGTTGTAGGTGTTGATCCAGCAGGTGCCGGCCTCGAGCGCGGCGACGACGCGGTGCGCGCGCGTCAGATCGCGGGTGAAGACGCCGGCGGCGAGGCCGAATTCCGTCGCATTGGCGCGGGCGATCACCTCAGCCTCGTCGGAAAACGCAAGCACCGACAGTACAGGGCCGAATATCTCCTCGCGCGCGATGGCCATGTCGTCGGTGACGCCGTCGAAGACCGTCGGCTCGATGTAGAAGCCGGCGTCCTTTTGGGTCTCGGGAATGCCGCCGCCGATCAGCAACGCGGCGCCTTCCGCCTTGCCTTTTTCGACGTAGCCCAGGACCTTGTCGCGCTGGGCCTTGGAGACAAGCGGTCCGACCTGGGTTTCCGGATCCATCGGATCGCCAATGATCGCGGTGCGCGTGCGTGCGACCAGCCGTTCCAGGAACTGTGCCTTGACGCCTTCATGAACGAAGACGCGGGTGCCGTTGGAGCAGATCTGGCCGGTTGAATAGAAGTTGCCGTTGATCGCGGCGCTGACAGCGTTCTCGATGTGGGCGTCGTCGAAGATGATCAGTGGCGACTTGCCGCCAAGTTCCATCGTGACGTGCCGGATGCCTTGGGCCGCCGCGCTGTAGACCTTGCGGCCGGTGGGAACCGAGCCGGTGAGCGAGACCTTGTCCACCCGGCCGTCGTTGATCAGCGCCGCGCCAACATCGCCGTAGCCCTGCACCACGTTGAACAGTCCGGCCGGCGCTCCGGCCTCGATCAGGATCTCGGCCAGCTTCAGGGCGCAAAGCGGCGTCATCTCGGAGGGCTTGAACACCATGGCGTTGCCGCAGGCGAGCGCGGGCGCGGCTTTCCAGCAGGCGATCTGGGTGGGATAGTTCCACGCGCCGATGCCGACGCAGACGCCGAGCGGTTCGCGCAGCGTGTAGGCGAAATCGCTGCCCAGTTGCATGGTCTCGCCGGTGAGCGTCGTCGCAATGCCGCCGAAATACTCCAGCGCATCGGCCCCCGACGTGGCGTCGGCCACAAGCGTTTCCTGGATCGGCTTGCCGGTGTCGAGCGTCTCGAGTTCGCTCAGTTCCTGGTTGCGCGCGCGGATGATGTCGGCGGCGCGGCGCAACACCCGGCCGCGCTCCACCGGCGCCAGCGCCGCCCATTGCTTCTGGGCGCGCTTCGCCGCGGCAAGCGCCTTGTCGATGATCGCCGGCGTCGCGGAATGCAGCATTGCGATCGTCTCGCCGGTCGCGGGATAAATGCAGGCGATTTCAGCGCCTTCGGTGTCCTCGACGTAGGCGCCGTCGATGAAGTGGCTGGCCCGGGGCTGCGCGTCGCGCATGGTCATTCTCCTCGTTATTCCCCTCTGGGGAATCGCTGGTTTTCTTCCAGCACGTTCAGGTCCATGTGGTTGCGCATGTAGCGTTCGGAGGCGCGCTGCAGCGGCTCGAAATCCCACGGGTAGAAGGTGCCGTTGCGCAGCGCCTCATAGACGATGTGCCGCCGGGCCTGGCTCTCGCGCACCTCCGCGTCATAGGCGTCCATGTTCCACAGCGTCGCGACCTCGGCGGCGAACGCTTGCGCGATCTCGGCGCAGGCCGGGTCGGCGGCGCGGTTGGTCAACTCGTCGGGGTCAGCGTCGAGGTCGTAGAGCTGCGGCGGGTCGAGCTCGCAATGGATGTATTTCCATTGATCCCGGCGCAACGCGACGAGCGGGGCGATGGAGCCTTCGGCCGCGTACTCCATGCGCACGGGTGCGGTGCGCGGCGTGCCTTGGGACAGCGGCACGAGGGTTTCTCCGTCCGTCCACGGCGCGATTTCGCCCAGATCGATGCCGGCGATGTCGGCCAGCGTCGGCGTCACGTCCACGGTGCTGACCGGCGCATCGATGCGGCCCGCGGGCATCTGCGGCGCGCAGATCATCAGGGGCACGCGGGCGGATCCATCGAAGAAGCTCATCTTGAACCACAGTCCGCGCGCCCCGAGCATGTCGCCGTGGTCGGAGACGAAGAGAATCACCGTGTCCTCTCTCTGGCGCGTGCCGTCGAGCGCCGTGAGCACCTCGCCGATCTTGTCGTCGAGATAGGAGATATTGGCGAAATAGGCCCTGCGGGAGCGGCGGACATCCTCGTCGGTGATATCGAATTTCTGCCTGTCGCACGCATCGACAAGGCGCTGTGAATGAGGGTCCATTTCCTCACGGGCCAAGGCCGGGGCTTCTGGCAGAAGATGCGCGCAATCCTCATAGAGATCCCAGTATTTGCGCCGCGCCACGTAAGGATCGTGCGGATGGGTGAAGCTGACGGTCATCATCCACGGGCGATCGTCCAGCGCGCGGCCGAAATCGTAGACCTGCCGCGTCGCGCAATGGGCGACGTCGTCGTCGTATTCGAGCTGGTTGGTGATCTCGGCGACGCCCGCGCCCGTCACCGATCCCATGTTGTGGTACCACCAGTCGATCCGCTCGCCGGGCTTGCGGTAATCCGGGGTCCAGCCGAAGTCGGCGGGATAGATGTCGGTGGTCAGACGGTCCTCGAAGCCATGCATCTGGTCGGGGCCGACGAAATGCATCTTGCCCGAGAGCACGGTGCGGTAGCCCGCGCGGCGCAGGTGGTGCGCATAGGTCGGGATGTCGGAGGCGAATTCGGCCGCGTTGTCGTAGACGCGCGTGCGCCGGGGAGCTGGCCGGACATGTAGCTGGCGCGGCCCGGGGCGCACAGCGGCGATCCGGTGTAGGTGTTGGCGAAACGCGTCGAGCGGGCCGCCAGCGCCTTGAGGTTCGGCGCATGCAGCCATTCCGCCGGACCGTCGGGAAACAGGGTGCCGTTGAGCTGGTCCACCATGAAAATGAGAATGTTAGGCCGTCTGGACATGGTGGTTTTTCCTTTCGAGCCAAAGATCGAGATAGTCGTTGACCATCGCGCTGGCCTTGTCCCTGTCGGAGGCGGCCTCCTGCAGCGCGGCGCGGATGTAAAAGCCGTCGATGAGCGACGCGAGGCCTTGTGCGACCTGCCGGGCGGTGGCCGCGTCGAAAATCTGGCGCAGGTCGAAAATCAGGTTCGATTGCAGACGTTTTGCGTAAACGTGCAGCAGCCGCCTCGCCTCGGGCGACTGCAGCGCCTTGACGTAGAACGCCAGCCAGGCGGCGATGACCTCTCGCTCGAACTGGCTGGGCGCGAAACTCACGTCGATGATGGCGCGAATTCGGGCTTCCGGAGTGTTTGCCCGCATCAGTCCCGCGCGGACACTTTCGCCATACATATTAAGGATGTAGCGGATCGCGGAGAGGAAGATCTGTTCCTTTGACCCGAAATAGTGATGCGCGAGCGCTGGCGACATGCCCGCGGATTTGGCAATCTGACTCACCGTCACGTCCAGCGATCCGGCTCTGCCGATCTCTGATATCGTTGCGAGAATCAGTGCCTTGCGGCGCACGGGTTCCATTCCGATCTTGGGCATTCTTTGATCAGGCCTTTTGCGTAGCCGGGCTTTACATTTGCAGCTGCGTCGTTTTTGATTAACCCGTCAGTCAAGAAAAACGCAACCGAAACCCGAAAAAAGGAATCGTGATGATCAAATCCGCGCTAACATTGACGAGCGCGCTGGCGCTCTCCCTGGTCGCCAGCTCTGCACTCGCACAGTGCGAGGAGGTCACCTTTTCGGACGTCGGCTGGACCGATATCACCACCACCACCGCGGCCACCAAGCAGGTCCTCGAGGCCCTCGGCTACGATGTGGATGTGAAGGTTCTGTCCGTCCCGGTGACCTTCGCCTCGCTGAAAAGCGATGATGTCGACGTGTTTCTCGGCAACTGGATGCCCGCGCAGGCGGGCGCCATCAATCCGTATATCGAGAGCGGCGAGATCGAGAGCATCTCGACCAACCTCACGGGCACCAAATACACCCTGGCGGTCCCGACCTACACCTATGAGAAGGGCCTGAAGAGCTACGCGGACATCGCGAAGTTCCGTGAGGAGCTCGACGGCAAGATCTACGGCATCGAGCCGGGCAACGAGGGCAATGCGTATCTGGTCAGCCTGACCGAGAAGAACACGTTTGGTCTTGAAGGCTTCAAGATCGTCGAAAGCTCCGAGCAGGGCATGCTGGCCCAGGTGCGCCGCGCGGTCGACGACAAGAAGGACGTCGTCTTCCTCGGCTGGGAACCGCATCCGATGAACGCCAACTTCTCGCTGAAGTACCTGCCTGGCGGCGAGGATTTCTTCGGCGGCGAAGGCGTCGTGCACACGGTCACGCGCAAGGGCTATGTCGAGGAATGCCCGAACGTCGGCAAGTTCCTCAAGCAGGTCAAATTCACCCTGCCGATGGAAAACATGATCATGGGTCAGATCCTGAACGACGGCGCGGAAGCCGACGACGCGACCATGGCCTGGATGAAGGCCAATCCGGAGGTGGTCATGGGCTGGGTTGACGGCGTGAAAACCGTTGACGGCGCTGACGGCGCAGCAGCTGTAGCGGCCAAATTCGGGTTTTGATATTGACGATCAGCCCGGCCCTGGCGCCGGGCTGATCCTTTTGGGGCGGGCATCATCTTGGATTGGTTGACTGACAACAAGATCCCGGTCGGACATTGGGCGAGTGCCTATGTCGACTGGCTCAGGGACAACTTCTCTGGGTTCTTCGATTCATTGGCGGACGGCGCGGAGGTTCTCATCGAGGGGCTGCTGTGGCTTCTGCAGACGCCGCATCCCCTTGTCATCATCGCGCTCAGCGTCGCGCTGACCTGGTGGCTGCAACGCAGATGGTCGACGTGCCTGCTGGTGCTGGTCGGTTTTCTGTTCATTCTCAATCAGGATTACTGGGAAGAGATGACGGAGAGCCTGACGCTGGTGATGTCCTCGTGCATCGTCTGCATGGCCATCGGCGTTCCCATCGGCATCGCCGCCGCGCATCGGCCCAAGATGTATCAGGTCATGCAACCGGTGCTGGATCTGATGCAGACGCTGCCGACCTTCGTCTATCTCATTCCGGCGATCGTCTTCTTCGGCATCGGCATGGTGCCGGGGTTGATCGCCACGGTCATCTTCGTGGTTCCCGCGCCGATCAGGCTGACATATCTGGGCGTGTCGTCCACGCCGACACCGCTTCTTGAGGCGGTGGACGCGTTTGGCGGCACCGGCACCCAGAAGCTTCGCAAGGTCGAATTGCCCTATGCGCTGCCGCAGATCATGGCGGGTCTGAACCAGACCATCATGCTGTCGCTGTCCATGGTCGTCGTCGCCGCGCTGGTCGGAGCCGACGGACTCGGCGTGCCGGTGGTGCGCGCGCTCAATCAGGTCAACACGGCGCTTGGGTTCGAGAGCGGATTCGTCATCGTGGTGATGGCCATCATTCTCGACCGCATGCTGCGTATCAAGCGGGACTCCAAATGACCGAGGCGATTGAAACGGCGGCCGCCGTCGAGTTCGACAATGTAAGCATTGTCTTTGGCGACAATCCCGAAAGCGCGCTGCCGCTGATGGATGCGGGGCAGAGCCGCGCCGAAATCCAGCAGGAAACCCAGCAGGTTCTCGGCGTGCACAACTGTTCGCTGTCTGTCCAGCCCGGCGAGATCCTTGTGCTCATGGGTCTTTCGGGGTCGGGCAAGTCGACGCTTCTGCGCGCGGTGAACGGGCTCAATCCGGTTGTGCGCGGTTCGGTGCGCGTGCACAGCGAAGGCTGGACCTGCGACCCGACGTCGTGCCCGGCGGATGAACTGTTGCGGCTTCGGCGCGAGTGCGTCGCCATGGTGTTCCAGCAGTTCGGTCTGCTGCCGTGGCGCAACGTGGTCGACAATGTCGCGCTGGGTCTGGAGCTGAGCGGCATGGGCCGCATTCAGCGCGAGGAACGGGTGCGCGAGCAGTTGGACCTCGTCGGTCTGTCCGATTGGGCGGAAAACAAGGTCTCCGAGCTCTCCGGCGGCATGCAGCAGCGTGTCGGTCTGGCGCGGGCGTTCGCCACCCATGCGCCGATCCTGCTGATGGACGAGCCGTTTTCCGCGCTCGATCCGCTGATCCGCGCCCGGCTGCAGGACGAGCTGCTCGAGCTTCAGGAGAAGCTGCAGCGCACGATCATCTTCGTCAGCCACGATCTCGATGAAGCCTTCAAGCTGGGCAACCGCATCGCGATCATGGAAGGCGGGCGGATCGTGCAATGCGGCACGCCGCAGGAAATCATCGCCAACCCGGTGAACGACTATGTCGAGGATTTCGTGGCGCATATGAACCCCCTGAACGTGCTCCAGGCGTCAGATGTGATGTCCGCGGAGCTCGTCGCCTCGACCGCCTTCACGGTGCGCGAGGACGCGCCGATTGCCGATGTCATCGATGCCTTGTCCGCGGGAGCCGCCGTGGTTGCCGTGCTCGACGAGAACGGCGCGCCGGTCGGCTCCATCTCCGGCCAGATGATCATCGAAGCGCTGCAAAAGGCGCCGGCCCGCGAACCGGCGTTGGAGCCGGGGGCGGCGTCGGTCTGATGGTGTGTTTGGCCGGCGCGGCGGACGTGACCGGCCGCGAAGGCGGGCGGGGCGCTGCTTACGGTCGGGCAAGCCTTTGCCGGCGCGTAATTTGTTAATGCGCCGGACAGGCAATCGCGTTACCCTTGCGTTACGACAACAGCCTGCCGCGATCGCTGCAAGACGCTGCGGAGAGGGATGTCGAAGACGAATGCCTGGAGCATCCGGGCAAGGGAGTCGCCGCGGGCGCATGGGTGCTGGAAACGGACCGGTCTAGAACCGCCAGATCCATGTTTCGGTTCAACATGCTCCAATACGCAATTGGAGCGCATTCCGATCCGCCGTTCATGAGGCGGACCGGGGCCCGCTTCTGGGGATCGCCTTGGCATCGAACGAAGACGCTCCGGAAACCATTGGTTTCCTCCTCATTCCTCAACTCTCCATGATCGCCTTCGCGGCGGCGCTTGAGCCGTTGCGTCTGGCCAACCACCTCAGCGGCAAGACGCTCTATCGCTGGGTGCTTGTGTCCCGCGATGGTCGCAGCGAGACGGCCAGCAACGGGATCCCTTTGGCCGTTGACCACAGCCTCGCCGATGCCCCGCCGTTACAGACGGTAATCGTGTGCAGTGGCATCGACGGTCATTGGTACAACGACCGTTCGGTTCGCGCGTGGTTGCGCCGCACCGCCGCCAATGGCGCGGCGTTGGGGTCGCTATGCACCGCCAGTCACATTCTGGCCAGCGCCGGGCTTCTGGACGGGTACCGGTGCACCGTGCACTGGGACAGCCTGGCGAGCTTTGCGGAGAATTTTCCCGAGATAGAAGCGACCGGCGAGCTGTTCACCGTTGACCGGAAACGGTTCACATGCGCGGGCGGCACGGCGGCGGCGGACATGATCCTGCACCGCATCGCCGCGCGGCATGGGGAAGGGCTCGCTGCGCGCATCTCCGAGCAGATGCTGCACGACAAGATCCGTCCGGCGGCGATGCAACAGAACGCGATTATCCAGCAGCCTCTGGGGGTCGAGAGCGAGGAGTTGCAGGCGGCGATCCGGCTGATGCTGGCGACCATCGAACGGCCGCTTGATCTTCTGACTCTGGCGAACCGGCTCGGCCAGTCGCGGCGCAACATCGAGCGCTTGTTCCGCACCTACATGAACTGTTCGCCTGGCAAATACTATCTCGGCTTGCGGCTGACCCGGGCGCGGCAGCTGCTGCATCAGACCAGCATGACGGTGCAGCAGGTCGCCGTGTGTTGCGGTTTTGTCTCCTCGACACATTTCAGCACCTGTTATCGCGACCATTTCGGTGTGCCGCCGCGATCGGACCAGATCAGTCATCGCTATCGCATGAGCGCCTTCGCCTCGGCGATGGCCGCGCCGCACCCTGATGTCGCGCCGGGGATGGCCGATGCGATGGTTCCCCAGGCGGTGTTCGATCCCGCGCGCGACGCCGAGGAAGAGACGCCGTGGTAGCGCGGAGGTCGCCGTCCGGCGGCGCGGCGGCGCCCGCGTTGTCCGTCGGCTTTCTGCTGACCAACAATTTCACCCTGACCGCCCTGTCGAGCTTCGTCGATGCGTTGCGTCTTGCCGCGGACGAGGGCGACGGCAGCCGGCCGATCCGGTGCCGCTGGCGCGTTCTTGGAAATCCCGGCGTCGCGGTGGCCTCCAGCTGCGGCATCAAGATCACGCCGGACAGCGATCACGATATCAGCGGTCTGGATTATCTGGTGATTGTGGGCGGCTTGCTGCATCGCGGGCCCCAGATCGATGCGCGGACGCTGGCCTGCCTGCATGCCGCCGCCGCCGCCGGGGTCCCGCTGGTGGGTGTCTGCACCGGCAGTTTCGTATTGTGCCGCGGCGGTCTGATGCAGCATCGGCGATGCTGCGTGAGCTGGTATCATTACCGCGATTTCGTGGAGGAATTTCCCGATCTCGAGCCGGTGGCCGATCAGCTCTATGTCGAGGACCGGGATCGGATTACCTGTTCGGGCGGCGCCGGCGTCGTCGATCTCGCGGCCTTCCTGATCGAGCGGCATCTGGGGCGCGCCGCGGCGATCAAGGCCATGCATATCCTGCAGGTGGACAAGGCGCGTCCCGCGGGTCAGTCGCAGCCGCCGCCCATGCTGGGCGGCGATGTGCTCGACGAGCGTGTGCGCCGGGCCATGCTCTTGATGGAGCAGCATCTGACCGATCCGCTGGCGGTCGAGGATATTGCCCGGAGGCTCGCCGTCAGCACACGGCAGTTCGAGCGGCTGTTTCACGCCGCCACCGCCATGAGCCCCAACCGTTTCTACAGGCTCTTGCGCCTGCGCTACGGTCTGTGGATGCTGAAGACGACGCAGCGTTCCGTGACCAATGTGGCGCTTGAGGCCGGGTTTTCGGACTGCGCGCATTTTTCGCGTCAGTTTCGCGACGTGTTCGGGATCAATCCGTCGCAAGCGCGCAAGGACGGGGATGCCGCAATGCTGCGTTCGGGCATTCCGCCACGCAGCAGCGCCGCGCCCGATGGCCCGGCGGACCGTCGGTTTTTCGACTGATTTCAGGACGTCTCTGTACTGTCCGGCGACGCCGCGCCCGCTCCTGGCGCCCAGGCGCGCGGCAGCGTTCTTGTCGCGTTTGTTCAATCAGGAAGGCCGCTGCGTTCTATCGCCTGAACGCGCGCTCAGGCAGCTTGGGGATGGAGGCCGGATCTGCGGCGTGCCACAGGAGAGGCTTCATGGCGTCCTATTCCGTCTTCGCACTGGTGCGGAACGCATTGACCCATCATTCCGGCTGGGAACGTGCATGGCGCGATGCGCAGCCCAAGGCCGCCTATGATGTCGTTATCATCGGCGCCGGCGGGCATGGGCTGGCAACCGCCTATTATCTCGCCAAGGAGCACGGCATCACCAATGTCGCGGTGATCGAAAAGGGCTGGCTGGGCGGCGGCAACACCGGGCGCAACACCACCATCATCCGCTCCAACTATCTGTGGGACGAGAGCTCGGCGATCTACGAGAAGTCGCTGCAGCTCTATGAAACCATGAGCCAGGAGCTCAATTACAACATCATGTTCTCGCAGCGCGGCGTGCTCAATCTCGCGCACACGCTCTCCGACGTGCGCGAGGGTCAGCGCCGAACCAACGCGCTGCGACTGAACGGCATCGACAGCGAGTGGCTGACGCCGGAAGAGATCAAGGACTTCTGCCCGATCCTCAACACGGGGCGCGACATGCGCTATCCGATCATGGGCGGCACCCTGCAGCGCCGGGCCGGCACGGCGCGCCACGATGCGGTCGCCTGGGGTCTGGCGCGGGCGGCGAGCGCCATGGGCGTCGACATCATCCAGAATTGCGAGGTCACCGGTCTTCGCCGCGAAGGCGGCAAGGTGGTGGGCGTGGAGACCGCCAAGGGGTTCATCGGAGCCGGTAAGGTCGGCATCGTCACGGCGGGGCATTCCTCGGTGATGGCGCAGATGGCCGACATTCGTCTGCCGATCGAGAGCCATCCCCTGCAGGCGCTGGTCTCCGAGCCGGTCAAGCCGGTGATCGACTGCGTGGTGATGTCCAACGCCGTGCATGTCTACGTCAGCCAGTCCGACAAGGGCGAACTGGTGATGGGCGCCGGGATCGACGCCTACACCGGCTATGGCCAGCGCGGCAGCTTCCATATGATCGAGCATCAGATGGGCGCGCTTCTGGAGCTGTTTCCGATCTTCTCGCGTCTGCGGATGATGCGGCAATGGGGCGGCATCGTCGATGTCTCGCCCGACGCCAGCCCGATCATCTCCAAGACGCCGGTCGGCAACCTCTACATCAACTGCGGCTGGGGAACCGGCGGCTTCAAGGCAACGCCGGGCTCGGGTTGGGCGTTCGCGCACACTATTGCGCGGGATGAACCGCATCCGCTCAACGCGGCCTTTGCGCTCGACCGTTTCACCTCCGGCTATCTGATCGACGAGCACGGCGCCGCCGCCGTTGCTCACTGAACCCTTGGGAGATCCGACATGCTCTTGATCGAATGTCCCTGGTGCGGACCGCGCGACGAGTTCGAATTCGGCTATGGCGGCGAGGCGCATCGCACCCGGCCGGCCGACCCGAGCGCGCTGAGTGACGCCGAATGGGCGGAGTTCCTGTTCATGCGCGCCAACACCAAGGGCGCGCACAAGGAACGCTGGGTGCACAGCCACGGCTGCCGGCGCTGGTTCAATGTCGAGCGCGACACGGTGAGCTACGAGATTCTGAACGTCTACACCGGCAGCGCGCCCGGCGCGGGAGAGCAGGAATGAGCGGATCGTCCCAGTCATCTGCTTCCGGCATGCGCGCGGCTTCGGGCGGCCTCATCGATCGTGAGCGCACGCTGAGCTTCACCTTCAACGGCAAAGGCTACCAGGGGCACCCGGGCGACACGCTGGCCTCGGCATTGCTTGCCAACGGCGTGCATCTGGTTGGCCGCAGTTTCAAGTATCATCGCCCACGGGGTATCCTTTCGGCCGGCGCCGAAGAGCCCAATGCGCTGATCCAGCTCGAGACGGGCTCGTGGACCGAGCCGAACCTGCGGGCGACCCAGATCGAGCTTTACGACGGCCTGATCGCCGCGAGCCAGAACGCCTGGCCGAGCGTCGCCTTCGATGTCGGCGCGGTCAACAACATCTTCTCCAAGCTCTTCGTCGCCGGCTTCTACTACAAGACCTTCATGCATCCGCGCAGCTTCTGGATGCGGGTCTACGAGCCCTTGATCCGCCGCGCGGCCGGCCTTGGCCGGGCGCCGAAACAGCGCGATCCGGACGTTTACGACAAGGCGCACGCCCATTGCGATGTGCTGGTTGCCGGCGCGGGCCCGGCGGGTCTCATGGCGGCGCTCGCCGCCGGTCGCTCGGGCGCGCGCGTGATCCTGGCGGACGAGCAGCCGATGCTTGGCGGTTCCCTGTTGGGTTCCGACGACACCATCGAAGGCCTGCCGGCACGCGACTGGGTGGCCAGGGCGCATTCCGAACTCGCCGCCATGCCCGAGGTGCGGATCATGCCGCGCACGACGGTCAGCGGCTACTACGATCACAATTATCTGGTGCTCGCCGAGCGCAAGGGCGACCACCTGCCGCGTGGCTCGGCGTCCGGCCGGGTGCGCCAGCGGCTGTGGAAGGTGCGTGCGAAACGCGTGGTGCTGGCGACCGGCGCGCACGAGCGCCCGCTGGTGTTCGCCGACAACGATCGTCCCGGCGTGATGCTGGCAGGTTCCGCGCGCACCTATGCCAACCGCTATGGCGTGCTTCCCGGCCGCACGGTGGTGGTCTTCACCAACAACGACAGCGCCTATGACGCGGCCTTTGACCTGGCGCGCGGCGGTGCGGCGGTCGCGGCCATCGTCGATGTGCGGCGCGACATTCCGGACGCGTTCAAGCAGCGCGCCGCGGCTGCGAGCATTCGTCTGATTCTCGGATCCGCCGTGGTGGCGACGAAGGGCTATCGCAAGGTCACAGGTGTCGATGTCGCGCCGCTGGCAGCCGACGGCGAGACGCTGGCGGGGTCGCCCGAAGCGATCGCGTGCGATCTCGTCGCCATGTCCGGTGGCTGGACACCGGCCGTGCATCTGATGTCGCAGTCCGGCGGCAAGCTGCGCTATGACGAGGACCTCAGCTGTTTCGTTCCGCGTCTGTCGGTGCAGGCGGAAGCCTCCGCCGGATCGTGCAATGGCGCCTTCGCGCTGGGCGACTGCCTGGCGGAAGGAGCCAGGGCGGGCAATGACGCGGCGCAAGCCGCAAGCTTTGAGCCGGGTGACGCGACCACCGCGCCGCAGCCCGAGACACCCGCCGGAGCGCCGGTCCATCCTGTCTGGATCGTGCCGGGCAAGCAGACGGTCGGTCATGGGAAGGCGAAGCATTTCGTCGATTTCCAGAACGATGTGACGGCGGCCGATCTGATGCTCGCCTCACGCGAGGGCTATCAGTCGGTCGAGCATCTCAAGCGCTACACGACCACGGGCATGGGCACGGATCAGGGCAAGACGTCCAACGTCAACGCGCTGGCGATCCTGTCGCGCACGCTGGCATCCCCGATCCCCGCCGTCGGTACGACGACGTTCCGCCCACCCTATACGCCGGTCACCTACGGCACGCTGGCGGGCCGCGATATCGGAGAGCTGTCCGACGTTGCCCGCGTCACGCCGATGCACGGCTGGCACGTGGCGCAAGGAGCCGAGTTCGAGGACGTCGGTCAGTGGAAGCGTCCGTGGTACTATCCCAGGCACGGCGAGAGTATGCGGGACGCGGTCAACCGCGAATGCCGCGCGGTGCGCAACGACGTCGGCGCGCTGGACGCGTCCACGCTCGGCAAGATCGACATCCAGGGACCGGATGCGGCCGAATTCCTCAACCGCATCTATACCAATGCATGGCTGAAGCTCGGCGTCGGGCGTTGCCGCTATGGCCTGATGTGCAAGGAAGACGGCATGGTCATGGACGATGGCGTGACCACGCGTCTGGCCGAAAACCACTTCCTGATGACCACGACCACGGGCAATGCGGCCCAGGTGCTCGACTGGCTGGAGGAATACCTCCAGACGGAATGGCCGGACCTCAAGGTCTACCTGAGCTCGGTCACCGAGCATTGGGCCACGGCGTCGTTCGCCGGCCCCAAGGCGCGCGCGCTTTTGGCCGAGCTCGCCCCGGATCTCGATCTCTCCAACGACGCTTTTCCCTTCATGTCGATGCGGGAGGCGACAGTCGCGGGCCTGCCGGCGCGCATCTTCCGCATCAGCTTTACCGGGGAACTCTCGTACGAGATCAACGTGCCGGCGTATCAGGGAATGGCGCTGTGGGACGCCCTGTTCGCGGCGGGCGAGAAACATGGTCTGACGCCTTACGGCACCGAGACCATGCATGTGCTGCGTGCGGAAAAGGGGTTCATCATCGTCGGCCAGGAGACTGACGGCACCGTGACGCCGTTCGATCTCAGCATGGGCTGGATCGTTTCCAAGGCCAAGCCGGATTTCGTCGGCAAGCGGTCCTACGACCGCCCCGACACGGCGCGCGGCGACCGCAAGCAACTCGTCGGACTTCTGACCGAGGATCCGGATTTCGTTCTTCCGGAAGGTGCGCAGATCACCCTGCGGGCAGGCGGCGAAACCCCCATCCCGATGATCGGACACGTTACGTCGAGCTACCACAGCGACACATTGGGCCGCTCGATCGCGCTGGCGTTGATCGCCGATGGTCCCAATCGCCTCGATACCACGGTGCACGCGCCGCTGCCGGGGCGCTCGGAGCCGTGCAAGGTGGTCAAACCCGTGTTCTACGATCCCGAAGGAGTGCGGTTGAATGGCTGAGCGAGACACGCTGTGGCGCGCCGGCGCCCTTTCGCGCCTGTTTCCCGGCGCAATGGCCAATGCCGCGTCGGATTCCCTGAGCCTGCGCGAAATGCCGGTTCCGGGGCAGATCAATCTGCGCGGAAACCCGGCAGATCCGGCCTTCTTCAAGGCGGCGATGACCGCCTTGGGCAGCGGCCTGCCGCTTGAAGCCAACACAGTGGCGGAAGCCGCTGGCGTCACCGTCTATTGGCTCGGGCCGGACGAATGGTTGATCTTGACACCACCGGGCGCCGAGCACGCGTTGATCGCAACGCTGCGCGAAGCGCTTTCCGGGGTGCATTGCGCCGTCGTCGACGTGTCGGGTAATCGGGCGCTGATCCGCATGTCGGGCGCGGAGGCACGCGAAATTCTGGCCAAGGGTTGCAGCCTCGATCTGCATCCACGCAGCTTCAAGGCTGGCGATTGTGCGCAGACATTGATCGCGCGCTGTGGCGTGATCCTGCATCAGCGCGATGATGCGCCCTCCTATGATCTGCTGCCGCGGCGATCGTTCTCGGAGTATCTGTGGCTGTGGCTGGTTGACGCCTCGGCGGAATACGGGGTTGCCGGGTCGTCGGGAGCAGGCGTCACGGGATCGGATCCAGATCATGGCTGATCGTCCCGCGCAAATCCGGCGCCCGGATTGTCACCCTTTTAAGGGATTTCGCAATCTTCCGTAGACAGAGACCCTTGGACAGCGCACGATTTTCGCGCGTTCCCATTTTTCTGTCGGAGCCAGCAACGAAACTGTCGCAATCGGAAAAGCGGACCGCCTTTTGCGAGCCGACAATTGTCGGCGCTTGGACGCACTGCGAAGGGTCAATCGACTCAGTCGGACACCCTCGCCCCTTGGTATCTTGTATAGCGCCTTGCGCCGATGGTTGCGGTACGCAAGGCGGATTGACCCGGAGGATGGGTTCGCCATGACGCTTTCGATTCCGGTTGAGGATCTCGTTCGGCGCCGGCTGGCTGGTGCCAGCCTTGAGGCGCCGTTTTACATCAGCCGCGCCATCTACGATCTGGATGTGGATCTGATTTTCCATCGCCACTGGATCTTTGTCGCCACGGGACCGGACGTGCCGGAGCCGGGCGACTGCATGACGGTGGAGGTCGGCAAGGCTTCGGTGCTGCTGCTGCGCGGCGAGGACATGCAGGTTCGCGCCTTCCATAACGTCTGCCGTCATCGCGGCGCGCGTCTCATCCAGGATCACAAGTCGACGGTGGGCAACGTCGTCTGCCGCTACCACCAGTGGACCTACGGCGAGACCGGCGATCTGCTGTTCGCCGAGCATATGGGGGCGGACTTCGACAAGAGCTGCCACGGACTGAAGCCCGTGCATCTGCGCTCGGTGGGGGGGCTGCTGTTCATCTGCCTCGCGGACGAGCCGCCCGCCGACATCGACCGGATGGAAGCCCAGCTCACGCCCTATCTGGCGCCGCACGATCTCGACAACTGCAAGATCGCCTATAGCTACGATCTGATCGAGCCGGGCAACTGGAAGCTGACGATGGAGAACAACCGCGAGTGCTATCACTGCGTGGGCAACCATCCGGAGCTGACCATTCCGTTGCAGGAGTACGGCTTCGGCTTTGCGCCGGACGAACTGGACGATTTCCGCAAGGCGGATGTCGAGACCTATCGCGAGGTGCTGGCGGATTCCTATGCCCGCTGGGCCGGCATGGGCCTGCCCTCGGAGGAACTGGATGAACTGACCACCGCCGTCACCGGGTTTCGCACCCAGCGGCTGGCGCTGATGGGCGCGGGCGAATCCCACACGATGGACACCCGCGTCGCTTCTCAGAAGCTGCTTGGCAACCTCACGGATGCCCGTCTCGGCGGTCTGTCGGTCTGGACCCATCCCAATTCGTGGCATCATTTCATGAGCGACCACGTGGTGACCTTCTCGGTGCTGCCGATTGGCCCCGACCGGACCTTGCTGCGCACCAACTGGCTGGTGCACAAGGACGCGGTTGCCGGCCGCGATTATGATCTGGAGAATCTCACCAAGGTCTGGCTGATGACCAATCAGCAGGATAATGATCTGGTGGCGATGGCGCATGCCGGTGTGGAACAGCCGGGATATGAACCCGGTCCCTATTCGCGTTTCACCGAAGGCTTTGTCGAGAAGTTCTGCGAATGGTACATCGACCGCCTGTCCGCCCATCTGCTCGCGACGCCGAGCCAGGTTGCCGCCGAATGACGCCGGTCGCACCCGTCATGCGCGCCGCGCCGTCGCGGGACCGGGCCGGAAAAGGATAGTTACAATGCTCTGGAAGCCCGACCTGACCGTCACCGACGGCAATGAAGCGGCGGTGCCGGAATGGGATCCCGACGTCGACGACGTGCTCGTCTGCCGTCAGGTGCGGGACGAGACGCACGACGTGAAGACTTTCGTCTTCTCGGCGCGACAGCCGTGCCTGTTTCGGTTCCGGCCCGGACAATTCCTCACGCTTGACCTGCGGATCAACGGCAAGACCTTCAACCGGTGCTACACGATTTCGGCGTCCGCCGCGCAGCCGTTCCGGGTGGCGATCACGGTGAAACGCGTGCCCGGCGGCGAGGTGTCGAACTGGCTGCACGACAATCTGGTTCCCGGGACGGAGATTCACGCGGTCGGGCCGATGGGCGACTTCACGCCCAAGCCCGCGTTGCGGGCGAAATGGCTGCTTTTGTCGGGCGGCAGCGGCATCACGCCACTGATGTCGATGGCCCGGACCTCCGCCGATCTTGCCGAGGATCGCGACCTGATCTTCGTGCACGCGGCGCGCAGCCCGCACGACATCATTTTCCGTCAGGAACTCGACATGATGGCGCGCCAGTCGCCGGGCATGCGTCTCGCGCACATTTGCGAGACGGTCGCGGGCGAGAAAAGCTGGTCCGGGCTTACGGGCCGCGTCTCGCGCACCATGCTTCAGCTCATCGCGCCGGATTTGATGGAGCGGGAGATTTACTGCTGCGGCCCTGCGCCGTTCATGGCGGCTGTGCGCGCCATGCTGGTGGAAACCGGTTACGACATGACCGGCTACCATCAGGAAAGCTTCGATTTCAACGAGCTGGATGCGATGGACGTGGAGGTTGCGGCGCCCGAGGTGACGGAAGCCGCCAGCGATGCCTTCCGCGTTGAGTTCGCCGTCAGCGGACGTGTCCTGGAATGCGGTCCGGATACGACGATCCTCAACGCGGCGCGCGCCGCGGGACTGCGCCTGCCGTCGTCCTGCACGCGCGGGATGTGCGGAAGCTGCAAGAGCCGCTTGGTGTCGGGCACCGTCGACATGAAGCACGGCGGCGGCATCCGCCAGCGCGAGATCGACCAGGGCCAGGTCCTGCTGTGCTGTTCCAAACCCACCAGCGACGTCGTCATCGAGCGTTGACGCGAGTCCCCTGGCTCAGGGCGTCATCGCCTCGATGCGGTGGGCCTGAAACGTATCCGCCAGCCGGGTGATCGTGATGTCCGAGACCAGCCCTGCCCGGGCGAAGGGATCGGTTTCGGCAAAGGCGCGCGCGTCGGCCTCGCTTGCGGCTTCCAGAATGCCGAAGTTGCCCAGGGAGGTGACGCCGTCGTCCGGCGTCACCGCGCTGCCCACCAGCACCCGGGCAAGACCGTTGCCGCCGCTTGCGACATGGGCCCGGTGTGCCGGGCGCAGGGCGTCACGCTGGTCGGCGACGCCATCATGGTGTTTGCAGACCATCAGGAAATACATCCGTTTGTCTCCCGCGGTCCGCTTCAGGCGTGGTTTTCCAGAACCACCATGCCGGCGCCGGTCATCGAGGCGGGCGCATGGTAGTGCTTCATGATCAGCTCGACGTCGGCGTCCATGGCGCCGCGCATCACCAGCCACATGATCAGTTCCGCGCCTTCGGAGCCGAACTGCTCGACATAGTCCTCGCGCGTCATGTCGCGGTATTTTTGCGGATCGGTGGCGATGCCCTCGAGCCAGGCGAGGTCCGCCTCGCGGTTGAGGAAACCCGCACGCGCGCCCTGCAACTGGTGCGACAGGCCGCCGGTGCCCAGAATCACCACGCGCTCGTCCGTGGGCCAGGTCTCGATGGCCTCGCGCAGCACCACGCCCATGTCCCAGCAGCGCTGCGGCGTCGGGATCGGGTACTGGATGGTGTTGACCCAGATCGGAACGACCTTCACCGGCCAGCGCTCGGGGCGGCCCCAGAACAGCTCCATGGGAACCTGCAGGCCGTGGTCGACCTCGATTTCCTGGCAGATCAGCGGATCGAAATGCCGTTCCACCAGCTTGTCGATGAAGTGCCAGGAGAAGTCGACGGCGCCTTCAAACGGCGCGATGTCGCGTTTGCCCCAGGCCTCGTCGATGGGATTGTAGGTCGCCGCCGCGCCCACGGCGAAGGTCGGTATCCGGTCGAGAAAGAAGGAATTGCCGTGGTCGTTGAAGATCACCACGGCGATGTCGGGCTTCTTGTCCTGCACCCACTTCTGGCCGGGAATGTAGCCGTCAAAAAATGGCTTCCAGTCCGGTGTGTCGCGCAACCCCCGGTCCAGCGCCACGCCGATGGAGGGGACGTGCGAGGTTCCCAGTCCGCCGATCAGTTCAGCCATTTACTTCTTCCCCAGTCTGTCGCGCAGGAAGGCGCCGTGTTCCATGCTCGCCTGAGCCGCGCCAATGGCAGTGATCGGCACCGGATCCACCGCCGAGATCTTCAGAATGAAAAACAGGTTGCCGCCGAGGCGGACCATTTCCTGCCAGTCGCGGGCCAGCACGGCGGCTTTTTCCTCGGGCGCAAGCCCGTAGCTGTCGAGAAACGCTTCCTCGTCGGCGGCGAAGGCTTCGCGCTTGGCCGGATCGACCAGCGACATGGCCATCTTGTTGATCTTGTAGCCCTTCAGGCCGCGGGCGCGATCAAACAGCGGCGTATCGGGAATGCGGTCCGCGCGGGTGTCGTCTGTCTCCGTGCTCATGCGGTGTCCTTTGCTGCCAGTATGTCCAGGACCCACGATTCGAGCGCGGCGGTCACCGCCTCGGGCCGCTCGATCGGGGCGAAGTGTCCGGCGTCGTCGATGATCTCGAGGCGGGCGCGTTCAAGCCTGTTCAACATGTCCTCGTGCTGGGCGGGCGGGCTCCAGATGTCCTGGCGGCCGACCACAAGCAGTACGGGGCAGGTGACGTCGGACAGCGCGGCCTCCGCATCGGGGCGGTTCAGAAGCGCGCCGATCTGCCGGTCGTGCTGGGCAACGTCGGCGCGCAGCACCATGGCGGTCAGCGTCTCCAAGAGCTCGGTGTCGCCGAGCCGGGTCTGATCGAGCATGGGCGGCAGCCAGGCCGCGGCGAGCGCCGCCATGCCTTCGTTGCGCGCGAGATCGAGCACCTTCTGCCGCTTGGCTTCCTCGCCTTCCTGGCGCGGATGAATGCCGGTGTCGGCCAGCGCCAGCGCGCGGACACGCTGTGGCGCCAGCCTGTACATCTCGAGCGCCACGCGGGCACCCATGGAATGGCCGGCGACCAGCAACGGCCCGGCGTGCTCGCCGAGGATCGTCTCGGCCATTCCCGTGATCGAGTCCCCGGCGCTGACATCGGCGATCGCGACGGGCAGGTGGCGGGACAGTCGATCCGCCGCGTGCTGCCAGACGACGGCGTCCGACAGCAGGCCGGGAATGAACACAAGAGTCATGTCGTCGCTCATGCCTCGATCTCTCCCCAGATTTCCCGCGCGGTGGCCACCGTCAGGGCGAGCTTCGCCCATTGGTCGGCTTCGGTGAGCAGGTTGCCGTCCTCGGTGGAGGCGAAGCCGCACTGCGGGCTGAGCCCGAGGCGGTTGATCGGGACGACCCGCGCGGCTTCCTCGACGCGGGCGAGCAGCTTGGCGCGCGGTTCCAGCGCCGGCTTCTTGGACGTCAGCAGGCCGAGCACGACCTTCTGGCCGCCGAGATGCTCGAGCGGGCCGAAATCGCCGGAACGGTCGTCGTCGTATTCCAGGAACAGCGCGTCGACGTTCAGGTTTGGAAACACGATGGGCGCGATGCTCTCGTAGCCGCCGCTTGCCGCCCAGCTCGAGCGCGCGTTGCCGCGGCAGATGTGCACGGTGAGATAGGTGCCCGGCGCTCGCTCGCTGATGCAGGCGTTGATCACCTCCACGTAGAGGCGAAGCGTCGCGTCGGGATCCAGGCCGCGCTGAACGATACGGGCGCGGTGGTCGGGATCGACGAAATAGCTCATGACGGGATCGTCGATCTGGATGTAGCGGCAGCCGGCCTGTTCCAGCGCGCGGATTTCTGCCCGATAGAACGCGGCCACATCATCCCAGAACTGGCCGATGTCGGGATAGACGGCCGGATCGGCAACCGCGTCTCCGGCGTGGAAATGGATGCGGCTCGGGCCGGGTATGGTGACCTTGGCCATCGTGCGCGAGCAGGCGGCCAGCGCCTTGAAATCGTCGACGAGCACCGGTACGCGCCATTGGATGCGGTCGCGCACGGCGACGTTCAGCGGCACGTGGCCGGCGCCCGAGCCGATGGTGAAGCTGTTCGCGACCACCGGGCTTTCGATGCTCACGCCGGGAATGGCGCGGATGAAGTCGAGCCACCAGTTCTCGCGCCGCACTTCGCCGTCGGTCACCGCCCTCAGCCCGGCCGCTTCCTGATGCCGCACGAGCTCGGCGACCGCCGTGTCCTCGATGCAGCGCTGGTCAGGGGCGGACAGGGTGCCGGCGCGTAGCGCCGCGCGGGCATCCTGCACCGAGCGGGGACGCAGCAGGCTGCCGACATGGTCGGCGCGGAAAAACGGCTTTGAAGCGGGCATGAGTTCTCGACTATCCGATCATCGTGTTGGGCAGGTAGAGGGCGATTTGCGGGAAGATCACCAGCAGCAGCAGGGCGACGATCATCATCAGCCAGAACGGCATGACGCCGATGAAGATGTCGCGCAGCGGCACCGCCTTGGCGACAGACTTGACGATGAAGACATTGACGCCGATGGGCGGGCTGATGAGACCCATCTCCAGTGTCAGCACCACGATCACGCCGAACCAGATGGGATCGAAGCCAAGCGCTGTGATGACGGGGAAGAACACCGGCATGGTCAGCACCAGCATGGCGAAGCCCTCGAGGAAGCAGCCCAGCACCAGATAGCAGGCCAGGATCAGCAGCAGCACGCCGTAGGGGCCGATGTCGAGCTGGCCGAGAAACTCGCCGATCGCCTGCGGAATGTGGCTGAGCGCCAGAAACGGGTTGAGCATATGGGCGGCAATCAGGATCAGCATGACGGTGGCGGTCGTCGTCACGGATTCCTTGATGGCCCGCCAGAACGCATCGAGCGTGAGATCGCGCGTGACGACGCCGAAGGTGATCACAAGCCCGGTGCCGACGGCGGCCGCCTCGACGGGCGAGAAGATGCCGCCGTAGATGCCGCCGATGGTCAGCAGCACGATGCCGAGAATCGGCACCGCGCCGATGAGCGCGGTCGATTTCTCGCGCAGGCTGGTGCGCGGGCCGGACGGGCCGTAGCCGGGAATGGCGAAGGACAGGATGGTGATCATTACGATGAAGAGCGCGGCGAGCAGCAGGCCGGGGATGACGCCCGCGAGAAACAGCCGGCCGATCGATTGCTGGGTGAGAATGGCGTAGACCACGAAGCCGGTGGAGGGCGGAATCAGGATGCCAAGCGTTCCGCCCGCGGCGACCGCGCCCGTGGAGAGCTTCGGATCGTAGCCGTAGCGGTCCATCTCGGCCAACGAGACCCGGCCCATGGTCAGCGCGGAGGCGACCGAGGAACCGCACAGTGCCGCGAAGCCCCCGCAGCCGATGATCGTGGCCGAGGCCAGCCCACCGCGCACCGAGCCGATGATCGCATAGGCGGCGTCATACAGCCTCCGGCTCATGCCGGTCTCGGTCGCGACGTTGCCCATCAGGATGAACAGCGGCACGACGATCAGTTCGGGATTGGAGGACAGCGTGAAGGTCTCGCTGGCCAGCAAGCTGAGCGCCGAACTGAAGCTGCCGAGTACGGTGACGCCGATGAAGCCGACCGTGAACATCGCGAAGGCGACCGGCATGCGCAACACCAGCAGCACCAGCAGGGCGAGCATGCCCAGGCCGCCGACAATACCTGTACTCACAGCACTTCCTCTTGATGGTCGATGCGGCCGGTCGTCGGCGTCAGTACGGTTTGGATGGCGCGCAGCAGCATGCCGAGCGAGGTCAGTGCGGCGAAAGCGGCCAGGGTCCACTGAAAGTAGACCTTCGGCAAGCCGATGATGTTGGTGGATAGATGCAGCATCTGGGACAGCTTGGCGGATTCCCAGACCGTCCAGGCAATGCCGGCGAAGATCACCGCCCCGGTGAGTTGCGCGAAGACATCGAGCCAGCGGTTCTGCCGGTTGGAGAAGGCGTTTGCGAAAATATCGACGGCGACATGGCCGCCAAGGCGGTCGCACAGGGCCATGCCGGCGAAGACGATGATCACCAGGGTCATCTGGGAAATGTCCTGGGCGCCGGTCAGCGGCGTGCCGAAGAAGCGGCCGACGACATCGACGAGGATGACGAGTGTGACAAAGACGAGTGCCACACCGCCCAGCGCGGCGGACAGGTCGATCAACCTGTCCACCGCGCGCGTGAGAACCGTGCGTATCAAGGGATGTTCCCTGGGCTTGGGGTTTATTGTCCCTGCATGGTGGCGAGAATCTCGGCGCCATCCATCGCCGCGATGAGATCGGTGCGAACCTGGTCGGCGATCACGCGGAACGCGGTGATTTCCTCGGCGGTTAGGTCGACCACGGTGTTGGACTCGTCTTCGCGCAACCTGGCGATGGTCTCGGCCGCAAGCGCGTTCCAGCCTTCCTCGCCCAGCTTCGAGAGCTCGATGCCGCTGTTCTTGTCGATGGCCGCCTTCTGGACGTCGTCGAGGCTGTTGTACTTCGCCTCGTTCATGACGAGGTAGAACATGATGTGGCCCAGCGATGCGCCGATCGAATAGGAGTTGGCGACCTCGTCGAGCTTGAAGTCGTTGACCGCGCTGGCGCCGGTGACGACGCCGTCGATCAGCCCGGTCTGCAGGGCGTTGTAGATCTGGCCTGCGGGCATCTGCACGGGCGTTGCGCCCAGTGCGGTCATCATCGCGCCGGAAACCGAGCCGGAGACCCGCATCTTGAGACCCTTGAGGTCTTCCGGCGTGTGGATGACGCGGTCCTTCATGATGAAGATGTTGGGCTCGGACGCCCACATGGCCAGCGGAATCGTGCCGGGAAACTCGTCCGTAAGATGCTTCTCATAGGCGTTCCACAGCATCTGGTAACCGGTCATTCCGGCCGGCATCGCGCCGGGCATCTCGACGATCATCGACTTGGGGAACTGCGAGGATGTGTAGCCGGACAGGCCCCAGGCGATGTCGGCGACGCCCTGCAGCGTGCGCACATATTGTTCCAGCGGCCCCGCGCCGAGCTCGCCGCCCGGGTAGACCTTGATTTCCAGCGTCCCGTTGCTGTCGGCGGCAACGCCCTTGACCAGCGGATCGACCACGGAGGCGGTGACAACGTGCGCGGGCGAAACGAAGTGGGCGAGCTTCAGCGTCTCGGCGGAAGCCGTGGTGGCGGTCAGCAGCATCAGGGCCGCCGTGGGCAGCGCGAGGCGCCCGGCAATCATGTTCATATCCGTGTTTCCTCCCAGAAACGCCGCCGCGCAGAGCGCGGGCCGGCGTGGACCGCATGGGTGCGGAGCCGTGCGCGGACGCTATCGCGGCGGGAGCAGGCGCACCAATCCGAAAAGAGCGCCTTATGATAAGTTTTTGCTATTCATGGCCCGATTGGCGCAGCGTCATCGAGAGTCGCGCCAGTCAGGCCGTGTAGCGCTTCGGGCGGCAAAGAGAGCCACCTCTGCACGCAAAGCCTATCAGAAAATTTTCCTTTTTGGGATGGTTGGGATACAAATACCGGTTCAGTTGTACTCAGATGTATGCAATTAGGCGTTAAACGGGCCGGCCTTATGGCCTGTCTCTGGAATTCCTTGAAATTTGCATCCCAAAATTGTTTTCTTTTTTCAAAACGCGAATGCGGTCAATGGTCCGGTGCATCGGCGGACGTCGCATGGAAACAGACGGGGCGGAAATGGTCGGGCAAGAAGCTCATGCTATAGAGATGGTGCCTGTTGGTTTTGTGCGGGGCGGCCGGACCGAAGCGACGAAGGATGGCTGGGCCGGCACCCGCGCGCGGATCGTCCTGCGCGACGACCTCTTTGGAGCGGAGTCCGTCGCGGGTCTGGACGCGGTGTCGCATATCGAGGTGGTGTTTCATTTTCACGCCCATGCGGACGAGTCGCTGGAACTTGGCGCCCGCCACCCGCGCGGCAATCGCGACTGGCCGCGGGTCGGCATCTTCGCGCAGCGCGGCCGGATGCGGGTCAATCGCATTGGCGTCTCCGTCTGTCGCTTGCTGAACACCGACGGTCTGTCGCTCGAGGTCGAGGGACTGGACGCCATCGACGGAACGCCGGTGCTGGACGTCAAACCGGTGTGGTCGGGATATGATCCGCGCGGAGAGCGGTGCGAGCCGGAGTGGGCACGGGAGATCATGGCCCGCTACTGGTAGGCACAGTCCCGCCGCCCGTGCCCCATTCACGCCAACAAGAAGATCCGTTCATGAGACGCGCCAAAGCCGGAACACGTCAGAGTCAGGTCATCACCGAGCTGAGATCGCGGGTGATGCACGGCACCTTCAAGGCCGGCGAAAAATACTCCGAAGCCGCGCTCGCGGACGAGTTGGGCGTCTCGCGCACCCCTGTACGCCACGCGCTGACCGTGCTCGTCGAGGAAGGCTTGCTGACGCGAGTGGGCGCGCGCGGCTATGCGGTGCGGGTCTATCGGGTCAAGGATGTGCTGGAGGCCATCGACCTGCGCGGACTGCTTGAGGGATATGCCGCGCGGCGCATCGCGGCCGCCGGCCCCAGTGCGGAGCTTGTGGCGGCTTTCGAGGAGTGTCTTGCCGAGGGCGACGCGATTTTCGCCAAGCGCGCGTTCGAGGATTCCGATGAGGCGCGCTATGCCGACATGAACCGGCGCTTTCATGGGCTCATCATCGAGGCCGGGGACGGCGCCCTGTCGCTGCAGATGGAGACGCTGATCGACCGGGTTCCCTTCGGCGCGCCTGACGCGATCGCCTTCGACCACATGGCGGAGCAGCAGAAGTTCGACATGCTGCACTATGCCCATCGTCAGCATCACGGCATCGTCGAGGCGATCTGCCAGCGCGACAGCGCGCGCGCCGAAGCGCTTCTGCGCGAGCACACCACGCCGGTGAAGCAGAGCCTCGGGCTCAGCGCCCCGGTTGGCGGACGCGCGGGGGATGGCCCGGCGGCCGGGCGCAGCCTGCCGTTCGTCGACATGGATATGCCGGCCGACGCGCTGACCGCGCCGGACGGTGCGCTCGTCGATGCGGCGGGGCCGGACAAACCAACAGCGCGCAAGAAGGCCATGATCTAGTTTCCATGCGGTCGGCCGGGCGCCGCAATCTTTGCCATCTGGCGATGGCCGAAGGCGGCGCGAAGATGCCGGCGGGACTCTGAGATTTCACTCGGGCCGGCGGACCAGCGGCTCCAGCCAGCCGATTTTCTCCCACAGCGCCGGGAGTTTCTTGTGCGGAAGAATCTCGCGTGACGTCCGGGTGATCGTGCTGGGAAGGTCTCCCAGCGCCCTCGCGCGACCTGCGAAATGTCGCGCGAGAAGCTGCCGCGCCGGATGGGATGGAGGCGCAGGCCGGGCAGTCGCGCGTTTTCCTGCGGGATGTCTGGATCTCAAAACCCACCCCGAAATCTCCGTGAATAATTTCCTCCTGGTTGAGAAATTTTCACTGCCGGTGTAAGTGGCACAGGGAGGCAAGGGGGCTGCGGAAAACCTCCATCCAGGGAGAAAACGAGCATGGCGACGGCATCGGGACCCAACCAGTCCGGCGGTGAGAAGCAGGGAGCCGCGGAACGTCACGGCGCCGGCGCGCCGTCGGTCGCGCGTGCGGAAGCCGCCACAAAGGCGCCGGCGGGCACAGCCAAGCCGCAGACCGGTTCCGCCGAGACCTTGCCTGCTCTGGCGCAGGACCCGCATGCCTTGCGCGAGCCGCGCGAGAACAATCTGGAAATCGCCATCGGTCACGAGGTGCGGGCGTTTCGCAAGAAGCTCGGCATCACGGTTGCCGATCTCGCGTCCGCGACCGGCATTTCCGTCGGCATGCTGTCGAAGATCGAAAACGGCATCACGTCGGCCTCGCTGACGACGTTGCAGGCGCTGTCGCGCGCCCTCGGCGTACCGCTGACCGATCTGTTCAAGCGCTACGAGGAGGCGCGCAACGCGGTCTTCGTGAAGGCGGGCGAGGGGGTCGAGATCGAACGCCGCGGCACCCGCGCCGGTCACCAGTACAATCTGCTCGGTCACATCGAGAACAACACCTCCGGCGTGGTGGTGGAACCCTATCTGATCACGCTGACGGCCGAATCGGACATCTTTCCCGCCTTCCAGCACGCGGGCACTGAGTTTCTCTACATGCTCGAGGGCGAGGTCGTGTACCGCCACGCCGACCAGCTCTTCACCATGCAGCCCGGCGACAGCCTGTTCTTCGATGCCGACGCGCGGCACGGGCCGGAAGAGCTTGTGAAATTTCCCATCCGCTATCTGTCGATCATCTCCTATCCGCAGCGCGGTTAGACGCGCCTGCGTGTTTCCATGAAAAGCGGACGCGGCTCCCATCAGCCGGGCATGTCGCCCAAATGGGTCAGCCTCCCGAGATGTTGCAGATCTTTCGAGACTTCCCTTCGGGCACCCATTTCTTGGTTTTGGAGATCTTGCGCGGTTGCCTGGGAAAATGATTCCGTGAAGAACAGACGTGCTCCGGCGTTCCGTTCATGGATTTGAATGAAGCCCCTGTGCGGCGTGGTCGGGATGAGGCGCGGGCGCTGCGACCCGGCACGCGCATGTCCACAACCGGGTGTTTCTCAACGGTCAGCGCACAATTGTTTTTCCGCCCGGCCCGGGTAGCTATGTCTCCGAGCGCATGGGATAGATTTGGGCAAAGCATCGGGGAGATCGGGAATGGCGACTGTACTGGACGGGAAAGCGATCGCGGCGGGTGTCATCGACACCGTCGGCAAGGCGACGGCGGAACTCAAGGCGAAGCGAGGGGTGACGCCCGGCCTCGCGGTGGTCATCGTCGGTGAGGATCCGGCAAGCCAGGTCTACGTCGGATCGAAGACGCGGATGGCCAAGTCCTGCGGCTTCCATTCCGTGCAGCATGCGCTGCCGGCGGAGACCACCCAGGAGCAACTCCTCAAGCTCGTCGATGAACTCAACGCCGATCCGGCGGTGCACGGCATTCTGGTGCAGCTGCCGCTGCCCAAGCACCTTGACGAGCTGTCCGTCACCCAGTCCATCGCCCCGCACAAGGATGTCGATGGGCTGCATGTGAACAACGTCGGCAAGCTGTTCTCCGGCGACAGCGACACGGGTCTGGTGTCCTGCACCCCGGCGGGCGCGATGCTGTTCGTCACCCGCGTGCATGGTCCCGATCTTTCGGGTCTCAATGCGGTCGTCGTCGGCCGTTCGAACCTATTCGGAAAACCGATGGCGGGATTGCTGCTGGCAGCGAACGCCACCGTCACCATCGCGCACAGCCGCACCAAGGATTTGCCGGGCGTCTGCCGTGATGCGGATATTCTGGTCGTCGCGGTGGGGCGGCCGGAGATGGTCAAGGCGGACTGGGTCAAGCCCGGCGCGACCGTGATCGATGTCGGCATCAACCGGTTGGCGGCGCCCGAGCGCGGCGAGGGAAAGACCCGGCTGGTCGGCGACGTGGCGTTTGCGGAATGCGCCGAGGTGGCGGGCACCATCACGCCGGTGCCCGGCGGCGTCGGCCCGATGACCATCGCCATGCTGATGGCCAATACCGTGATCGCCGCCTGCCGCAGTGTCGGCGAGCCCGAGCCGCGTTTCTGAATGGCCGCCGGCATGCCGCGCGTCGCCCTGCTCAATCCCAACACCAATGCCGGGACCACGGCGATGATGGTTGGGATCGCGCGATCTCAGGCGCCTGCGGGGCTGACGATTGAGGGACTGACCGCGCCCTATGGCGCGGCGCTGATCACCGATGAGGCGGCCTTGCGGATATCCGCCGAGGCCGTCGTCGGGCAAGCCGGAGGACTTGCCGCCTTCGACGGCGTGATCGTCTCCGCCTATGGCGATCCGGGCGTCGAGGAGCTGCGCGCGCTGCTTTCGGTGCCCGTCGTGGGCATCGCGGAAGCCTCGTTCGAGGCAGCCTTCGCGCACGGCCGGTTCGCCGTCATCACCACGACACCGGATCTGGCCGACGCCATTAGGCGCCGTGTGGCCGGCCTTGGTTATGGTCGGGATTTCTCGGGCGTCTTTCTGACCGATGGCGATGTGCATGCGGTCATGCGCGATCCGGACGGGCTCACCCGTGCGCTGGCGCTGGCGGGCGATGCCGCGATCCGCGCGGGCGCCCAGGCGCTCATCGTCGGCGGCGGGCCGCTGGGCGAGGCCGCTGAGGCGCTCGCCGGACGGTTGGGCGTGCCGGTGATCGCGCCCATCCGCGCCGCGGTCGACAAGGTCTCCGCGAAACTTGCGCGAATCCAACTCGCATAAGCGCGAAAACCACACAACAGCCCGATCGAAATTCGCGCGATTTGCGGTGTGATCCTACCGCTTTTGCGAGATTTTGCGCGCCTATGCCGGCGCCATTTCCCTCACGCAGGCCACCAGATGCCCGCCGCCGATATCCACCTTCGGCGGCACGCCGGCCAGGCAGGCGCCTTGCGCAAAGGCGCAGCGCGGCGCGAACGAGCACGCCGTGGGCACGCTCTCCAGCGCCGGCGGCGAACCCGGAATGGCATCCAGCCGCGCACCCTTCACCGCGCCGTGCAGATTGGCCGCCAGAAGCCCCTTGGTATAGGGGTGGCGCGGGTTCTTGATGACCTCGCGGGTGGTGCCGGTTTCCACGATGTCGCCGGCATACATCACCGCGATGCGGTCGGAAATCTCCACCGCGACGCCGATGTCGTGGGTCACGAAGATCACCGCCATGCCGAATTCCTTCTGCAGCTCGCGCAGCAAGAGCAGGATCTGGATCTGCACCGTGGCGTCCAGCGCCGTGGTCGGCTCGTCGGCCAGCAGCAGGCGCGGCCGGCAGGCCAATGCGAGAGCGATCATGGCGCGCTGGCGCATGCCGCCGGACATCTCGTGCGGGTAGGTCTTCAGCCGCCGCTCGGGCGAAGGGATGCGCACCCGGGTCAGCATGTCGAGCGCCACATCCATGGCCGCGACCTTGCTCAAGCCCTTGTGACGCCGCACGGTTTCCGCGATCTGGTCGCCGATCGTATAGACCGGATCGAGCGCCAATGCGGGTTCCTGAAACACCATCGACACGTCGCCGCCGCGATAGCGCGACAGGCGCTTGCCCGAGAGCGTCATGATGTCGGTCTCGTCGACGGAGATGGTGCCCTCGACTGTCGAGCGCTTGGGCGGCAGCAATCGCAGCAGCGTCTTCAGCGTTACGCTCTTGCCGGAGCCGGATTCGCCCAGCAGCCCGAGCATCTCGCCCTGCCGCATGGCGAGGTTTAGTCCGTTGATGGCGTGGACGGTCCGTTCGCCGTGAAAGGTCACATGCAGGTCGTCGATCCGAAGCAGTTGGTTGCTCGTCATTCGGCGGCCTCCCGGGTGGCGAGCGAGTGGCCGGAGCCGGCGTCCTGGATGTGGCATGCCGCGAGATGGTCGGCGTTGCCGCCGATCTTGGCAAGCTTCGGCTTGGCGGCCGAACAGATGCTTTCCGCGAACCGGCAGCGTGTGTGGAAACGGCAGCCGGCGGGCGGGTCAATCGGGTTGGGCGGATCACCGGCCAGCGGCGGTTCTTCCGTGCGGTTGTCGGGATCCATCGACGGCATCGCGGCGAACAGCGATGCCGTATAGGGATGAGCCTGTGTTTCGTAGATGGCGTCTACCGGCCCGACTTCGACGACCTCGCCCAGATACATCACCAGCACCCGGTCGGAGATGAAACGCACGACGTTGAGATCGTGCGAGATGAACACATAGGTGAGGCCCAGTTCCTTGCGCAGATCGGAGAGCAGGTTGAGCACCTGCGCCTCGACCGACTTGTCGAGCGCGGAAACCGCCTCGTCGAGGATCACCAGCCGTGGCGACATGGCGAGCGCGCGGGCGATGTTGACGCGCTGGCGCTGGCCGCCCGAGAGTTCATGCGGATAGCGCGCGGCGAAGCGGTCGGGATCCAGCCCCACGCGGGTCATCAGGTCGCGGGCGCGGGCCTTGGGGTCGTCGAGTTTCTGCACCATCGGGCCGAAGGCGATGGACTGCTCGATGGTCAGCCGCGGGTTGAGCGAGGCGTAGCTGTCCTGGAACACCATCTGCACGCCGCGGCGCAGCTCCTTGAGCTGGATGTCGGCGCCAAGCGGGTCGCCGTCGAAGATGATCTCGCCCTGGTCAAGCTCGATAAGGCCGATCAGCAGGCGCGCGGTGGTCGACTTGCCGCAGCCGCTCTCGCCGACGATGCCCAGCGTCTCGCCCTTGCGCACCTCGAAGGACACGCCGTCGACGGCGTGCACGGTGGCGGTCTGGCGGTTGAACAGGCCCGAGCGCACCGGAAAGTGCTTCTTGAGATCCCTGGCGATGATCAGCGGCTGCCTGGGGCCGCCGCGATCCACTGTGCCGCTCGCGGCCCGGGTGTCAGTCCTTGACATTCATGGCACTCCGAAGTCCGTCGCTGAGAAGGTTGAGGCACAGGGAGGTGACGAAAATCATCAGTCCCGGCAGCGCCGCGACCCACGGATTGACGTAGATCGCTGTGCGCAGCGTGTTGAGCATCAGGCCCCATTCCGGCTCCGGCGGGCGCACGCCGATGCCCAGGAAGGACAGGCCGGCGGCCAGGATCATGCACACGCTGGTGAGGCTGGTGGCGTAGACGAAGATCGGTCCCAGCACGTTGCCGATGATGTGCACCCGGATGATCGTCAGCGCGTCGCCGCCCGACGCCCGCGCCGCGTCGATGTAGTCGAGCGAGCGCACGCTGGAGGTGACGCTTTCCGCCACGCGGGCGATCGGCGGGATGAAGACGATGGTCAGGGACACAAGGCTGTTAAAGATACCCGCGCCCAGCGCTCCCGAGATGGCGATCGCCAGCAGCACGGAAGGAAAGGCGAAGAACACGTCGATCGTGCGCATGATCAGCGTGTTGACGAGACCGCCGGCGTAGCCCGCGACCAGCCCCAGGCAACTGCCGATGATGAAGGCGAAGACCACTGGCATCAGGCCGATGAACAGCGTCAGCCGTCCGCCGTAGATCAGGCGGGCGAACATGTCGCGGCCCTGCTCGTCGGTTCCGAGCAGAAAACCATCGGTGCCGATGGGCTTGAGCCGCTTGATCATCGAGCTCTTGTAGGGATCGGCGAGATCGAGATAGGGCGCGAAGATGGCGGCAAGGATCAGCAGCAGCACGATCGCGGCGCAGGTGACGGCGACGGGATCCTTGCGGAAACGGCGAAACACGCCGCTCCAATAGCCCTGCGTCCTGACGACCGGCTCGATGAGCTCGGTCACATCGGTTGCGGCCATGCTCATGTCCTCTTGATGCGCGGGTCGATCGCGGCCTGGGCGACGTCGACAATGAGATTGGCGGTGACGAAGAACAGCGCCAGCACGAGGATCGTGCCCTGCAGAAGCGGCAGGTCGCGCTGGAAGATGGCGTTGGACAGCAGGAAGCCGGAGCCAGGCCAGTTGAACACCGTCTCGATCAGAATCGAGCCGCCGAGCAGGTAGCCGAGCTGCAGGCCGATCACCGACAATGCGGTGGGGGCCGCGTTGCGGATCACATGGCGCAGCACGTCGGGGTGGCGCATGCCCTTTGCGTAGAGCGCCTGGACGAAATCCATCGAGAAGATATCTCCGACCAGGGCGCGGATGGTCCGTGCGACGATGCCGATGGGCACCACGGCGAGCGTCACGGCGGGCAGGATCAGGTGGCGCATGTGGGCGTAATCCCAGGCCCATTCGCCCGAGCCGCCGGGTCCGGCGCCCATCGAGGGCAGCCAGCCGAGCTGCACGGAGAACACGATGACCAGCACGATGCCGAGCCAGTAATTGGGCACGGAGACGCCGGTGATCGCCACGGCGGTGATGGCGCGGTCGAAGATCGTGTCGCGGAAATAACCGGCGAGGAAACCGAGAAAGATGCCGATGGGAAAGGCGATGACGCTGGCGGCCGCGGCCAGAAGCAGCGAATTGGCGACCGCGCGCATCACCTCGCCGGAAACGGGCCTGCCGGTAGCGATGGACTTGCCGAGATCACCCTGCACGGCCTTGGAAATCCAGATCGCGTATTGCACGGGAAGCGGCTTGTCGAGGCCATAGGCCGAGCGCATGGCCGCCTGCTCCTCCTGGGTCGCATCCACCGGCATGATCGCAGTCAGCGGATCGCCGGGCGCGATATGCACCAGCAGAAAACAGAACATGCTGACGCCGATGGCGACGGGCAGCACATAGATCAGACGGCGGACGAGATAGGTGAACATGAAAGGTCTCGCTGGGCCGGTGCCGGTGAAAGGGTGCGCCGAACTCTATGCATCAGCGGTGCCAGACGCGGGCAGGCCGTGGCATCGGAAAAAAGGAGGCCCGCGGCACGCAACGCGCCGCGGGCCCGAGGTGCTTACTCAGCCATCGAGATGGAGGAGAAGTTCTGGTACCAGTTCTGCGCCTGCACGAAGCCTTCGACCTTGGGGCTCATGGCGCGCGGCGCGACGTCATGGGTAACCATCAGAAACAGGGCTTCGTTGACGAACTTCTCGTGCGTCTTGCGCAGGACCTCGTCCTGTTCCGCCGCGTCGAAGGTAGTGCGGATCTGCTTGAACAGCTCCTGCATCTCCGGATCGCAGTAGTGGCCCCAGTTGGTGCCGTTGGGCGCGATCAGGTCACACGACAGGTGCCGGATCAGGCCGGTGAACGGGTCCTGGATGAAGTAGGTGAAGTTGATCGACTCGGATCCCTCGACGGCCGGATCGGCGGCGCCGGCGCGCCACAGATTGATCATCTGGTTCCATTCGACGACCATGAACTCGACCTCGATGCCGACGTCGGCCAGGTTCTGCTGGACGTATTCGTTCATCGGCAGCGGAAGCATCTGGCCTGAGCCCGACGGCGAGATCAGCGCCTTCACCTTGAGCGGCTTGTCCGGGCCGTAGCCGGCTTCGGCGAGCAGGGCCTTGGCGGCTTCCGGATCGAATTTCACATCAAATGTGGGCTTGCCGAACCACTGCGAGGAGGGCGGCAGGAAGCCCTTGGCCGGAACCATCAGGCCGCCGAGCAGGGCGCCCAGGCCTTCACGGTCAATCGCCAGGTTGGCCGCCTTGCGCACGCGGATATCGTTCCACGGCGAGCCTTCCAGACGCGAGAGGTGCCAGGTCCAGTTGTGCGGATAGGCGTTGGAGACGATGTTGAAGCCGTTGCCGGTCAGCGCGGGGATGGTGTCGGGCGCCGGAGCCTCGATCCAGTCGACCTGACCCGACAGAAGCGCCGCGGTGCGGGCGTTGGGCTCGGGCAGCGGCATCAAGACCATCTTGTCGAGCTTCGGGATGCGGGTTTCGTCCCAATAGGTCTCGTTGGGGACGAGTTCGGCGCGTTCGCGCGGCACGAAGCTCTCGAGCTTCCACGGGCCGGTTCCTGACGGCTCCTTGGCCACTTCTTCCCAGCTCTTGCCGTGGGCTTCCCAGTTTGCCTTCGACGACATCAGGATCCAGGCGAGCTGGTAGGGCAGCGTCGCATCGGGCGTCTTGGTGGTGATTTCCAGGGTGAGATCGTCGATCGCCGTGTAGGAGGCGACGGCGGGGATGCGGGACTTGCCCTGCGCGGACTGGCGCGGGTCGTACTGCTCGCTGTCGGCGTCGAGCAGCTTGTCGAGGTTCCACACGACGTTCTGCGCGGTGAAGTCGCTGCCGTCATGGAACTTCACGCCTTCGCGCAGCTTGAAGGTCCATTTGGTCTGGTCGTCGGGATCGACGCTCCATTCCGTCGCCAGACCCGGGATCAGCACCGACGGCTTGTCAGCGCTGGTCAGGTCCCATTCGATCAGGGAATCATAGACCGTGTAGCCCATGAACCGCATGCCTTCGCCGCCCTGGTCGGTCTGGCCGGTGGTCAGCGGGATGTCCGAGGCGGTCATGCCGACGCGCAGGGTGCCTGCGGCCCATGCGCTGAAGGGAGTTGCTGCCAGGGCCGTCAGTGCGACGGCGGCCAGGGCGGCAACTCTCAAGGATTTGAGAGCCATCTGCGAGATCCTTTCTGGAAGTATTGCAACCGCGCGCCCGTTTCGGATTACGCGCAGCCCCCGAATGAGTGTTGAATGCGACCTGAATTCCCCCTAGGCGATGCGACCGCTGTGCGCGGTTCTGTGAACAGGTTCAGACGCATGAGGCTTGACCTTCGATGCGGACGGGCCTGTCGAGTTTGTGGGTGACACAGTCCTCGGCGGTGCCGGTCCATTGCGTCGCGAAATAGGTTGCCGGAGCCTCCAGGCTGGTCAGCGCGGCATGCCAGATGCCGGGGCGATAGGCGAAGCCCTGCCCCTCGGAGGAGATGAAGGCCTGGAGCGTGGCTTCGTTGACGCTGCCGTCTTCATGCGGCGCGGCCACAACGATCAGCGCGCGGGCATTGCCATGCGGGAAGAATGCTTGCGGCGAGTGCGGGTGGCGCTCCAGTATGGCGATGCTGACCGGCGTGGTGCGTGGTGCGAGCTCGAAGGTCGAGAGACACAGACGAAGATCTGGCCATGCCGGGCCGCCGGGCGTTCCGGCTTTCGGCGTTGTTGCCGCGACGCTGAACAGGCCGTCTTCGCGGGTGGCGTAGCCTTCGTTGGTCGGGACCGGCGCGGAGCGCACCGCGATGTCGCCATAGGGTTCAAACGCAGAATCCTCGAGCCTTCGCGGCATCAGCGTTCGCGCGTCCGACGTGTTCTTTGTGTTGCTCGACTCTGGCATCATGCGCCGTATTCGCCCTGTTTTTTACTGCTTGCCGGGGGGCGCAAAATCGCGTTACCACTTGTGTGGCCTGACCGGTCTGACCAGTTGAGCCTATGAAGTGCTCTATTTTTGCGCAAGGCGATTATTTAGGCGAAAGTGACCAAAATAGTGTCAGAGGAATTTGCCGCCGGCGCCGAGAGGAGAGGCGCACCAGAGCCGTCAGGCCGCTCCGTGCCCGCCCGCGTCGCGGAAGCCATCCAGGCGATGATCGCCGAACGGAACCTGAAGGCCGGTGATCAGTTGCCCTCGCAACGCGAGCTGACCCACATGCTGCACGCCTCGCGGCCCTCGATCCGCGAGGGCATCTCGATGCTGGAAACGCTCGGGATTGTCAGCGTCGAGGTCGGTCGCGGCGTTTATGTATCCGAGCGTGGCGGAGGCTCACCCGCCGACCGGTGGCGCTTCAGTCGCGATCATTCATTGCGCGAGGTGTATCAGTTCCGCGCGGCGCTCGAGCCGGCGGCGCTTGCGCTCGCGGCGCCCCGGCTTTCGGCGGGTGATATTGTCGCCATGCGCGCCGGGGCCGAAGCCTTGCTGGAGGCGGCGCAGGCCGGAAACGCGGTGGGCGCCGCGGAACAGGACACGCTGTTCCACGATCTGATCTACCAGCGGTGCGGCAACCGGATCTTTCGTGAGATTCAGGCGCAGATGCGTCAGGCCATGCAGGACAGCCAGTGGGTGCCGATGGTCATTATCGAGCGGGTCCATGACACCGCGAGTGAGCATCTGATGATTGTCGAGGCGCTGGAGGCGGGCGATACTGCCGGAGCCTGCGCCGCTTTGGCCAACCACATCCGCGCTGCCGCCGCGCGGTGCGACATTCGCCTGTGAGCAGCGGCACCACCGCCGTGCACTTCCAATCCTTCCAGACGAGCTTTTCATGATTGATGACACCGTCCATGCCTTCGCCGACGTCTTCGCAACCCCGATCCGTGGCGCCTCGGGCCCGCTGGCGGGACTGAGTTGCGCGGTAAAGGACAACTACGACATCGCCGGGCGCGTGACGGGCAATGGCAACCCGACCTGGAAGCGAACCCATGCCGCCGCAACGGCGCATTCCGCCGCCGTGCAAACGGTCGTGGATGCGGGAGCGCATGTTGTCGGCGTCACCCACATGGACGAACTCGCCTACAGCCTCCTGGGCATGAACGCGCATTCCGGCACGCCGATCAATACCGCGGCGCCCGACCGCGTTCCCGGCGGATCGTCCTCGGGATCAGCGTCCGCCGTGGCGGCCGGTCTGGTGGATTTCGCGCTGGGCAGCGACACCGGCGGTTCGGTGCGCGCGCCGGCGAGCTTCTGCGGTCTGTTCGGACTGCGCGCGACGCACGGCCGCATCGATGCGGCGGGTCTGGCCCCGCTTGCCAAAAGTTTCGATGTAGCGGGCTGGTTCGCGCGGGACCTGCCGACGCTGGCGCGGGTGTCGGCTGCGTTCGGCATCGTCCCGGCATCCGACGATCCCGCGCCAGAGGTGTGGCTGCCGGAAAACGTCTGGTCGCACGTGTCCGGCGCGCTGCGCGCCGCGCATGCGCCGCGTCTCGAGGCCGCGATCGCCGCCTTCGGTCCCGCCCGCACCGATCCTCTGCCGGATCTCGAAAGCTGGTTCGAGACCTTCCGCACCCATCAGGGGTTCGAGGTCTGGCGGGATCTGGGGGATTGGGTCACCGGCAATGCGCCTGATTTCGGCCCCGGCGTCGCCGAGCGTTTCGCCATGGCCGGCAGGATCACCGCGCAGGCGTTCGAGAGCGCGACCAAGGCGCGCCGCGCGATCCGCGAGAACATGGATGCGCTGATGGGGCCGGCGACCGTGATGATCGTGCCCACGGTGCATGGGCCGGCGCCGCTGCTCGATGCGTCGGCGGATGACCAGGAGGCCTACCGCAAGGCGGCGATGAGCGTCCTGTGCATCGGCGGGCTGAACGGTTATCCGGAACTGTCGCTGCCCGGTGCGACGCTGGAAGGCGCGCCGGTGGGGCTCTCGCTGCTTGCCGGATGCGGCCGCGATGGCGCACTGATTGGGGCGGCGGGCGCGCTGGGCCTGCGGTGATGACGGAGCCCCTTGTCTATTGTCTCAACGATCACGCAGATCGTCGGGCGCTCTACGGTCCGGATCAGGCGGCGATTCTGAATTCGGTCGCGCTCGATGCGACCCGGGCCACGATCTCGGGGTGGTCGGGCTATGCGCCGACGCCGCTGGTTTCTCTGGCGGGGCTGGCGCGGCACGCCGGCGTCTCGACGCTGTTTTACAAGAATGAGGGGCCCCGCTTCGGACTTGGCAGCTTCAAGGCGCTCGGCGGTGCCTATGCGGTGTGGCGCGTGCTGAGCCGTGCGGCCCGGAAGAACAACGTCGATCCCGACGATACGGCCGGTTTTGCGCGCCTGGCGAAGCGCGTGACGGTCGCCTGCGCCACCGACGGCAACCACGGCCGTTCGGTCGCGTGGGGTGCGCAGCATTTCGGCTGCGACTGCGTGATCTTTATCCACGCCGGGGTGAGCGAAGGCCGCAAGCGCGCGATCGAGCGCTTTGGCGCGCGTGTCGTCCGATGCAAAGGAAATTACGACGACAGCGTCCGCGAGGCGCAAACTCAGGCGGACAGCGAGGGCTGGGTCGTCGTCTCGGACACCTCTTATGACGGGTATACCGAGATCCCGAAGGACGTCATGCAGGGCTATGAACTGATGGCGGCGGAGGCGCTGCAGCAATGGCTCCATCCGCTGCCGCCGACGCATGTCTTCCTGCAGACCGGCGTAGGCGGGATGGCGGCGGCCGTGGCGGCCCATCTGTGGCGGCGTTACGGCGCTGCGCGCCCGGCGGTTGTCCTCGTTGATCCGCTCAGATCCGCGTGCTGGCTGGAGACGATCCGGGCCGGCAAGCCCGTTGCCGTCGAAGGGACTCTGGATACGGTGATGGCGGGACTGGCCTGCGGCGAGATTTCCCAATTGGCCTGGACCATTCTGAAGTTTTCTGCCGACGCGGTGATCGGCATCGCCGATGAGGATGCGATCGATGGCATGCGGATGCTTGCGCAGGGCCGCTTCGGCGACGCGCCGCTCGTCGCGGGCGAATCCGCCGTCGCCGGCCTGATGGGGCTGATGCTGGCGGCCACCGATCGCGATGCCCGGTCCGCGCTTGCCCTTGATGGCGCCTCGCGGGTGCTGGTTTTCGGCACGGAAGGCGCAACGGATCCCGCGCTCTACGAGACGCTTGTCGGCGAGAGCGCCGCCGATGTCGCGGCACGCGCGGCGCGAAACCTGCAAGGGATGTGATCCGGACTCCGATCCGCCTTATCTCAAGAGACGAAGCGCACCGCCATGACCCGAACGCTTGTGATCGCCGCCGCCCAGATGGGGCCTATCGCCCGCGATGAACCCAGATCCTCCGCCGTCGCACGGATGATTGCCCTGATGGGCGAGGCGGCGGCGCGCGGCGCGCACCTGGTGGTGTTTCCCGAACTCGCGCTGACCACCTTCTTCCCGCGCTGGTTCATGGACAACCAGGCGGAGATCGACGCCTATTTCGAGACGCACATGCCGTCTGAGGCAACCCAGCCGCTGTTCGATGCGGCGCGCCGGCTGGGCGTCGGCTTTTCGTTCGGGTATGCCGAGAAACTGATGGATGCGGAGGGGCGGACGCGACGGTTCAATACCTCGATCCTGGTCGGACCCGACGGCGCGGTGCTCTCCAAATACCGCAAGATTCATTTGCCCGGTCACTGGGACGAGGAGCCCTGGCGGGCGTTCCAGCATCTGGAGAAACGCTATTTTGAGCGTGGCGATCTGGGATTTCCGGTGGCGGACGCTTTGGGCGGCCGCGTGGGCCTGTGCATCTGCAACGACCGGCGCTGGCCGGAAACGTTCCGCATGCTTGCGCTGCAGCGCGCCGAACTTGTCCTGCTGGGCTACAACACGCCGCAGCACTACCCGCCCGCGCCGGAGCACGATCACCTGCAGGATTTTCACAACCATCTGGTGATGCAGGCGGGCGCCTACCAGAACGGCACATGGGTCGTCGGTGTCGCCAAGGCGGGGCGCGAGGAGGGCTGCGACCTAATCGGCGGAAGCTGCATCATCGCGCCGACCGGCGAAATCGTCGCGCAATGCGCGGGTCTTGGCGACGAACTGGCGATCGCCGAGTGCGATCTCGATCGCTGCCGGGAGATCCAGGACAATATCTTCAATTTCCCGGCCCACCGTCAGCCGGGCGAATACGGCCTGCTGACGGAGATCACGCCGGACTCGTGAGCGAGGCGCGCGATCAGGCGCCGCTGCCGAGGTTCTCGAAGGATACGCTCAGCCCATCCAGTTCCGCGTGCCAGGCCTCGCCGGGGCCCGCCGGCACCATTCCCGTCAAGGCGCCGGTGATGACCCATTGTCCGGCCCGCAGCCCGCCGAAGGCATCCCCGCCCGCATTGGCATAGAGCTGGACGATGCCCACCGGGTCGATCGGCTTGGGCGTGTAGGCGCGTTCCTCACCATTGACCGAGAGCGCCACCCTGTCTTGCGGCAGGCAGCTTTCGCCGGTGAAGTCGCGCTGGGTGCCGATCACCAGGCCGAAGTTGACGAGGCAGTCGGCGAGACGTTCCTCATAGGACGCCTCGGGGCTGGCGATGCGCGCGCGGATGAGCTCAAAACCCAGCGCGTAGTTCGATATCGCCGCGCAGATGTCCTCGCGGGAGTATGGCTCGCCCGGCCGGTGCGGCAGGTCGTGGGCGAGCAGGAAGACGATTTCCCCTTCCATGTCCGTGACGCCGGTGGCTTCCCAAGGCGAGGGATGGATGTCGCTGGCGAAAATCGGCGCCGCGACCGCACTGCCCTCGCCAAAGGGGGACACCTTCCAGCCGATCGAGGTGACGTCGAGGCGAACGGCGACTTCGCGTTGAATCAGAAACGCTTCCGCTACGGTCCACGGGCGGCACGCCTCGGGCAGCCGGTCGATCGTCCTGCCATCCCGCCGGCATCGGGCGAGGACGTCCGCGGCAAGGCGGATGCGGTCCATGGTCTGCGGCGCATCGCCATTCATATCGTCGGCCTTCTGTGCGTCCATGCGGATGCGTTCCCGATTTTGGCGCCGCGAGATCGCGCGGCGGACACAGGTGAGACGTGGCAATCAAAGGATTCGCGACGCTGTGTGGCGGCGACAATAACCTCGCCGGGGTTTATGCGAAAGCCGCGGATGTGTCTGCGTTTCACTTCATGACCGGCGACATAGCCGTCGGTTATGGGTTGACGAGCAAATTGCATTTTCGGGCGCCATGCCCCGCGACTAGGCTTCGTTCAGTGAGCAATCTGCCTCCGCTCGGATGCAGAGATGTTGCTTGCGGGGGCGCATGGGGCCGCGCCGGCCGTCCGCGATTGACGATCCGGTTCGCTTCCCGTCCCCGCCCGAGAGCATGCGGCCGCAGAGCCTTGGCTTTCGAAGTTCCACGGGAGGGATCGGAATATGTCTATCACACGCAGAGTGCGACCACTGTTTTCCGCCGCAGTGCTGGCTGCAGGCCTGGCGGCCGGATTGTTCGCCGCCGGTGGCGTGGCGGCTGAAACCATCGAGCTGAAGGTTTCGCACTTCCTGCCGCCGCAGCACACCATTCACAAGGAACTGGTTCGTTGGGGGCAGGAGTTGGAGGACAAGTCCGGCGGGCGCATTAAGCTGGCGATTTTCCCCGCCGCCCAGATGGGGCCGATGCCGCGACAGTTCGATCTGGCGCGCCGCGGCGTGGCGGATATCGCCTTTTCGCTGCACGGCGGCACGCCGGGGCGCTATCCGCTGACCGAGGTCGCCAACCTGCCGTTCCTGGTGAAGTCCAGCGAGGCCTCGTCGAAGGCCCTGACGGAACTTATTCCCGACTATCTGTCCAAGGAATACGAGGGGCTTCGCGCGCTCTACACGATCGTGGTGCCGCCGCTGAACCTCAACATGTCGAAGAAACGGATCACTTCGGTTGACGATCTGAAGGGCCTGCGGATCCGGCACGCGGGCCGGCTGTTCGCCGAGACGATCCAGGCGCTGGGGGCAACGCCCGTCGCCGTGCGGCCGAACGAAATCGCCGATTCCATGTCCAAGGGCGTCGTCGACGGGGCACTGCTGCCGTTCGAGGGCGCCGCGGCCTTCAAGCTTGGCGATGTCACGAAGTATGTCCTGGAACCGGGCATCAACGCCGCGACGTTCGCACTGATGATGAATCCGGCGAAATACGAAAGCCTGCCGGAGGATCTACGCAAGCTGATCGACGATACGACCGGTCCGGAGGCTGCCGCCCGCATCGGCCGGGCGTTTGACGAAGCGGAAGTGCATGGCCGCGAGGTGATGGGCGAGAAGGCGCAGATCGACACCATGTCGCCTGAACTGCGCGCCGATTTCGAGGCGGCCATCGCGCCGGTCACCGAAAATTTTCTTGGCGAGCTCGACGAAAAGGGTCTGCCCGCCCGCGAAGTCTACGCGAAGATGAAGGCTGCGGGCGCGTGACCGGGCAGGCACTCGGATCTCGCAGCGGTACCGGCGGCGGGTCGCAATGATGATCTTCCGTCTGGTCGCGCGCGCGGCGGCGCTGATGAAACACGTCGCCGCGTTCGCCCTTGTTTTCATGATGATGGTGACCGTTGTCGACATCGTCATGCGGTGGACCATCAACACTCCGATCTTCGGCGCCTTCGAACTCGTGGAGTTCACGCTGGTCTGCGTTGTGTTCCTTGCCCTGCCGCAGGTCTTCGCGACCGAACGGCACATCACCGTCAACATTCTCGATGAGGTGATGCCGCGCGCGCTGGTGCGCTGGCTGAAACGGTTCGCGGCGTTCGCGGCGCTGGTCTTCATGGCGCTGCTGGGCCGCTACATGATCGCACCCGCCTACGACGCGTGGGATTTCGGCGACCGGACCATGGACCTCGGCATGCCGGTGATCTGGTTCTGGGCCCCGATGCTGCTGGGCGTCGGCATCTCGATCCTGATCTGTACGATTTGTGTGGTGCGGACCGCGCGCGGCGCGGATGCCGGCATGTCCTCGGAGTATTCCAGTCATGACGCCTGAACTTGTCGGTGGGGTCGGCGTCCTGGCGCTTCTGATCCTGATCCTGGCGCGTGTTCCCGTGGCCATCGCCATGGGGTTGGTGGCCTTTTGCGGCTATATCGCCATCGACGGCTGGACGCGGGCGACCCTGGTTCTCGGCGCGTTGCCGCAGGAGCTGACCAACGGTTATTCGCTCTCGGTGGTGCCCCTGTTCGTCTTGATGGGAGAATTCGCCAACGCCTCGGGCCTGTCGCGCGACCTCTACCGCAGCGCCAATCTTCTGTTTCGCGGATATCGCGGCTCGCTGTCGCTCGCCACCGTGGGGGCCTGTGCCGGTTTCGGCGCGGTCTGCGGCTCGTCGCTGGCCACGGCGGCCACGATGGGCCGGGTTGCGATCCCGCAAATGCGCGAGGCCGGATACGCGCCGGGACTCGCGTCCGGCACCGTGGCGGCTGGCGGCACGCTCGGCATTCTCATTCCGCCTTCCGTGATCCTGCTGATTTACGCGGCGATCGCGCGCGAGTCCGTGCCGCAGCTGTTTGCCGCCGCGATCATTCCCGGCGTGCTGCTGACGGTGTTCTACGCGCTTGTGGTGATGGTGCTGATCGCCACCGTGAAGGGCATCGTGCCGAAAGAGGGGGCGGCGGAACGCTGGCAGGGCTGGCGCGAGCTGTCGGCCCTTTGGGAGGTGGCAATCCTGTTCGGCGGTTCCGTCGGCGGCATCTATCTCGGCTGGTTCAGCCCCACGGAGGCCGCGGCCGTCGGCGCCTTTCTGGCGTTGCTGCTGGGAGTGCTGCGCCGCCGGCTCGATCGCGCGAAGATCCTCGCCAGCATCCGCAACGCGACGCAGACCACGGCGATGCTGTTCTTCATCATCCTGGCGACGTTCATGTTTTCGTTCTTCGTCGTGCAGACCCGGTTGCCGCTGGCCTTCGCGGGATGGGTCACCGATCTCAATCTCGGCCCCTTCGGCGTCATCCTCATTCTGACGCTGTTCTACATCGTCATGGGCTGCTTTCTCGACGGCATCGGCATCATCCTGATCACCACGCCGCTGTTCGCGCCGCTGGTGCTCGCCAGCGGCTTCGACATGATCTGGTTCGGCATCTATCTGGTGCTGATCGTCGAGCTGGGACTGATCACACCTCCGGTGGGCATGAACCTCTATGTCATCGCCGAGCAGATGCCCGACGTCAGCATGCGCGTCGTCTTTACGGGGGTATTGCCGTTCATCGCGGCCCAGCTCGCGCTGATCGGCCTGATCGCGGTGTTTCCGGAGCTCGTGTCGTGGCTGCCGGGGCTGCTCTATTGAGCGGCCCGCCGGCGTCTACAGCTCGAAGATCTTCTTCTCGGTCTTGTGCAGGCAGTCGCTGACGCCGTCTTCGGTGATGAAATAATTGTCGCACAGCCAGGTGTAGGTGGTCGGCGTCACATAGGTGGGGTGGACGGCGACGCACATGTTGGCGGCCAGCGGCATCGGGTCGTCGTCGCGCAGCGCCGGGCGTTCCACAAGATCGTATCCCATCGCATGGGCAAAGAGCCGGCCTTCCTCGGGGCGGTTGTTTGCACGCATGAACGCGTTGTGGGCGTTCCAGATATCGGCCGGCAGCGCGCCTGGCCGCAGGTTGGCAAGCGTGTGATCCTGCGCCGCGCGGGCGATCTCGAATTCGTCGAGCATGTCCTGGCTGGCCCGGCCCAGCACACAGGTGCGGCCCAGTTCCGTGTAGAGCCCGCCAGGGCCGTTGACCTCGATCAGAATGGTGAACTGGTCACCCTCGCGCAATTGCCGTCCCTGGAAGTGGCTCGGGCCTTTGACCGGCGGAATGCCGACGGGCGCGGAGCCCGACAGGATCAGCCCCTGCGTGGAGCCGAGATCCTCCGCGCGCTTTCGGGCGATGGCGACGAGCTCGAATTCGAACATGCCCGGCTCGGCCGCGGCGAAGGCCGCCTCGAGCGCCTTGTCCTGCAAGGCGGCGGTCTGGCGCAGCAGTTCCATTTCCTCTGGGCTCTTCACCGCCTTGATCGGATCGAGCGCATAGGCGGCGTTGACGAAGTCGACGGCGCTCAATTCTTCACGCAGGTGAGCCCCGAAACTGTAGCGCATCGCGCCGAGTCCCAGCCAGCCGATGCGTGCCGGTTTCAGCGCCCTGAGCGCCGCCACGGCCAGCGCCGCGTCCGCCGTGTCGCAGGTCACCTCGTCGACCGTGTAGGGTGTGGCGAGAAGCTTTTGCACGCCGCGCCACGGCCATGTGTCGCCGGCGTCCTGCGGCGTGCGGATGGTTCCGCGTGGACCCTGCTCGATGACGATCATCTCCTCGTCGCGCGGAAAAATCACCGTTGTGGGCACGCCGTATTTGGCCGGGATGTCGGTGAACCACTTGACGTAGCCGCCGACGAATTCCTGGGAATTCTGCATCACCAGAACATCGATTCCGTGCTCTGCCATCATGGCGCGGGTGAGCGCCCAGCGGCGTTCGAGCTCGGGTGTCGAGATGCGGGAGACGAGGCGGTCGCGCACGGGGATCATGTCGGATCTCTCCAGAGAAGGGCGTCGTGGCGACGCGTCATCGGGCAATCAGGTTGTGCATGGCGTCGGGGCGCCCTTCCAGGAAGCACGTCATGTTTCGTTCGATGACCGGCAGCGCCAGCTCTTCGTATTCGTTGCAGAAACCGGCGATATGCGGCGTGACGAAAACGTTGGGCATGTCCCAGAACGGACTGTCGGCAGCAAGCGCGCCGCCGGCGAAGACATCGAGCGCCGCCCCCGCAATGCCGTCCGCGCCGAGCGCCGCGATCAGCGCCCTCTCGTCGACGGTTTCGCCGCGGCCGATGTTGATGAAATAGGCGGATGGCTTCATCCGCGAGAACACCGTTGCGTCGAAGACCTGTGCGTTGTCCTCGCTCCCGGGCAGGATGTTGATGACGTAGTCGGCGCGCGCGACGCATTGCGGCAACTGGTCGAACGTCGCCAGCTCATCGAAGCCATCGACCGCGCGCGGGGTGCGGGTGATTCCGATGGTGTGCATGCCCAATGCCTTCAGCGCCGATGCCACAGCGGATCCGGAGACGCCGGTGCCCGCAATGACCGCGGTCTTGCCGTCGAGCAGCGGCCAGGGGTGGCGCTGCCAGTGATGGTCACGTTGGTTGCGCGCGAGCCGGCCCGCATTGCGGTTGACGGCCAGCATCATGAATAGCGCCGATTCGCGCATGGGGGCTGCGTGGATCCCGCGCGACGATGTGAGCAAAACCTCGCGGCGCAATGACTGGCACCGCAGGAAATGATCCACGCCGGTCGCCAGGGACTGGATCCATTTCAGCCCCGTCATGCGCTTCAGAATCGCGTCGTTGATGCCGATGCCGAAGGCGATCAGCACATCGAAGTGATCGAGATCCTCGGGCAGCTCGGATGCGGAGGCAACGGCGGTCACAGTGACGCCGGTGAAGCGTTTGCGCAGTTCGGCGGCATAGAAGGCGCCATGCGTTTCGATGATCAGGACCTGTGTCGGCATGGCCTCGTCCGGGCGATTTTCGGGATGGTCAGCCTAGTCGGCGGCGGGAAGCGCGGGTAATGCAATTTTGTTATGTGTCCGGCAATGAAAGGTATAGCAAAACAAGCGGTTATTGCACGACAGACGAAATTTTCGATTTTACAATAGCAGGCATGAAACCGTCGCAAGAGACGGTCTTTTCAGCCCGGCCGTATGAACAACGCCGGTGCCGGATGAACAAATGTCATGCCACGGGGAGGGCAGAGGTCTTGGATACGGCGTCCTATTATGCGGTGAACCGCACGCGTGAGAAAATCAGGACGCATGGGGCCGTCTTCAGCCTCAATGACGGCGTGGAGACGCGCATCAACGGGATTCATACCCGGCTGGTCATCTGGCCGGGCGTCGGCCCCACCGAATCGAGCCTGCATGTGATGATCGTGCAGCCTGGCGACGAGAGCCCGCTGTATCGGCTCGGCATGTCGGACGAGGCGATGGTCTGTCTGTCGGGCAGGGGCGAGGTCTTCGTGCGCGGCGAATGGGCCGAAATCGAAGCGGGCGATGTCGCCTATTTTCCCGCCGGCGTCGCGCACGGCGTGCGCTGCGCGAAATCGGCCGGTCAGGATTTCATCCTCGCCAACGCCATTTCACCGCCAAATCTCGACATTTATGCCGGCACGGGATTCATCTCGCCGGAATCCCGGCAGTTCAATTTCGACGCGATCGATCTTGCGGTGCGCAACGCACAAGCGGCCGGCAGCAAACTTGGACCGCTGCCTTCAAACGAGACCCATCTCAACGAGTCCCATCCGCATCTTCGCGCCTGGAACCTCGATGCCGACGACGTGCGGCGCAATGGCGGGTTGTTCAATATCTACAAGGGCGCCAAGTCGCCTGTCGTGGTGCCGCTGCGGCTGATCCTGTGGCCGGGGCATGGCGGCAGCGCGCTGGTGGGCTACAATTGCGTGGTGCATCAGCCCAAACAACTCTTCGACATCCACATTCATCCCGTCTCGCCCGAGCGCATCATCGCGGTGAAGGGGGAAGGGCTGTTCTATATCGAGGATGCCTGGATCGAGGCGCGTGAGAACGACGTGCTGGTGGTGCCGGCCAGCATTCCGCATGGCACGGCGGGCAGCGAGAAGACCGACGGCACCTTTGTCTGCGCGGGTTTCGCCACGCCGCCGCAGCTCGACCTGATCCTGGCGTCGGGCTTCTACGAGGACGGCGCATTCACCCGGCCGGAGTTCGGCTAGGGTGCCAGTAAGGTGACCTCGGCCGGCCGATTGTTCTCGTCTGTGAAAAATCGCAGTATCGGCCGGCGGACGATCGCCGGTCCGCTTGCTTCAGGACGCATCCATGGAATCGCGCGCGCTTCGCCACTTTCTCGCCGTCGTCGACCACCGCAGTGTGACGGCGGCGGCGGAGGCGCTGCACATCTCGCAGCCGGCTCTGACCAAGAGCATCCGCAATCTTGAGGACAATCTCGGCGTCGAGCTGTTCGAGCGGCTGCCCAACGGGGTGGTGACAACGCGCTTCGGTCAGGCTCTGGCCAAGCGGGCGCGGCTGATGTCGCTCGAATATCAGCATGCCATCGCCGACATCGCGGCGATGAAGGGCGGGCATTCGGGCACCATCAATATCGGCGCCGGTCCGGTCTGGCTGATGCACTATCTGCCGCCGGCGATCGCCGCCTTCCATGCTCAGCAGCCGAACATGCAGATCAACGTGCGCGGCGGCGTGCTGGACACCATGCTGCCGGAACTGCTCGGCGGGGAAACCGACATGTTGTGCGGCTCGCTGGATTTCCCCGCTCATCCGGAGGTGGTCAAGGAACATCTGTTCGACGTCGAGCACGTGATGGTGGCGCGGCACGATCATCCGCTTGCCGGGCTTGAGGAAGCGCGGCCGGAGGACCTGCTGGAGTACCCATGGGCGATGCTCGCCGGCGACCATATCGGCCGCAGCCATATAGGCTCGTTCTTCTCCGCCAACGGTCTGCGGCCGGCAAACGCGCGTCTTCAGGCGTCGTCGATCCTGTGTATCCTGCAGACGGTGAAGGGCAGCGACTTTCTTGCCAACGTGCCCAAGCCGATGCTGGCCTACGCCGACATGATGGGCATCGTGCCGCTTGCGGTGCGCGGTACCTTCTGGCACTACGAGGCCGGTGTCGCCTACCGTAAATCGACCAACCCGTTTCCCGCCGTCAATACGATGACGGGCATCATCCGATCGCTCTATTCGCAGCCGTGATTTCTCACGTGCCGAGCACGCCGCGGATCTTGTCGCGCACCGCCAGGATGCGCGGCGCGAGCGCGTCCCTGCGTTCGGCAAAGCGGTGGCTGGGGACCGGGATTGACAGCGCGTAGATCGTGCCCGCGGTATCACGGAAGGCGGCGCCCACGGCGCTGATGCCGATCGTGTTTTCTTCCAGATCGAACGCAAGGCCGCTTTCACGGACCTCGGCGAGTTCGGCAAACAGGCCGTCGAAGGTTGTGTGGCAGTTTCCTGTCGGACACGGGAAGGGCTCATGCAGCAGGTCGAGGATTTCGGTGTCGCGCATCAGTGACAGGGCCGCCTTGCCGTTGGCCGTGCTGTGCAGCGGAAACACCTCGCCGACGGCGGAGACCGCGCGCAGCCGTTGCGAGCCGACGACCTGATCGACGAAGACCAGATGGTCCTTGCGCAGCACCGCCAGATCGATGGTTTCCTCGGTCTCCTCCGACAGCAGCCGCAGGTAGGGATGGACGATCTCCACCAGGTCGATTTTCGAGTTCGCCGCCAGGGCGATCAGCTCCGGCCCCAGGCGCACGCGGCCGGTGGGCGAGGCGGCCATCAGCAATCGCTCGGCGGCCAGCGCGTTGACGATCCGCTGGACGGTGGAGCGCGGCAAGCCGACCCGGTCGGCGATCTGGCCGAGGCTCAGGCCTTCCGGCTCGTCGCGCAGGCTCCGCAGCACGCTGGCGGCGCGCGATATCACCTGGATGCCGTTGGCCGGATGAGCGCGAGCCTCCGTTGGGGTGTCTGGATGCTCTCTCACATCAAGTCCTTCGGTCATCGGTGCGGGCTCCAGGTCCGATTGTCTTGCGTCGTGCCGCGGACAGACGCGGGCGTTGACGGGCCTCATTCCATTCGGTGGCGATCTCGTCAATGCATATTGACAGGCTGTATCATATAGCAATACGCTTGTACCACAATGTGGTTATTGTCAGCCTGAGGCAAAACAGGTGGCACCAGGGAGGACGCGCAGCATGGTCAAGGTTCGTGGCATCGAGTTCGAAGGCAACCTCGACAATACGATGGGTCTGGAATTCTACAATCTGTCCCATCGCTTCGGGTTCCAGAACCCGAACTGGCCGTACTTCGAAGACACGAAAATCGAGCGCATCCACTATATGGCGAAATCCGGTGTGCTGTCGCAGCGCATCACCACGACGATGCACGCCACCACCCATATCGACGCGCCGGCGCATGTGGTGCAGGGCACGCCCTTCATCGATGAAGTGCCCCTGCCGCACTTCTTCGGCACCGGTCTCGTCGTCTCGCTGCCCAAGAAAAAATGGGAGCCGATCACCGGCGAGGATCTGGAGAAGGCCTGCGGCCATGCCATCCGCAAGGGCGACGTCCTGATCATCAACACCGGTTGGCACAAGCAGTATGAGGACGGCGACTATTTCGCCTATTGCCCGGGCTTCGTGCCCTCGGCCGGTGACTGGATGGTGGAGAAGGGCGTCAAGGTGGTCGGCCACGACACCCAGGCCAACGACCATCCGCTGGCCACCGCCATTGGCCCGCAGCGCAACGGGCCGCTGCTGCCGCATCTGGCGGCGGAATACAAGGAATGGTCCGGCGGACGCGACTGGGCGGACGATTTCCCCGAGTGGGAGCCGGTGCACAACATTCTCTTCAAGAACGGCATTCTGGGCATCGAGAACGTCGGCGGTGATCTCGACGCGGTCACCGGCAAGCGCTGCACCTTCGCCTTCTTCCCGTGGAACTGGGATCGCGGCGACGGCTGCATCATTCGCCTCGTCGCCATGATCGACAAGGGGCAGGGATACCGGATCGAGCCGGGCGAGGCCTTCTGACCGGCCAACCTTTCGATCCGACGCGCGCAACACGCAATTCCCGGGGAGGAGAGTGCATGCAGTTCAAACGCTTCGCAGACGCGCAGCCCTATGACGCGCCCAACCACCGCGATGTGGTGGGCCTGCGGCTGCAAGGATTCGAGGACGGCGGCCCGGAGAACCAGTGGGTGGGGCTGTCGCAGTTCCTGCCCGGTGGCGGCGCGGGTCCCGATTCAACGCCGTTCGAGAAGGTCTATGTCGTGCTCGACGGCGAGATGACCGTGATCGTCGGCGGGCGCGAGACCGTGCTCGGCACGTACGATTCCTGCACCATCGCCCCCGGAGAGGTGCGCGAGATCATCAACCGGCAGAACACAGTCTGCACCATGCTGGTGGTGATCCCCTATCCGCCGGGCGGCCGTCCTGGAACGGGAGCGGCGCAATGAGCGACTTTCTCAAGAACCCTGCGGACCTGTTCGACGTGAAGGGCAAGGTCGCGATCGTCACCGGCGCGTCCGGCGCCTTCGGCGCGCTGGCGTCGAAAATTCTTGCCGGGGCCGGTGCGCGTGTCGTCGCGGTGGCCGGTAATGCCGAGGCATTGGACCAGGTGGCGGGCGAATGCCGGGATCTGGGCGCGGAAGTCGCCACCGTCAACGCCCGTCCCGACAGAGAGGCGGCCTGCGACGGCATCGTCGCTGACGCCGTCAAGGCCTTCGGGCGGGTGGATATCCTGGTGGTCGCCTCGGGCAAGAACGACGTCTGCAAGATCACCGAGATGGACCCCGTGCGGTTTCTCGATGTGATGGACGCCAATGTCACCCAGTCGTGGCTGATGGCGCGCGCCGCCGGAAAGCGCATGCTGGAACAGGGGGAGGGCGGCAAGGTGGTGCTGATGTCCTCGGCGCGCGGGCTGCTCGGCCATCCGGCCGGCTACACCGCCTATTGCGCGTCGAAGTCCGCCGTCGACGGCATGACGAAGGCGCTGGGCTGCGAATGGGGCGAGAGCGGCATCACCGTCAATGCGATCGCGCCCACCGTGTTCCGTTCGCCGCTGACCGCCTGGATGTTCGAGGAGACCGATCAGGCGCAGGCCGTGCGCAAGGGGTTTCTGGCCCGCGTGCCCAAGGGGCGGCTGGGCGAGCCTGAGGATCTGGCGGGGCCGCTGCTGTTTCTCGCCTCCAGGGCATCCGACTTCTACACCGGGCATATTCTCTATGCCGACGGCGGCTATACGGCGGGCTGAGGCATGACGGAAAAGGCCCGTATCGGAATCATCGGCGCCGGGCTCATGGGCCACGGCATCGCCCAGGTCTTCGCCGTGGCAGGCCACGACGTGCGGGTGCACGATCCCGTCGCCGAAAGCCTGGCCACCCTCAAGGAGCGCATCGCCGCTAACCTGCGCGATCTCGATCTGGATCCCGCGGCGGTGGAGCACGTCTCGCCGGCGGCGACGCTCGAGGATGCGGCAGGCGATGCGGACGTCGTCTTCGAGGCGGCGCCGGAAAAGCCGGAGCTGAAACAGGCGATCTTTTCAGCGCTTGAGCAGGCCGCCCGGCCGGACGCCATCCTCGCCTCCAACACCTCGGTGATTCCGATCGGCATCATCGGCGGGCATCTGGAAAGCCGGCACCGGGTCGTCGGCACCCATTGGTGGAACCCGCCTTATCTGGTGCCGCTGGTTGAGGTGGTGCAGGGCGCGGGCACTTCGGCGGACACCGTCGCGCGGATGATCGCGCTGCTCACCTCCGTCGGCAAGACGCCGGTGCATGTGAAAAGGGACGTCGCCGGCTTTGTCGGCAACAGGCTGCAGCACGCCCTGTGGCGCGAGGCCATCGCTTTGGTGCAGGAGGGGGTTTGCGACGCGGAGACCGTCGACACGGTCGTCAAGGCCAGTTTCGGCCGCAGGCTCGCCGTGTTGGGGCCTTTGGAGAACGCCGACCTGGTCGGCACAGATCTGACGCTGGACATCCACCGCAATGTGTTGCCCCATATCGATCATACGCCGGGGCCATTGCCGCATCTCGAAGAGCTTGTGGCATCCGGCCGGCTGGGAATGAAATCAGGAGAAGGTTTTCGGACGTGGACGCAAAAGGAGCAGAAAGATCTCCGCGCCCGTGTCCTTGGTCACCTGAAGAAGGCGGCCGCGCAGGCGGGTGAATAGAGGGCGCCCGTTCATAACGCACATGCAATCCTGGGAGGAAACCATGGCTCGCATATCGCATGGAATGAAGCATGGGGGCGTCGACCGGCGCACGCTGCTCAGGGGCGGCGCCGCGGCGCTGGCGCTGCCGGCTATCCTGCGGCACAGCCGCGCCTATGCCGCCACTCCGACGCTGAAGATTGGCCATGTCAGCCCGATCACCGGGCCGCTGGCCGGCTTCGGCGAGGCCGACGCGCATATTCTCAAAGGCATCCGCGAGACGTTTGCCGGCGGCATCGAGAATAACGGCAAGACCTGGGCGATCGAGATCATCGAGAAGGACGCCCAGTCCAATCCCAATCGGGCGGCGGAAGTCGCCTCCGAGCTGTTGCTTGGCGATGAGGTGGACATTCTCGTGGGCACGGCGACGCCGGACGTCGTCAACCCGATCTCCGATCAGGCGGAAATCAACGAGGTTCCGTGCATCACCACCAACTGCCCCTGGCAGCCATATTTCTTCGGCCGCAACGGCGATCCCGCGACGGGCTTCGACTACACCTATCACTTCTTCTGGGGGCTGGAGGACGTCATCGGCGCCTTCACCGATCTGTGGGACCAGCCGGGCGTCGGCAAGAGCGTCGGCGGACTGTTCCCCAACGATGCGGACGGCAACGCCTGGGGCGACGCCAATCTGGGCTTTCCCAAACCGCTCGCCGCCGCGGGCTTCACACTGACCGATCCGGGCCGCTATCAGCCCATGTCGGATGACTTCTCCGCCCAGATTTCCGCGTTCAAGGAAGCCGGCTGCGAGATCGTCACCGGCGTGATGATCCCGCCGGATTTCGCCACCTTCTGGTCGCAGGCGGCGCAGCAGGGGCTTAATCCGAAGATCGTCACCATCGGCAAGGCGCTGCTGTTTCCTTCTGTGATCGACTCGCTGGGCGACCGGGGCGACGGGCTGACGACGGAAATTTGGTGGTCGCCGAGCCATCCGTTTACCTCAAGCCTCACGGGCCAGAGCGCGCGCCAGCTCGCCGACGGCTATGTGGAGGCGACGAACCGGCCCTGGACGCAGCCGATCGGCTTCCAGCACGCGCTTTACGAGGTGGTGGCCGATGTGGTCAAGCGCGCGGCCGATCTGGAGGATCCTGCGTCGATTCTCGAGGCGGTGCGCACCACCAGCCTCGACACGATGGTCGGCAAGGTCGACTGGTCGAACGGGCCGGTGCGCAACGTCTCCAAGACGCCTCTGGTGGCGGGCCAGTGGCAGAAGGCGGGCGACGGCTATGATCTGGTGATCACCGCCAACAAGCATGCTCCCGAGATCCCGAAGACGGGCGAGCTCAAGCTGCTGTAAGCCTGCGCGGCGTCGCGGCTTCTGCCGTGACGCCGCGCGCATCCGACCGATCACACTTCATCCCAGCCGGGGAGGTCTGCCGTGGAGGCGGGACTGCTGTTGGACAATGAGACAGTGCCGGCGCGGGGCGGCGCGACGTTCGAACGCCGCAATCCGGTGTTCGGCGAGGTGGTCACATTGGCCGCGGCCGCCAGCGCCGAGGATGCAGTGATGCCGGCCGATTCCGCGGCGTGCGCCTTCGTGGGCTGCTTGTGGACGGCGCCCAATGCGCGGCGCGATACTCTGCTGGAAGCCAGCCGCCTGCTGCTTGCGCGCGCCGACGCCTTCACCGAGATCCAGTGGGTGACCATTGAGGATCCCGACCAGCATCACCCGATCTAAGCCCGGCATCAGGCGTCATGGAAAAAGCACTGCATCTCAAGGGTGTCTCGAAGGCCTTCGGCGCCGTCGTTGTGGCCGACTCGCTGGATCTGGAGCTGGAGGCCGGCGAGGCGCTCGGCGTCATCGGGCCGAACGGCGCGGGCAAGACGTCGATGTTCAACCTGATCACCGGCACGCTCAAGGTCGATCGTGGCGAGATCCTGCATTTCGGCAGACCGATCGCGCATCTGCCGGTGGCGGCGCGGTGCCGTCAGGGGATCGCACGCTCCTTCCAGATCCCCAAGCCGTTCGGCGACATGAGCGTCTATGAGAACGTGCTCACGGCGGCGGCCTTCGGCGGTCCCTGCGGGGAAAGGGCGGCGAGCGGCCGCGCGCTGGAAGTGCTGGAGCTGACCGGACTTGCGCCGAAGGCCAACGCGCGCGCCGGATCGCTGACGCTTCTGGAGCGCAAGCGGCTGGAACTGGCCCGGGCGCTGGCGACGGACCCGAAAGTCCTGCTGCTCGACGAGATCGCCGGCGGGCTCACGGAACGCGAATGCGCCGCGCTGATCGCGGTGATCGGCGACATCCGCGCGACCGGCGTGTCGCTCATCTGGATCGAACACATCGTGCACGCGCTTCTGGCGGTGGTCGACCGTCTCGTGGTGATCAACTTCGGCGTGAAGATCGCGGAAGGCGACCCTCACGAGGTCATCCGCTCGCCGCAGGTCGCGGAGATCTACATGGGGATCGCCGCCGATGCATGAGGCCCTGCTCGAGGTGGAGGCGCTCGACGCCTTCTATGGCGACTTTCAGGCCCTGTTCTCGGTGAGCGCGACGCTGCGCCAGGGGGAGGCGCTGGCGGTGATCGGAGCGAACGGCGCGGGCAAGAGCACGTTGCTCAAGACCATCACCGGGCTGCTGCCTTGCGAGGCCTCGGCTGTCCGCTACCGGGGCGAGGCGATCGGCGGGCGCGTCGCCAATCGCATCTCGGGGCTTGGAATCGCGATGGTTCCAGAAGGCCGCCGTCTGTTTCCGTCTCTCTCTGTGGAGGAAAACCTGCGGATCGGCGGTGAGCGCGCGCGGCCCGGCCGCTGGCGGCTGAAAACCGTCTACGACCTGTTTCCCGTCCTGGCCGAACGCCGTAACGCGCCCTCCACCGCGCTGTCGGGCGGGCAGCAGCAGATGGTCGCCATCGGCCGGGCGCTGATGTCCAACCCGGAACTGATCCTGTTTGACGAGATCAGCCTCGGTCTGGCGCCCGTCGTCATCCGCGACATCTACGATGCGTTGCCGGCGATCATCGGCGAGGGCACCTCCTGCATTCTCGTGGAGCAGGATATTTCGCGCGCGCTGTCTGTCGCCGACACGGTCATCTGCATGCAGGAAGGCCGTGTGTCGCTCGAGGGGAAGCCGGCCGATCTGACCCGCCAGGCCATTTCGGCCGCCTATTTCGGAGAATGACGTGGAGTGGATCAACGCCATCGTTCAGGGAGTGCTGCTGGGCGGTCTCTATGCGTTTTTCGCCGCCGGTCTGTCGCTGATCTTCGGCGTCATGCGGCTGGTTAACATCGCCCATGGCGACCTGATCGTGTTCTCCGCCTTTGTCGCGTTGAGCGTGGTCGAGGGCACCGGGCTCAATCCGCTCGGCTCGCTGGCCGTCGTCGTGCCGCTGATGGCGGTCATCGGCTACGGCTTGCAGCGCGGCATCCTCAACCGCACGCTGGGCAAAGACCTGCTGCCGCCGCTGCTGGTCACCTTCGGTCTGTCGGTGATTATCCAGAACGGCCTGCTGGAGATCTATACGGCCGACAGCCAGAAGCTGGACGCCGGCGCGCTGGAGGTCGCCAGCCTGTCGCTTGGCGGCATCTCCGTCGGCGTGCTGCCACTCCTGATGTTCGCCAGCGCCATCGCGGTGATCGCCGGATTGCAGGGCGTGTTCTATCGCACAGCACTGGGCCGCGCCTTTCGCGCCACCTCGGACGATCCGGAGGTCGCCCGGTTGATGGGGCTCGACAACAACCATGTCTACGGCCTCGCCATGGCGCTTTCCATGGCGGTGGTGGCGGTGGCCGGCGTGTTTCTCGCCATGCGCACCAATTTCGATCCCTCCACCGGGCCCGCGCGTCTGATTTTCGGCTTCGAGGCGGTGGTCATTGGTGGCTTGGGCAACCTGTGGGGCACGCTGATCGGTGGCGTGATTCTGGGTGTCGCGCAGACGATCGGCGCGCAGATCAATCCCGGCTGGCAATTGCTCGCGGGGCACATCGCCTTCCTGGTGGTTCTCGCCTTTCGTCCCAGGGGTCTGTTGCCGAGGATGGAGGGGTGAGCGTGACTTACACGATCGAAAGGGCCACGCGCGCCAGCCGTATCAGCGCCGTCACTTTTGTGCTGCTGGTGGGCGCGCTGGCGGCGGCGCCGCTCTGGGCGGGCCGCTCGGACATGCGGCTGATGGCGGAACTCTACAGCTATCTGGCGCTGGCCAGCCTGTGGAACCTGCTGGCGGGATACACGGGACTGGTCTCCGTCGGCCAGCAGGCGTTTGTCGGTTTCGGCGGCTACATGCTGTTCGCGCTGGCGATGTTTTTCGGTGTTCATCCGCTGGCGGCCATCCCGCTGGCGGGGGTTCTCTCGGTGCTCGTGGCGGCGCCCGTCGGCGCGCTGATCTTCCGGCTGCGCGGGGCCTATTTCGCCATCGGCACCTGGGTGGTGGCCGAGGTCTTCCGGCTTGTCTTCGCGCAAGTGCAGTCGCTCGGCGGCGGCTCGGGCATCAGTCTGCCGATCGGCGTGGTCAAGGCCCTGGCCTCAAGCCGCGACGGGCGCGAATGGACCGTCTACTGGCTGGCGCTGGCGCTGGCGGTGGCCGTGTTGCTGCTGGTCTACTGGCTGCTGCGCTCCCGCCCCGGCCTCGCGCTGACCGCCATCCGCGACGACGAGACCGCGTCGCAGAGCGTCGGTATCGACATCTGGCGCACGAAATTCATGGTCTATCTGGCGACCGCGGGCGCTACTGGCATGATCGGCGCGCTGATCTTCCTGCAAAAACTCCGCATCTCGCCCGACGCCGCCTTCTCCATCAACGACTGGACGGCGTATGTCATCTTCATCACGGTGATCGGTGGTATCGGCCGGATCGAGGGGCCGATCGTCGGCACGCTGGTGTTCTTCGCCCTGCGCGAAACGCTGGCCGATCTCGGCACGGTTTACCTGCTGATCCTCGGCGCGGTCGCCATCGCGATCATGCTCAAGGCGCCCAAGGGACTTTGGGGTTACATTGCCGACCGCAGCGGACTGGAACTGTTTCCCGTGCGCCGCCGGGTGGTGGCGACGGGCGCGTCGGAGGGGACGTCATGACACGTAGGATTGTTGATCTCTCGGTCGCGCTGGAGGCGGGCATCGCGTCCGATCCGCCGATGATGCTGCCGCAGATCGCCTATCACGGGCATGCTGAGACGGCGGCGCAGATGGCGTCGTTCTTTCCCGGTCTCACGCCGGATCAGCTTCCCGGGGGCGAGGGCTGGGCGGTGGAGACGCTGACGGTCTCCACCCACAACGGCACGCATCTGGACGCGCCCTATCATTTTCATTCCACGATGGGCGGCGGCAAGCGCGCGATCACCATCGACGAGGTGCCGCTGGAATGGTGTTTTTCGCGCGGCGTGAAGCTCGATTTCCGGCATTTCGCCGACGGGCATGTGGTGAGCGCGGCGGAGGTCGAGGCGGAACTCGCCCGCATCGGCCATGAACTTGAGCCCCTCGACATCGTGCTGGTCAACACCAGCGCCGGCGCCCGCTACGGCGCGGACGACTATCTCGCGGCCGGTTGCGGCATGGGCCGCGAGGCGACGCTCTATCTGACCGAACGCGGCGTGCGCGTCACCGGCACCGACGCCTGGAGCTGGGACGCGCCTTTCGTTCACACCGCACGGGCCTTCGCCGAGACCGGCGATCCGTCGATCATCTGGGAAGGTCATCGGGCTGGCATGGTCACCGGCTACTGTCACATCGAAAAGCTCAGCAATCTGGAAAGCCTGCCGCCGCACGGGTTCGAGGTCAGCTGCTTTCCGTTCAAGATCAAGGGCGCCTCGGCGGGCTTCACGCGCGCCGTCGCCATCATCGACAAGGAATAGGGAGCCTACCGGCACATGAAGAAGAGCAACAAGGTCATCATCACCTGCGCGGTGACCGGTGGCATTCACACGCCGACCATGTCGGAGCATCTGCCGGTGACGCCCGACGAGATCGCGACCCAGGCGATCGAGGCGGCGGAAGCCGGTGCCTCGATCCTGCATCTGCACGCCCGCGACCCGAACGACGGCCGCCCGACGCCGGATCCGGCGGTCTTCATGGAATTCCTGCCGCGCATCAAGCAGAGCTGCGACGCGGTGATCAACATCACCACCGGTGGCGGGCTCAACATGACGGTGGAGGACCGGCTCGCGGCCCCGCTCAAGGCCGCGCCGGAAATGTGCTCGCTGAACATGGGCTCGATGAATTTCGGCATCTTTCCGCTCGCCGACCGCTATCCCACCTTCAAGCACGACTGGGAGGAGCCGTACCTGCGGGGTACCGACGACTTCATCTTCCGCAACACGTTCCGGGATATCGAGCGAATCCTGAAGATGCTCGGCGAGGAGCACGGCACGCGCTTCGAGCACGAGTGCTACGACACCGGCCATCTTTACAATCTGGCGCATTTCGTCGACCGCGGCCTGGTGAAGCCGCCGTTCTTCGTGCAAATGATTTTCGGCATCCTCGGCGGCATCGGGCCGGACATGGACAATCTGATGTTCATGAAGAAGACGGCAGACAAGCTGTTCGGCGACGACTACCAGTGGTCGGTGCTGGCGGCGGGACGGCACCAGATGCCGTTCGCGACCCAGGCCGCGATGATGGGCGGCAACGTGCGCGTGGGGCTGGAGGACAGCCTGTTCATCGGCCGCGGCGAGCTGGCGAAGAGCAACGCCCAGCAGGTGGCCAAGATCGGCCGTATTCTCAAGGAACTCGGCCATGAGATCGCCACGCCGGCGGAAGCGCGCGCGATGCTGCAGCTCAAGGGCGGCGACAGGGTGAATTTCTAGATCAAGCGCTTCAGAGCAAGGCATCCCGCACCCTGTTCAAGGCGCGGGATGCTGATCGTTGTTATTTCGACCAGGCGGCCTGCGGGATCATCAGCTCGCCGCGAGCCAGCAGACGGGCGGTGCGCAACAGGCCTGCGGATTTCAGAGTGAAATCGGCGCCCGAGCCCTCGTAGTCCACGGTCACGTCGATGATGCCCGAGGGGTGCTCGATCTGCACCAGCGCGGGCGTGCCCGTGGGGAGATCTGCGAGACCGTCGGCGACGGTGCCTTCGCGCAGCACACAGGACGCCAGGCATTGTGCGCCAGTGACCGCCATCGAGGGATGACAGTTCCACGGCATGAAGTAGCGCGCGCTCACGGTGCCGCCGGAGCGCGGCCGCGACAGCAGGCCGAATTTCGGCATCACGGACTTGCTGACGTCGCCCATGCCCATGCGCTTGCCGGCTTCAAGCCGAATGGCCTCCATCCGCTCCATGAAAGGGCGGTTGGCGTCCAGTTCCTCGGCTGTTTCGTAACCCGTGAGGCCGAATGCGTCCGCGCGTGCGATGGTCAGCGGCATGGCCACATCCATGCAGGTGACCTCGATGCCGTCGATCTCGTCGCGCAGATTGCCGGTGGGCAGCAGGGCGCCCGTGGCGGAGCCGACCACATCCATGAAGTTGAGAAGCACCGGCGCGGCGCCGCCCGGCACGCCGTCGATTTTGGCGTCGCCAGCGTATTCGACCGCGCCGTTCGGTGTCTCGACGATGGCTTCCACCCGCGCGTTGGTGTTCACCGCGCGGATGCGCACCCGGGTGGTGTCGCCCGCGGGTTTCACGAGACCCATTTCCAGCGCGGCCGGTCCGACGCCGGAGAGGATGTTGCCGCAGGTCGGCTTGTAGTCGACGAGCTGATCCTCGACCGACACCTGGGCGAAGAAATAGTCGACATCGGCCCATTCGTCGTCGGACGGCGACAGCATGGCGACCTTGGTGGTCACGGCGGCGCCACCGCCGATGCCGTCGATGTTCAGCGGATGGCCGGAGCCCACCGCCGCCACCAGAACCTTCGACAGCGTGTCGAGATCCTTGGGCAGGTCCGCGCGGTTCATGTAGGGGCCGCGCGACGTGCCGCCGCGCATGAAGAGGAACGGTACGGCTGTCTGGGTCATCGAAGTGGCCATGGTAGATCGATTGCGGATTGCAGCAATCCCGGGGGAAAGTCGCGGTTCAGAACCCAGCCCATGCCTATCATGAAGGCGATGCCGGCTCCCGAGAGGAGGAAGACTTTGAGCCAGGAGATGCCTGCGCGTATACGAAGGAATACAATCAGGAACAGGCTCAGTGCAAGGATGAAACCGATCAGCGTGCACAGCACCAGAAGGGCGGCGAACCATGCCAGCGTCGTCCACAGCCCGTGCGGGGCGTCCTTGTCCTCGCCGGCGAACTCCCGGTCGGCGAAGACCGCGTCGTCACTCGGTGAGCGGATCATGCGGATCAGCACCGAGAAGCAGGCGAGCAGGGAGATCGCCGAAATCGTGGCGGGGAAGATCATGTCGGTCGTCTGCTTGATCGACATGGCGTCGAAGAAGCTCACCGCGAGATAGGTCATGACGACCAGCAGGAACAGGAACGGACCGGTCTTGTGGCCGGCGGCGACCTCGCCCTCCGAGCGGATCATCTTGGCCTGTCGGATGCCGAAGAAGATCGACACCGCGGTGATCACGATGAGCGTCAGCACGATCGGCGTGAAGATGTACGACAGGCCAATCTCCATCGATCTCTGGAACTTGAAACTCGCCACCTGGTAGGCCTGGTAGCTGTAGTTCTCGGCTTGCGTGGAGAGTACGAAGCCGATCAGGAAGGCGGGGCGCGACCAGTTGAACCGGCGCAGCATGATGCCGAGCAGGCCGACCGAAAACAGCGCCACGAGATCGCCGATATCCTGCCGCGACTGGAAGGCGGCGAACGAGATCAGCATGAACAGGAAGGGCGCAAGCAGCGCGAAGCGGATGGTGGTCAGCTTGGCGATGCCGCCCGAAAGCGCGATGCACAGGCCGGCGCCGAGCACGTTGGCGAGCGCCAGCGACCAGACGATCGTGTAGGTGACGTCGAGGTTGTTGGTGATCATCTGCGGCCCGGCTTCATAGCCGAGCAGCGCCATGCCGCCGATGAACACGGCCATCGAACCGGATCCGGGAATACCGAAGATCAGCGTGGGGACCAGTCCGCCGCCTTCCTTGGCGTTGTTGGAGCTCTCAGGGCCGATCACGCCGCGCACGTCGCCGGAGCCGAAACCGTCCTTGTCCTTGGCGGTCTGCACCGTGTGGCCGTAGGCGATCCAGTCGACCACCGAGCCGCCGAGGCCGGGAATGATGCCGACGATGACGCCGATCACCGCGCAACGCACGGACAGCCAGATGTTCTGCCACCAGTCGCGCAAGCCCTGCGTCCAGCCCGCGCCCAGCTTCGCGTCCTTGGCGATCGACGTGTCCTGGCGCAGCAGCGAGATGATTTCGGGAATCGCGAAGATCGACAGGCCGACGATGACCAGCTTCAGTCCGTCATACAGATAGTCCCATTCGTAATAGCTCATGCGCGGCGCGCCGCCGGCGTCGCCCGCGCCGATGGTCCCCACCATGAGTCCAAGCCCCGCCGAGGCAAGGCCCTTCATGGGAATGCTGCCGGCGAGAATCGCCACCATCGACAGGCCGAGGATGGTGATCATCAGCATCTCGGGCAGGCCGAAGGCGAGCACGATGGGCCGGGCGATGAGAATGAAGAAGGTCAGCACGAGGGCGCCGAGCAGGCCGCCGAACAGCGACGAGGCGAAGGCGGCGGACAGGGCGCGCGCGGCCTCGCCCTTCCGCGCCATCGGGAAACCGTCGAGCACGGTCGCCTGGCTGGCGGACGATCCGGGGATCCCCATCAGCACGGAGGCGAATGTATCGGATGTGGGAATGACGGCGACGAGGCCGACCATCAGGGCAAGACCGGAAACGGGTTCCATGCCGTAAATGAACGGCAGCACGAGGCTGAGGCCCGCGATGCCGCCGAGGCCGGGAAACACGCCGACCGACAGCCCGAGCAGAACGCCGAGGATGAGATACATCATCTGCTCGGGTTGAAAGATAAGCGCGAACGCATCCGATAGGGCCGGAAGGGCTGTGGCTAGGATATCCATGTTGGTTCTCGCTGAAAGCCGGGAAACGGCGGCGCGCCAACCGGCGTGCCGCCGTGCATCCTACTTTATTTCGACGCCGTAGCGATCCTTGAGCCAGTTGAGCACGAATTCCTTCGCTTCGTCATCGACCGCGATCGCATCGCGCAGCGCGGTCTTGGCGCCCTTGCCGGTCATCTGCGGGTAGATGCCGAGGTTCGTCTCGGAGATCTTGGCGAAATCTTCGCGCGCAATGACCTTGGCGAAGGCCGCCGTGTAGGTGTCGATCATTTCCTGGGTCGCGCCCTTGGGCAGGAACACCATCTTCTGGGCCGGGAAGCCGGCGATGAAGAAGGCCTTCCAGGCCTTCCAGGCGCCGCCGGAGGGCTCCTCGCCCTTCATCTGCGTGTAGACTTCCTTGAAGGTCGGCAGATCGGGGAAGGTCGGATCCCGGACGATATTGCCGTCCTCGTCCAGCGCGCCCCAGGTCATCATCGGCACGGCCTGACCGGATTCCACCAGCGGCGCCACGCCCTTCAGGAAGGACGAGGACGTCTGGTAGTCGATGTTGGCCTCGCCACGCTCGAACATCAGGCGTCCGTCGCCGCGGCCCTTGATGCCGAACACCGGCTCGACCTTCAGGCCCAGCATTTCCCACGCCAGCAGCGGCACCAGGTCGAGACGCGTCGCGCCCTGCGAGCCATAGATGAAGTTCACGTCGGTGATCGAGTTCGGGTCGGCCTTGAATCTGGCGCCCAGGTCGGTGGGGAGATAGGACACGCCGCCGGTACCCGATGCCAGGACCACGTTCCAGTCCTTGTATTCGTAGCGCACGCGCGGATCGCCAAGCAGATAGGGGAACTGGGTGGAGCCGGAGGTGCCCAGGATGGTCAGGCCGTCGGGTCGCGCCTGCTTCTGGAACCAGTTGGCGCCCTTGGTGGAGCCGGCGCCGGGCATGAATTTCACAACGACGGTCGGGTTGCCGGGCAGCGCCTCGGAGAGCAGCGGGGCGTAGAAATTGGCCCATTTCGCGGAGCCGCCGCTTTCGGAGAAGGGAATCACGAACTCGACGGTCTTGCCGGAAAGGTCGAACTCCGCCTGCGCGGGAACAGCGAATGCCACTGCGGCGGCTGCCACGACGCCAAAGGACGCGCGCCGTGTAATCGTTGAAACCATGGGTACTATTCCTCCCGAGTGCCATTGGGTCTGTGCCGGGTCCCGCATTCGGGGCCGGCGGCAAAAGAAATTCGGCCGGCGTTCGTCACGGGCCGCAATTTGTCATATATCAGGGCAAGCTTGCAGCAGCCTTTCAGGGGGGACGCGTTGCGGATCGCGATCATTGAAGACAACAAGGTGCTGGCGCGCGGGATCGGGCACCGGTTGCGTGATCAGGGACATGCGGTCGATATTCTGTATCTGGGCGAGGAAGGCGACGCGTTCCTGATGGAGCATGGCGCGGACGTGGTAATCCTCGACATCAACCTGCCGGATCTGAGCGGGCTCGATGTGCTGCGCCGTCTGCGCGGCCGCGGCGACGCGGTGCCGGTGTTGCTGCTGACGGCGCGGGCGGAGACCAGCGACCGGGTTGCGGGACTCGATCTCGGCGCGGACGACTATCTCGTCAAGCCGTTCGAACCGGATGAGCTGGAAGCGCGTCTGCGCGCCTTGTTGCGCCGCCGCCCGTCCGAGCGCCCTCTCTATGAGGAGATCGGCACGTTGCGGTTCGACCGCGGTGCGCGCCGGCTGTCGTCGGGCGAGACGCTGGTCGAGCTGCCGCGCCGCGAACTCGCGGTGCTGGAATGCCTTGTCGACCGGCGCGGCCGGCTCGTCTCCAAGGCATCGCTGACAGATCATGTCTACGGCGCGGGCGCGGACGTGGAGGATACGGTGGTCGAGATCTACATCTCCCGGCTTCGCAAGCGTCTCGAACCGTTTTCCGTGCGGATCCGCACCGCGCGGGGCCTGGGATATCTTCTTGAGAACGCGTAGCGGCGGCGAGACATCCGCCGGGACGCGGGACACTATGGTGCGGTCGACCTCGCTGCGCGCGCGGCTGATGATCGTCATTCTGGTGCCGCTGGTGCTGATCTCGCTCCTTGCCGGGTTCTGGCGGTTCACGGCGGCGCGCTCGACATCGGAACTCCTGTTCGACCGCACCCTCGTCGCCCTGACGCTGGCGATTGCGCGCGACGTCGTCGTTTCCGGAGGCGACGCCCTGTCGCCCGCGACACTGGATCTCATGCGCGACACCAGCGGCGGCGGGCTGTTCTACCATGTGAACGGACCCGACGGCGTGTTCCTCACCGGTTACGCCTACCCGCCGGCGATGCCGATCGACTTCAAGGCGGTCACGAATGTTCCGGTGCTTTTCGAAGCGGTCTATCGCGGCGGCGCGGTGCGCGTCGCGCGGCTTTCCGAAATGGTCACGTTTGACGGCGTCTCCGGATATTCCACCGTCACCGTGTGGCAGAGCATGGCGGCGCGTGAGGCCTTTGCCCTGCAATTGGCGTTACGCGCCGCTCTGGTGATGGGCCTGTTGATTGTCACGGTCGGCGGTGTGGTGTGGTTCGGCGTGAACATCGGGCTCAGACCGCTGATCGAACTCGAGGGCGCGATCGCCACCCGCTCGCCGGACGATCTCAGCGTCATTCGGCGCAGGGTTCCGGTCGAGGTGTCCGGGATTGTCGATATCCTCAACACGCTGTTTGGCGAGGTTTCCAGGGCGATCGTCACGCGCAACCGGTTCATTTCCGATGCCGCGCACCAGATGCGCAATCCGGTTGCGGGCATTCTGTCGATGGCGGTCGCGGCGCGCGACGCGCCCAGTGAGGCGGAACGCCGTTCGCGCAGCGGCGAGCTCGTCGAGGCGGCCCGGCACGCCAGTCGCCTGACCCAGCAACTGCTGTCGTTCGAGCGCGTGCGCGGCTTGGCCGACAAGAACCGCTTTCAGCGTGAGGACCTCACGGATCTGGTGCGGGGGGTGTGCCGGCGCAATGTCGCGCGCTGCTTCGAAAACGGCGTGGAACTCGCCTTTGAGGACCACGCGGCCGATTGTCCCGTCGCCGTCTTGGCGGATCGGGTGATGCTGCGCGAAGCGGTTCAAAACCTGATCGACAATGCGCTTGCCCACGCCGGCCCTGAAAACACCGCCATCGAGGTGAGTGTCGCTGTCGAGGGAGCGCACGCATCGGTGACGGTTCGGGACTTCGGACGCGGCCTGGCGGTCGACCAGATCGAGACGGCGTTCGAGCGCTTCGGTCAGCTTGACGGCGGCGAAGGAAGCGGGCTCGGGCTTGCCATCGTCAAGGAAACCGCGCGGCAGCACGGCGGCGTCCTCGCGGCCGTCCCCGTCGAGCCCGGCGCCAGCTTCACGATTTCGCTGCCCGTATCCGGCCCGGATCCGGAAGAGCCCCGGATGTGAGCTCTCGGCAGGCCGTGTTCATTCGGACCGGATGCGGGGAACATGCGCAAGCCGAGGAAAACATTGCAACGCGCCCCTTTGTCAGCTGCTGGCTGTATTTTTGGTCGATGCGGCTTGCGAATTCGTCTAGATCATGTCGCGTCCGGGAGACTCGTGCCGGACGCGATCTGATCTGGGGGGAATGATGGCACACACTCTGTCGCATGTGCGCGAAGTATTGGCGCCCAAGGGGCGGCTTCGCGTCGCGATCAATCTCGGCAACGCGGCGCTCGCCATGCGCGACGAGGCAACCGGCGAACTCGGCGGCGTCAGTGTCGTGCTGGCGCGTGAACTGGCGGGGCGGTTGGGCGTCGAGGCCGATTTCGTGACCTTCAATGGCGCGGGCAAGGTCTTTGCCGCCATCGACACCGACGAATGGGACATCGGCTTTCTGGCGATCGATCCCAAGCGCGCGGAAAAGCTCAGCTTCACGTCGCCTTACGTGATCATTTCAAGCAGTTATGTGGTGCCGGAGGCCTCGCCCTTCCGGTCGTGCGCCGAGGTCGACAGTCCGGGCACGCGCATCGCTGTGGCCAAGAACGCGGCTTACGATCTGTGGCTGGCGAAACACGCCAAACACGCCGAGATCGTGCACAACGACGCGCCCGGCACATCTCTGCAGATGTTCATCGACGAGGGGCTCGACGCGGGCGCCGGCGTGACGCAGGTGCTGCACCGCTTCGTCGCCGAGCACCCCGGCTACCGGGTGCTGCCCGACAGTTTCGCCACCATCGAGCAGGCCATGACCGTGCCGGCGAAGAACGTGGGCGCGGTTCCGTTTCTCAGCGCCTTCATCGAGGAGATGAAGCAGTCCGGCTTCGTGCGCGCGGCGCTGGACGCCAGCGGCCGTACCGAGGTCGCCGTCGCCCCATAGGCGGCGAGACGGCCTTCTTCCAGGTAATCAACAGCGGGTCCGCGATGGCGGCCGCACCTCAGGAGTATCTCCCATGAGTGACATCAAGCGGATCGAGACCAACACCCGCATGAGCCAGGCCGTGATCCACGGCGATCTTGTCTATCTTGCCGGCCAGGTCGGCGCGCCGGGCGAAAGCGTCACGGCACAGACGAAGGCCGTGCTGGCCGGCGTCGACCGGCTGCTGGCGGAGGCCGGCACCGACAACACCCGCATGCTGCAGGCCACCATCTGGCTCGCCGATATGGCGGATTTCGCGGAAATGAATGCCGTTTGGGACGCCTGGGTGCCGGCCGGCAATGCGCCCACCCGCGCCTGCGGCGAAGCCAGGCTCGCCACGCCCGACTACAAGGTCGAGGTGATCATCATCGCGGCGAAGAAGTAAGGCGCGTCAATCGCGCGAAATCCGTATCCGCCGCTGGTTCGGCGGCGGATACGGTTTGTTCGACCGACCTCGTCAAAGCACGCTACGCCGCGCGGCGCAGCCGCCTCTTGCTTCCGGTTGACTGAGCGGGCGGATGATCCGTGGTCGGCCTCGATCGCCGGTCGAGAGGGCGGATCCGGGGCCTTGGATTGGACGAAGGCGCCTCCACCAGCGCGTCCGGCGCGGTCAGACGCCAGGCGAAATACCCAAGCAGCGCCGCGCCCATGCCGATGATGATGAAATCCGGCGCTTCCAGCTCGGCGAGAAGCGTCGCAAGCTCCGCGAAGCCTGTCACCAGGAAACTCACCGAGATAGCCAGCCCCGCTATCGTGACGACGGTTACCGCCGTCGCTGTGGCCTCGTTCCGCGTCCACGCAGGGGGATCGGGCCGGCGGTTGACACCGCGGGCCCACGAAAATAGGAGCACCGTTGCGGTCAACAGACCAGCACCCCATACACCGTTCATGATTGTCTCCGAAGAACCGGCGCAGCGAAACGACGCGGATCTGAAAACCGGGTCCGTTCATGCGCCAATGAGAGACGATGTGGGTGCGCGGATACGGCCGAAAAGAGCCTCCTGATAATTAATTTGGCGCGGGCCTGACGCCCATGCGGATCAGACCGCGATGGCTTCCGGCAGGCCGTCGAGCAAGGCCATCGCCTTGCGCATCGCGAAAACCTCTCCCACGCCGATCAGCACCGGGCCGTCGTCCTCGCGGGCGAAGGCGCCGGAGGCGAGTTGCGCGAGGCTCAGGTTCGAAAGCTGCCGGTCCGGCCGGCCGATCTTCGCGGCAATGACGACCGGTGTTTCCGGCGCGCGGCCCTCGCCGATCATCCGCGTGGCGATCGATTGCGCCGTGCGGCCGCCCATATAGATCACCAGCGTGGTCTGGGCATCCGACAGCCCGCGCCAGTCCAGATCCTTCGGCATGCCGCCGTCGCTGGCGTGGCCCGTGACCAGCCTGAGCGAATGGGCGTGGTCGCGGTGGGTCAGCGAGACGCCGAGTTCGGCTGCCAGCGAGAAGACGGCGGAGACGCCCGGCACCACATCGACGGGAATTTCCGCCGCATCCAGTTCCGCCACCTCCTCTCCGGCGCGGCCGAACACCATCGGGTCGCCGGACTTCAGCCGTACCACCCGCTTGCCGTCACGCGCGAATTTGACCATCAGCGCGTTGATGTCTTCCTGGCGGCAGGAACGCTTGCCGCCGCGTTTGCCCACCAGCATGCGCTTGGCCTCGCGCCGCGCCAGCTCCAGAACCTCGTCGGAGACCAGCGCGTCGAACAGGATCACATCGGCCGATTGCAGCGCGCGGACGGCCTTGAGCGTCAGCAGTTCCGCGTCCCCCGGTCCCGCGCCAACGAGCGTCACGTGACCGCGGTGGGGCGTCGCAGCGGCGAGGATGTTACCGGCCATGGCATCGAGTTCCGCGCGCACGGTCTCGCCGCCTCGGGCGGCGAAGGCCTTGTCGGCGAACCGCTCCCAGAAGGCGCGGCGGCGCGATGCGTCGGGCATCAGGTCCATCAGGCGCGACCGGTAGCCTTTCGCGGCAGTTGCCCAGGGGCCGAGTGCGGCCGGCAGCAGCGTCTCGATGCGGCGGCGGATCGCCTGGCCGAGGATGGGCGCCGCGCCGTCGGTGGAAATCGAGACGATGACCGGCGAGCGATTGACGATGGAGCCGAACTGGAAATCGCAGAAGGTAGGGTTGTCGATGACGTTGACGGGCACGCCTGCGGCGCGTGCGGCCTGCGCGAAGCGGGCGGCTTCCCCGTCGTCCTCCGCGTCGCAAAGGGCGATGGCGGCGCCCTCGATGTCGGCGGGCGTCCAGGCGCGCTCGACCAGCGTCAGCGTGCCCGGTTCCGCGCCGCGCGCGATCAGCGCCCGCATCTCCGGTTCTGCGTCGCCGGCATGGATCTCGACATGCGCGCCGCAGGCCGACAGAAGCTCAGCCTTCCACGCCGCCGCCTCGCCGCCGCCGGCGAGCACGGCGCGCTTGCCCGCGAGATCGAAGAACACCGGCAGCTTGGCCAGCGGCGCGATGTGCCTGACATTGGCCGGCGTGGCGTCAGACGGCTTCCGGAAGACGCGCATTGTCCACAATCCTCTTCAGTTCGGACCGGCAGGAGCCGCAGTTGGTGCCCGCCTTCAGGGCCGTGCCGATCTCCTCGACACTCGCCGCCGCGCCGGTTTCGATGGCGGCAACGATCTGATTGATGCCGACGGAGTAACAGGCGCAGACGATGGCGCCGGGGTCGGGCCGGTCGGCGCCCGGACGGCCCGCGAGAAGTTTGAGCCGATCCGGAGCGGAGACGTCGGTCTCGCGCAGATAGCCCGCCGCCCAGCCGCGCGACACGGCCACGGGCTCGGGCGCGATGAACAGCGCGCCGATGAGTTTGCCGTGGCGGAATGCCGCGAACCGGTGCCGCCCGGCCGATTGGTCGTGATAGGCAAGCATCTCCGCGTCCTCGCGGCCGCTGAGACCGAGGATCGCGCGGGCGAAGCCGTCGGCATCCTCAAGGTCGCGCGCGTCCGCCAGCTCCAGCCGCCAGCCGCCGGCCGATTTCGCCAGCGCCCAATAGTCGGTATTCACGGCCTGCGGCTTCTCCGCCGTCACGGCGAAGCCGAACCATCGCGCGCCAAACGGCGTCAGCGACACCGGCGTGAACTTGCTTTCCGGCTGCCCGGACACGGGATCCGCGTTGGGATGCACCAGCGCGTCGATGCGGCCCATGCTGGCGTGCTGCCCGGTCCAGTGGATCGGCACGAAGAGCGAGCCGGGCCGCTGGTCGTCGGTCACCTGGGCGCGCAGGATGGTGCGGCCGTAGCGGCTGGCGACCTCCACGAGCGACGCCGTCTCGATGCCCAGCGCGCGGGCGTCGTCGGGGTGGATCTCGGCGAAGGGTTCCGCGATGTGCTGCGACAGGCGTTGCGATTTCGCCGTGCGCGTCATCGTGTGCCAGTGATCACGCACCCGGCCGGTGTTGAGCACGAAGGGATGGTCCGTATCGACGCCGGAGGCCGGCGCGCGCGGTTCTGTGGCGATCATCCGCGCGCGGCCGTCACGGGTATAGAACTGTCCGTCCGCGAAGAACCTCCGCTCGGTGACCGGCGCCTCGCCCGCGGTCCAGGGCCACTGGAACGGCTCCAGCGCATCATAGGCGGCCGTATCCAGCGCCGCGCAGGCGCCGATATCGAAATCGCGCGCGCCCTTGTTGCCGAGTTTGGACAGCGCCGCGTATTCGCGCGCGATATCGGCGGGGCCGGCATAGTCGAAGGCGTCGGCGAAGCCCATGGCATGGGCCACGTCGCGGATGATGCGCCAGTCGGCGCGCGCCTCGCCGGGCAGGGGGAGAAAATTGCGCTGACGCGACACGTGGCGGCCGGAGTTGGTGACGGTGCCGTCCTTCTCGCCCCAGCCGGCCGCCGGAAGCAGCACGTCGGCCACGGCGCAGGTGTCGGTGTCGCGCATCACGTCGGAGACGACCACGAAGGGGCAGCCGTCGAGCGCCGCGCGCACGCCGTCCGCGTCGGGCATGCTGTCGACCGGGTTGGTCGCCATGATCCAGATCGCCTTGATCGATCCGTCGGCGACGGCTTGAAACATGTCAACGGCCTTGAGCCCTTGGCGTTCGGGGATGGTCGGCGAGGCCCAAAAACCCTGCACCAACTCACGGTGCATGGGGTTCTCGATGTCCATGTGGCACGCAAGCTGGTTGGCAAGCCCGCCGACCTCGCGCCCGCCCATGGCGTTGGGCTGGCCGGTCACCGACATCGGCCCCATGCCCGGCTTGCCGATGCGGCCCGTCGCCAGATGGCAGTTGATGATGGCGTTGACCTTGTCGGTGCCCGAGGAGGACTGGTTGACGCCCTGGGAGAACACGGTGACGACCTTTTGTGTCTCGGCGAAGAGCCCGAAGAAGGCGGTCAGCTTGCGCTCGGAGAGCCCCGTGGCCTCGGCCGCGCCGAGAAACCCGGTCGCGCGGGCGGTCTCCAGCGCCTCGAGGCAGCCGTTGGTGTGCTCCGCGATGAAGGTGCTGTCGAGACGACCCGTATTTGACAGCCAGTCGAGCAGCCCGTTGAACAGCGCCACGTCGGTGCCCGGTTCCAGCGCCAGATGCATGTCGGCCGAGCGCGCCGTCATGGTGCGGCGGGGGTCGATGGCGACGATCATCAGGTCCGGGCGGCGCTCCTTTTCCGTCATCAGCCTTTGGAACAGCACCGGGTGGCACCAGGCGAGGTTGGAGCCGACCAGCAGCACCAGGTCGGCTTCCTCGAGATCCTCGTAGCAGCCGGGTACGGTGTCAGTGCCGAAGGCGCGCTTGTGGCCGGCCACCGAGGACGCCATGCACAGCCGGGAATTGGTGTCGATGTTGGCCGAGCCGATGAAACCCTTCATCAGCTTGTTGGCGATGTAATAGTCCTCGGTGAGGATCTGGCCGGACACGTAGAACGCGATGGCATCCGGCCCGTGCTCCTGGATGATCGAGGCGAACCGCTGCGCCACCGTCCGCGTGGCCACGTCCCAGGACACGCGCTTGCCATTGATTTCGGGATGCAGCAGACGGCCGTCGAGATCGATCGTCTCGGCCAGTGCCGATCCCTTGGAGCACAGCCGGCCGAAATTCGCCGGATGGTCCGGGTCGCCCTGAACCGAAACCGTGCCGTCGGCCGCCGTGGTCGCCAGCACGCCGCAGCCGACGCCGCAATAGGGACAGGTGGTCTTGACCGTCGTCTCGCGAATGGTTCTGGTCATGGCCGCATCACCAAGGCAGGCGTAAGCGGCCCATCCTTCGAGACGGCGCTGCGCGCCTCCTCAGGATGAGGTCGGTGTGTGGAGCAAGGCTCGGCCGCAAACGCTTCCTCATCCTGAGGAGGGCCGATAGGCCCGTCTCGAAGGATGGGCCTCGAAGGCTGCCGCCTCTCCATCACGCCACCCGTTGCGCCAGCGCCGTACGGGCGAGGTAGATCCGCCCGTCCTCGACGCGCGCGGCGGTGGCGGCCGTGGATCCCTCGTCGGCGCCTTGGGCCATGCCGGTTTCCAGGCTGATGACCCAGTTGTGCAGCGGGCAGGTGACGGAATTGCCGTGCACGATGCCCTGGCTCAGCGGCCCGCCCTTGTGGGGACAGCGGTCGTCGAGCGCGAAGACCGAGTCATCGGCTGTGCGAAACACCGCGATGCAGCCCGAGGCGGTCTTCACCACGCGCGCGCCCTGGCGGGGGATGTCCTCCAGCGCGCCGATCTCGATCCAGTCGCCGGAGAGCGTTGTCACGGGTGCGTTCATTGGGCCGCCTCCAGTTCCAGGGTCGCCATGGGCTTGAACTCGTGCTTGTCCTTGCCGGAGACGCGTTCGGACCACGGGTCGACCTGGGCGAATGTCTGGGAGAACACGAAGCGGTCGAAATAGGCCTTCCGGCGCGCCGCGTCGTCCATGATCTGCGCGCGGATCTCGTCAAGGCCGATGCGCTTGGCCCATTTGTAGATGCGCTCGAGATAGAAGCCCTGCTCGCGGTACATCTGCGCCAGCGCCACCACATGCTCCAGCGCCGCGTCTTCCGTGCTCACATGGCCGAGCACCTCGGTGCCCTTGATGTCGAGGCCCGCGGCGCCCGCGAAGTGGATTTCGAAGCCGGAGTCCACGCAGATGATGCCGATGTCCTTGCAGGTGGCTTCCGCGCAGTTCCTCGGACAGCCCGACACGGCCATCTTCAGCTTGGCCGGGGTCCAGGAGCCCCACATGAATTTTTCGAGGCGAATGCCGAGGCCGGTGGAATCCTGCGTGCCGAAGCGGCACCAGTCCGTGCCGACGCAGGTCTTCACCGTGCGCAGGCCCTTGGCGTAGGCCTGGCCGGAGACGAAGCCCGCCTTGCCCAGATCCGCCCAGACGGCCGGCAGGTCTTCCTTCCTGATGCCCAGCATGTCGATGCGCATACCGCCGGTGCATTTCACCGCCGGGATCTGGAACTTGTCGACCACGTCCGCGATGGCGCGCAGCTCCTTGGAGCTGGTCATGCCGCCCCACATGCGCGGCACCACCGAATAGGTGCCGTCCTTCTGGATGTTGGCGTGCACGCGTTCGTTGATGAAGCGGGACTGATAATCGTCGGCGTATTCGTCAGGCCAGTCGCAGACCAGATAGTAGTTCAGCGCCGGGCGGCACTTGGCGCAGCCGCCGGACGACGTCCAGCCCAGTTCCTGCATCACCGCAGGTATGGTCTTGAGTTCCTTGGCCTTGATCAGCCGGCGCACGTCGCCGTGGCCGAGCTCCGTGCAGCCGCACATGGCCGGCACCGCGGAGGCGTCGTAGGCGTCGCCCAGCGTCAAGGAGAGCAATTGCTCCACCAGTCCCGTGCATGTGCCGCAGGAGGCCGAGGCCTTGGTGTGGGCGCGCACGCCGTCGAGCCCCGTGAGGCCCTTTGTCGTGATGGCGTTAACGATGGCGCCCTTGCAGACGCCGTTGCAGCCGCAGATTTCCGCATCATCCGGCAAGGCTGCAACGGCCGCCGTAGGGTCCAGCGAGCCGCCCCCCGCGTAGGCCGGGCCGAAGATCAGCGTGTCGCGCATCTCAGCAATGCTCTCGCCTTTCTTCAGCAGATCGAAGAACCATGCGCCGTCGGCCGTGTCGCCGTAGAGCACCGTGCCGATGATCCTGTCGTCGCGCAGGATCAGCCGCTTGTAGACGCCCGACGCCGCGTCGCGGAAGACGATCTCCTCGCGGTCCTCGCCTTCCGCGAAATCGCCGGCGGAATAGAGATTGATGCCGGTGACCTTCAGCCGCGTCGGCGTGGCGCTGTCGGTGAAGGGATCGCCGTGGGCTCCTGCAAGGCTGGTCGCGGCCACCTCGGCCATGCGGTAGAGCGGGGCGACGAGGCCGTAGACCATGCCGCCGACCTCGGCGCATTCGCCCAGCGCATAGATGTCTGGATCCGACGTCCGCATGCGATCGTCGACGACGATGCCGCGATTGACCTCCAGCCCGGCGTCCTTGGCGATCGCGGAGCTGGGGCGGATGCCCACCGCCATGACCACGATGTCGGCGGGGATCACCGTGCCGTCGTCCAGATGCACCGCCTCGACCTTTCCGTCGCCGGCGATCTCCTTGGTGTTGGCCTTGGTGATCACGGTGATGCCGCGGCTTTCCAGTTCGCGCTGCAACAGGTAGCCGGCGGCGGGATCGAGCTGGCGCTCCATCAGCGTCGGCATGATGTGCAGCACGGTGACGTCCATGCCCTGTTCCTTCAGGCCGGCCGCGGCCTCCAGTCCCAGAAGGCCGCCACCGATGACCACCGCCGAACCGCGCGCCTTGGCGGCGAGCAGCATGGCGTCGACATCGTCGAGATCGCGGTAAGACAGCACGCCGGGCAACGTGTGACCTGGTACGGGAATGATGAAGGGATTGGAGCCGGTGGCGATCACCAGCTTGTCGTAGGGCGCCACTTCTCCGTGCTCGGAGCGCACCGTCTTGGCGTCGCGGTCGATCTCGACGATCCGGTGGCCCTTGTAGAGCATCACCTTGTGGTCGATGTACCAGCCGTCGCCGTGGATCACGATGTCGTCGAAGGTCTTTTCGCCCGACAACACCGGCGAGAGCATGATGCGGTCGTAGTTGACGCGCGGCTCGGCGTTGAAGATCGTCACGTCATAGCGGTCGGGCGCCTGTTCGAACAGGTGCTCGAGCATACGGCCGGGGGCCATTCCATTGCCGATGATGACAAGTTTCTCGGTCATGTCGGTCTCCTATTCCGCTGCATCCTGGCGGGCGATCCGCGCGGCGCGTTTTTGACGGATCGAACCAAGTTGCTCGTCCGAGGGGTTGGCTCCGCCCTCATAGGCTTCGAGGAATTCGAGCAGTTCCTCGCGATAGGCGTAGTAGTCGGGGTGTTCGAGCAGTTCCTTGCGCGAGCGCGGGCGTGGCAGGTCCACATCCATGATGTTGCCGATCCGCGCATTGGGGCCGTTCGACATCATCACCACCCGGTCGGCGAGCAGGATCGCCTCGTCCACGTCGTGCGTGACGCAGATCGCGGTCACCTTGGTGCGCTGCCAGACCTCCATCAGCACGTCCTGGAGCTCCCAGCGCGTAAGGCTGTCGAGCATGCCGAAGGGCTCGTCGAGCAGCAGCAATTTTGGCGAAAGCGCGAAGGCGCGGGCGATGCCGACGCGCTGTTTCATGCCGTTGGAGAGATCCGCCGCCATCTTGTCCATGGCGTCGGCGAGCCCGACGCGGGCGAGATAGTACTCGACGATGTCGGAGCGTTCGGCGCTTGATGCGTGCGGATAGACCCGGTCGACGCCCAGCCCCACATTGTCGCGCGCCGACAGCCATGGCATCAGCGACGGCGCCTGGAACACCACCGCGCGGTCGGGACCCGCGCCGTCGACCTCGCGGCCGTCCAGCACGATGCCGCCGCCCGAAATGTCGTTGAGCCCCGCGATCATCGATAGAACGGTCGACTTGCCGCAGCCGGAATGACCGATCAGGGAGACGAACTCGCCCTGCTTCATCTTCAGATTGAAGCCGTCGACGACGGTGAGCGGACCTTTTGGCGTCGGATAGGTCTTGCGCACCTCGTAGAACTCGACGTAACCGGATTCGATCGCCGAGGCGGCCGCGTCCCGGTAGGCCTTCGGGAGCTTGTCAGCCTTGGTGATCGGCACGACGTTCGGCAGCAGCCGGTCGATGTCGTCGTCCGATGCGCGGTCCTCGCCCGAGGCCATCAGATGGCGGGTGATGTCGGCGCGCAGCTTCTTGAAGGCCGGGTCGTTGTTCATGCCCGCGCGATCGCGCGGGCGCGCCAGATCCACCTTGAATTCCGGCCCCAGGCAGGCGCCGGGTCCCGGGGTCAACGGAATGATCCGGTCGGCGAGCAGGATCGCCTCGTCGACATCATTGGTGATGAGGACGACTGTCTTTTTGTCCCTCGACCAGATCTGTTCGATCTCGTCCTGCAGCTTGGCGCGGGTCAGCGCGTCGAGCGCCGACAACGGCTCGTCGAGCAGCAGCACTTCCGGGCTCATGGCGAGCGCCCGGGCCACCGCCACGCGCTGGCGCATGCCGCCGGACAGCTCCGCCGGTCGCCGTTCGGCGGCATGGGACAGGCCCACCATGTCGATGACCTTGGCGACGCGCGCGGCCCGTTCGGCCTTGCTTTCCCTGGCGAAGACGGTGTCGACGGCGAGCGCCACATTGCCCGCCACCGTCAGCCAGGGCATCAGGGAGTAGCTCTGGAACACGAGCCCGCGTTCGGGTCCCGGGCCGGTGACCGGCGCGCCCTTGAACAGCACCTCGCCGTCGTCGGGCAGGGTCAGTCCGGCGATGGTCGAGATCAGCGTGGTCTTGCCGGCGCCGGAGAAGCCGAGGATGGCGATGAACTCGCCTTCCTCGACGCTCAGGTTGACGTTCCTGAGCACTTCCGTGCGCTCATTGCCGTTCCCAAAGCTCTTGCAGACGTTCTTGAGATCGAGAAATGCCATTGCGCTGTCCCTACCTGTTCGCCGAGTAGGTGAAGGCGGTCTGCAGCGCGTACATCAGGCGGTCGAGAAGGAACCCGATGATGCCGATGGTCAGCACCGCGACGATGATCTTGGCGAGCGAGGAGGAGGAGCCGTTCTGGAACTCGTCCCAGACGAACTTTCCAAGCCCCGGGTTCTGCGCCAGCATTTCGGCCGCGATCAGCACCATCCAGCCCACGCCCAGCGACAGGCGCAGACCGGTGAAGATCAGCGGCAGCGAGGAGGGCAGGACCAGCTTGGTGATGGTCTTCCAGGTGGGCAGCTGCAGGACGCGCGAAACGTTCATCAGGTCCTTGTCGATCGAGGCGACCCCGAGCGAGGTGTTGATGAGCGTTGGCCACAGGGAGCACAGCGTCACGGTGACGGCCGAGATCACCAGCGACTTGGGCAGGGCGTCGGAGACGTCCGCGTAGACGGCGGAAACGATCATCGTGACGATCGGCAGCCAGGCCAGCGGCGAGACGGGTTTGAAGATCTGGATCAGCGGGTTGAGAGCGCCGGAGACGCTGCGCGACAGGCCGCAGAAGATGCCGACGGGCACCGCGATGATCGTCGCGATGATGAAGCCGACGGCGACCGTTTTCAGGCTGGTGATGATCTGATCGAGATAGGTCGGCTTGCCGGTGTAATCGCGCCACTTGACGCTATCAGCCTTCCCGGATGCTTCCAGCTTGGCGTTGCGGGCTTCCTGGCGATCATAGAAGGCAGCGGCCTTTTCGCGCTCCGCCACGTGGTCGTGATAGAGGTTGACCGTTTCGCCCCATACGGCGACGGGGCCGGGGATCGCGCCAAGAGAGGTCTTGACCGTCGGCGCGAACGTCGCCCACAGGGCGATGAAGGCGATGATGCCGATCAGCGGGATCACCAGCTGCTGCCACAGTTCCTTGAGCTGCGCCCTGGGGTTGTCGCCCGCGGCCATCTTCATCAGCGGCACCAGCCAGCCAAGGCCGATCACGTTGAGATAGAGCGCGCTGCGGTTGATGCGGGCGAACCAGCGTTCGCGGGCGCCGCGTTGCATCTCGCGGGCGGCCATGTCGCCGTCAAAGTCCGTCGCTGTTGTCATCGAATGGGTCCCGTTTCATGTCTGTGCGGCGCGGCCGGCGCGCCGATCGGGGCGCGGATCTCGCCGCGCCCCCGCTCGTGCGTGTCGCTCAAGAGCCTCAGCCGCCGACGATGGAGGTGCCGTCGATCGTCTGCTGGCCCTTCAGGCCGATGGGGAGTTTCGTGAGGTAGTCGTTGGGCTTGCGGCCGTCGTAGGGGATGCCGTCGATGAAGTCCGACGTCGGCTCGCGGTAGCCGTCGCTGTCCCAGGGGAAATCCTCTTCCGCCGCGTTGCCCTCGTCGACGAGCATGCGCGCGGCCTTGAGGTAGATGTCCGGGCGGTAGACCTTGGCGGCGGCCTCCTTGAACCAGGCGTCGTCCTTGGCTTCCGCGATCTGGCCCCAGCGGCGCATCTGGCTCAGGTACCAGACCGCGTCGGAGTAGTAGGGATAGGTCGCGTAGTAGCGGTAAAAGACATTGAAATCAGGGACTTCGCGCTTGTCTCCCTTCTCGTATTCGAAGGTGCCGGTCATCGAGTTGGCGATGACTTCCGGGTCCGCGCCCACGTATTCGGACTTCGACAGGATCTCGACCGCCTCCATGCGGTTGGCGTTGTCGTTCTCGTCGAGCCACTTGGCGGCGCGGATCAGCGCCTTGGTCAATGCCAGCGTGGTGTTGGGGTATTTTTCCGCGAACTCGGCGGTAATGCCGAAGACCTTCTCGGGGTTGTTCTTCCAGATCTCGTAGTCGGTGATAACCGGCACGCCGATGCCCTTGAACACGGCCTGCTGGTTCCATGGCTCGCCGACGCAATAGCCGTGGATGGTGCCGGCTTCCAGCGTCGCGGGCATCTGCGGCGGCGGCGTCACGGACAGAAGCGCGTCCGCCTGGATCTGGCCGGAGATGTCGGTGGCGGAGTAGTAGCCGGGGTTGATGCCGCCTGAAGCGAGCCAGTAGCGCAGTTCATAATTGTGGGTGGAGACCGGGAAGACCATGCCCATGTTGAAGGGCTTGCCTTCGGATTTGAACTTGGCGATCACGGGCTTGAGCGCATCCGCCTTGATCGGGTGCACCAGCTTGCCGTCGTCGCCGACGGGGATATTCGGCTTCATCATTTCCCAGACCTCGTTGGAAACGGTGATGCCGTTGCCGTTCAGGTCCATGGAGAAGGGGGTGATGATGTGGGCCTTGGTGCCAAACCCGATGGTGGCGGCGAGCGGCTGGCCGGCCAGCATGTGGGCGCCGTCGAGCTCGCCGGTGATAACCCGGTCGAGCAGCACTTTCCAGTTGGCCTGCGCCTCGATGGTCACATAGAGGCCTTCGTCCTCGAAATAGCCCTTCTCGTAGGCGATCGCGAGCGGCGCCATGTCGGTGAGCTTGATGAAGCCGAACTTCAGTTCGTCCTTCTCCACGTCGAGCATATCCGCCAGCGCGCTGGATGCCGTCAGTCCGGAGCCGAGGCCGAGGGCAAGCGCGCCCGCGGCCAGCCGCATGGCGGAACGCCTTGAAAAGAAAGGCGAAAGGGGGGAGGGAAAGCGTCCGAATGTCATCAAGCCGTCTCCTGGTATGCGGGCCGCCCGGAACTTTCGGGGGGCACAAACGAAAAAAGCCGCGACCGGAGTCACCCCATGGGAGGTGGAGTGCTCTGGTCAGCGGCGTTGCTGAGGACCCGTCGCGGGGCCGAATGTCGCGAAGACCGGCGCTGGCCTTCCGCCGCTTCTCTTTCAGGAAGTGTGCCAACTCGATCGGCTTTTTAAAAATATGGGAAAATTCAGGACGTTACGGCAGTTTCACCGTGATCTGGAACGCGCCGGAGCGGCGCGGGGCTGCATCGCATTTGTGCAATGCAACAGAGCATAGCGCTCAATTCTTGCGCAGGACCGGTGTCCGGGCGCACTTCGAAAGACGTCTCGAATGACGCTACAACCGCTTTCAAATTTCACTCGAATTGCAGGTTTGTAGCGCGAAATTTGCGTGATTTTCGATTTGAATTTGAACAGGCGGGCGGCGTCACCTGATGCCGCTGGGATCGGCCGGCCGGACAGCGTCGCCATCGAGCGGTTCGGTGTGAATCGCGAAGGAGGCGATGTAGGCCTCCACCTCGGCGGGGTCGAAAATGCGCTCGTCGAAGAACCCGTCGGGACCGAGCGTCAACGTCTTGTCGCCCGCCGCCACCGGCTCGGCGCGGGTCAGGGCGCCTTCCACCTTGGCCGAGGCGTTGGGGATCACCGCGCCGGTGCCGGCCAGTGCGGCGCGATAGAGATCGGGCCGATAGGTGTCCGCCGCCGCGCGCATGCCCTCGGCGCTGAAGGGCACCTGTCCCCAGCGCACCATCTGGCTGTAGATCCACAGCGCGTGGCTGCGCCAGGGGAAGCTGGCGGCGTGGCGGTGGAAGGCGAGGAAGTCGGGAATTTCGAGCGGCTCGGTTCCGGGCGCCGCGATCAGCCTGCCCGTCAGCGCCCGGCCGATGACGCCGGCGGGCACGTTGAGGTGATCGGGATGCGCCAGCAGGGCGCAGAGCGCGTCGCGGTTGCCGGGGTCGTCGGCCCAGCGGGCGGCGGCATGCAGCGCGCGGATGAGCGCGGCCAGCGTGTCGGCGTTGGCGTCCGCCCAGTCGCGGCGGCAGCCGAGCACTTTTTCCGGGCTCTGGCGCCAGATGTCGGCCTTGGTCGCGGCGATGCGGCCCGATCCCTCGTCGACGGCCAGGCTCGACCAGGGCTCGCCGACGCAGAAGCCGTCGATCTGGCCGGCGGCAAGCGCCGCGCCCATCATCGGCGGCGGCACCACGATCAGCCGCACGTCGCGGTCGGGGTGAATGCCGGCGGCGGCCAGCCAGTAGCGCAATTCGTAGTTGTGGCCGGAGAACGGATAGACCATGGCGAAGACCAGCGGCTCGCTCCGGTCACGCGCTTTGATCACCGCCGCCAGCGCCGCGCCGTTTGTTCCCGGAGCCGCGCCAAGCCGCGCGCCCGCGCCTTCCATCCGCTGCCACAGATCGGCCGACACCGTGATGGCGTTGCCGCCCTGCGACAGCGCGCAAGGCGCGATCATCGGCACCTTGATGTGGCCGATGCCCAGGGAGCGGGCGAGCGGCATCGGCGCCAGCATCTGCGCAACGTCGAAATGACCGAAGACCACCCGGTCGCGAATGGTCGCCCAGGAGGTTTCGCGATGCAGTTCCAGCGTCAGCCCTTCGTCGGCGGCGAATCCCTTGTGGGCGGCGACGACCAGCGGCGCGCAGTCGGTGAGCGGAATGAAACCCGCGCACACGACGGTGCGGCTGTCCGAAGCATCCCCTCGCGACGGGCTGGCTTGGCTCATCATGCGTTTTTCCCCGGTCGGCCGATTGGTGTTGTCATGGTCCCTGCCTGCACCGTTTTCCTCACTCGCCAAGCAGCCGCGCCGCGGTCACCAGGCTTTCGGCGATCTCGGCGATCTTGCGGTTTTCGTTCATCGCCGCGCGGCGCAAGGTGGCGTAGGCCTCCTCCTCGCTCATGGCGCGCTGGCGCATCAAGATGCCCTTGGCGCGGTCGATCACCTTGCGGCCCGACAATTCCGTGCGCGCCTCGTGCAACTCGCGATGCAGCCGGGAAAAGGCGTTGAAGCGGCTCACCGCCATGTCGACGATGGGTTTGACGCGCTCCTTCTTGAGCCCGTCGACCACATAGGCGGAGACGCCGGCATCCACCGCCGCCTCGATCATGCCGGTTTCCGACTGGTCGACGAACATCGCGACCGGGCGCGAGACAAGACGTGACACCTGGAACATCTGCTCCAGCACGTCGCGGCTGGGATTTTCAAGATCGATGATCACGACGTCCGGGTCGATGTCGACGATGCGTTTGAGAAGACCGGGCGTCTCCTCCAGCACGGTGATGTCGGTTATCCCCGCCTCGCGCAGGCCATCCATGAGAATGGTCGCGCGAATGTGATTGTCATCGATGATGGCGACGCGCAGGGGACGTTGGGACATGAGGCGATTATTTTCGTGCTTGTTGTGCATTGCAACAAATTTATGAGGAACCTGGTTAACCCGGCGACCGGCCCAGGCTCATTTTTTCGCGCTTCCCGGCACCCGCGCCCATGTCGCGATCGGGTGCGGTGCGGCAACACGAGACCGGTGACGACGAAAATGTTGCGACTTTCGTTCATATAAACGCCGGCCGTTTCGAGATGTGATCCATCGTCTGGATTTTTCCTGCCGAGCAGGCGCGCGCGAAACGGGCGCGCCTGTGCATTGTCGCGCGCCCCGTTTTGGCGAAAAAACGCGCGAAATCAAGTAACCGCCTTATCATTCGATCCAAAGGTCGTATTGCGGGGAGGCCGGGACTTTCTTTATTTATGCACTTCGTGCGCCATGGTTCGACGAACCGGCACGCGCTGTTGGAGGACGGCGCGGACGCGGTGCAGGATTTTGGCTTCATGCCTTTTCGGGAGGAATTAATGACCATCGATCGTACGCTTATGAACCGCCGTACCCTGCTCAAGGCCTCGGCGGCGTCAGGCCTTGTGCTCGCGACGCCGACCATTCTGACGCGCAGCGCCTGGGCCTACACCAATGATCCGTCCAGCAAGTCGACCGTGACGCTGGGCTTCAACGTGCCGCAGACCGGCCCCTATGCCGAAGAAGGCATGGACGAGCTGCGCGCGCAGGAACTGGCCGTTCAGCATCTGAACGGCGAAGGCGACGGCGGCATGCTGAACACCTTCAGCTCCAAAGCGCTGAAGGGCAACGGCATCCTCGGCAAGAAGGTCACCTTCGTGACCGGCGACACGCAGACCAAGTCTGACGCGGCGCGCGCGTCGGCGAAGTCGATGATCGAAAAAGACGGCGCCATCATGATCAACGGCGGCTCGTCCTCGGGCGTGGCCGTGGCCGTGCAGGGTCTGTGCCAGGAATCCGGCGTGATCTTCATGGCCGGCCTGACCCACTCCAACGACACCACCGGCAAGGACAAGAAGGCGAACGGCTTCCGTCACTTCTTCAACGCCTACATGTCGGGCGCAGCGCTCGCACCGGTGCTCAAGCAAGCTTATGGCGCCGACCGCCGCGCCTATCACCTGACCGCCGATTACACCTGGGGCTGGACGCAGCAGGAGTCGATCCAGCAGGCGACCGAGGCCGTGGGCTGGGAAACCGTCAACAACGTGCTGACGCCGCTGGCGGCGACCGACTTCTCGTCCTACATCGCGCCCGTGCTCAACTCCGGCGCCGACGTGCTGATCCTGAACCACTACGGCGGCAACATGGTCAACTCGCTGACCAACGCGGTGCAGTTCGGCCTGCGCGACAAGATGGTCAACGGCAAGCAGTTCGAGATCGTCGTTCCGCTCTACTCCGAGCTGATGGCGGCCGGCGCCGGCGAGAACGTGCGCGGCGTGTATGGTTCCATGAACTGGAACTGGCAGCTTCAGGACGCCGGCACCCAGGCCTTCGTCAAGTCCTTCGGCGAGAAGTACGGCCGTCCGCCGTCCAACTCGGCGCACACCTGCTACGTGCAGACGCTGCTGTATGCGGATGCCTGTGAGCGCGCCGGCACCTTCAACCCCTGCGGCGTTGCCGAGGCCCTCGAGGGCTTCGATTTCGACGGCATGGGCAACGGCCCGACGCATTACCGTGCGGCCGACCACCAGTGCTTCAAGGACGTGCTGGTCATGAAGGGCGCCGAGAACCCGACGAGCGCGTATGACACCCTCGAGATCGTGGAAGTCACCCCGCGCGCGCAGGTCGAGTATGCTCCCGACCACCCGATGTTCGCCGGCGGCGAACTCGGCAAGTGCAATCCCGGCGCATAATCCGCAGTACGACGGATGTAATCTTGCCGCGCCGGTTCACACGACCGGCGCGGCAATTGTCCGTAACATGCTGATGCGGCAATCCCTGTACGTCTCGCGTGAATGAACGGTTGGCACCATGGACGCAATACTTCTGCAGATTCTGAACGGGCTTGATAAAGGCAGCGCCTATGCGCTCATCGCACTTGGTCTGACGCTGATCTTCGGCACGCTCGGGGTGGTCAACTTCGCCCACGGCGCGCTGTTCATGATCGGCGCCTTCTGCGCGGTCACGCTGCAAAAGATCTTCAACGTTTCAACAATCACCCTGGACCCGTCCAGGAAGGATTTTCTCGGAAATCCGCTGCAGGTCAAAACACCGCTGCTGGAATCGTGGTTCGGTGAAGCCGCCGGCGCGGCCATCATCAACTGGTCGGTGCCGCTGTCCATTGTGTTCGCCATCCCCATCATGCTGCTGATCGGCTATGCGATGGAGCGTGGCCTGATCCGGCACTTCTACAAGCGGCCGCACGCGGACCAGATCCTGGTGACCTTCGGGCTGGCGATCGTGTTGCAGGAGATCATCAAGGCCTTCTACGGCGCGAACCCGATCCCGGTTCCGGCGCCGGACGTGTTTCGCGGCTCGTTCGATTTCGGCCAGTTGATCGGCTTCGAAGCGAACGCCATCATCTATCCCTACTGGCGGCTCGTCTACTTCGGCTTCTCGACCGTCGTCATCGCCGCGGTCTTCTCCTTCCTGCAGTTCACGACATTCGGCATGGTCGTGCGCGCCGGCATGGCCGACCGGGAAACCGTCGGGCTTCTGGGCATCAACATCGACCGCCGCTTCACCCTGATGTTCGGCGTCGCCGCCGCCGTCGCCGGCCTGGCCGGGGTCATGTACACACCGATCAACTCACCGAACTATCATATGGGCATGGATTTCCTGGTGCTGTCCTTCGTCGTCGTCGTCGTCGGCGGCATGGGATCGCTCGGTGGCGCCGTGTTCGCAGGGTATCTGCTCGGAATACTCGAGAGTTTCGCCTCAATGAACACCGTCAAGGACTTCTTCGAAGCGCTCTATCTGCCTTCGATCGATCAGATCGTCATCTACCTGATTGCCATCGTCGTTCTGTTGACCCGCCCGCGCGGTTTGATGGGACGCAAAGGCGTGATGGAGGAATAGGCGATGTTGAAGCTCGACAAGAGAGACACGATCACCTTCCTGTTCGTCATCGTCGTGACGCTGCTGGCGCCGTTCCTGATGAACCCGTTCCCGGAAAACTCGGCGATGGCGCAGTTCAACGCCGGCTATCCCGACCTGATGCAGCGCTTCGTCATCTACGGGATCTTCGCGATCGGCTTCAACATCCTGTTCGGCCTCACCGGCTATCTGTCGTTCGGCCACGCCGCCTTTCTCGGCGTCGGGTCGTACGCGGCGGTGTGGATGTTCAAGCTGCTGACGATGAACATCCTGCCGGCGCTGGTTCTCTCCGTGGCGATCGCCGGCCTGTTCGCCCTGGTCATCGGCTACGTCAGCCTGCGCCGTTCGGGGATCTACTTCTCCATCCTGACGCTGGCCTTCGCCCAGATGAGCTTCAGCCTCGCCTATTCGGTGCTGACGCCGATCACCAACGGCGAGACCGGCCTGCAGATCACGCTGAGCGATCCGCGCGTGCTGGAATCCGCCACCGCGAACGGTAACCTTCCGGTGACGAGCCTGTTCGGTCTGGAAATGCGCGATTCGTCGACGCTGGAAATCGCCGGATGGGCCTTCCAGTTCAGTGTGGGATACTACGTCTGCGCCTTCTTCGCGCTGATCGCCTTCTATCTCTCCATCCGGATCTTCCGGTCCCCGTTCGGGCTGATGCTGCGGGCCATCAAGACCAACCAGACGCGCCTGAACTACACGGGCGTGAACTCGCGGCCCTACACGCTGGCGGCCTTTGTCATCTCAGGCATGTACGCCGGGCTGGCCGGCGGGCTGCTGGCGGCGATGGATCCGCTGGCGGGCGCCGAGCGCATGCAGTGGACGGCCTCGGGCGAGGTGGTGCTGATGACCATCCTGGGAGGCGCCGGCACGTTGCTCGGGCCGCTGGTGGGCGCGGGCTTCATCAAGTACTTCGAGAACATCTTCTCGAAGATCAACGACAGCGTGCTGCACAGCTGGTTCAATGTCTTCCCCGATGGCCTCGAGGATCTGCTGGTGGCCATCGTGCATCCGTTCGTCGGCAAGGGCTGGCAGCTGACGCTGGGGCTGCTGTTCATGATCATTGTCATCTTCCTGCCTGGCGGCCTCGTCGATGGCGGAACGCGCGTCTGGAAACGCTTGCGCGGAAAACGCAAGCCCGACGTCACCTCCGCCGCTGCCCAGCCCGCTGAATAGGAACCGAACTTCATGGGTATTCTTGAAATCCTTGACGTCAACAAAAGCTTTGGCGGCCTCAGGGCGTTGTCAAACGTGAACCTGAGCGTCCAGGAAGGCACCATCCACGCGATCATCGGGCCGAACGGCGCCGGCAAATCGACGCTGCTCAACTGCCTTGTGGGACGACTGCTGCCGGACACCGGGTCGGTGACCTTCGACGGCCAGTCGCTGCTGGGGCGCAAGCCGCACCAGATCAACCAGCTGGGCGTCAGCCGGGTGTTCCAGACGCCGGAGATCTTTTCGGAACTGACGGTGTTCGAGAACGTGATGATCCCCTGTTTCGCCAAGCGCGACGGCTCGTTCTCGCTGAATGCGCTGTCCACCTTCGCCAAGGAACAGGACATCCGCGACAAGGCCGAGCAGATGCTGATCGACGTCAGCATGATCGACAAGCGCGGCGAGACGGCCTCGTCGCTGTCACGCGGCGACAAGCGGCGTCTGGAGATGGCGATGTGCCTGGCGCAGGACCCCAAGCTGCTGCTGCTGGATGAGCCGACGGCGGGCATGGCCCGGGCCGATACCAACAACACCATCGATCTGTTGAAGGAAATCCAGGACAAGCGCGGCATCACCATGGCGATCATCGAACACGACATGCACGTCGTGTTCTCGCTGGCCGAGCGCATCACCGTTCTGGCCCAGGGCACGCCGATCGTCGAGGATGTTCCGGGGAACATCAAAGGCAATCCGAAGGTGCAGGAAGCTTATCTGGGTGGGGCGCACTGATGCTTGATACACAGAGCGAAAACAAGAACGTGGCGTCGCACGCAGCGGCCTATTTCTCGGCGCATGAAATTCAGGCCTACTACGGCGAGAGTTACATCGTCCAGAACGTCAGCATGACCGTCCACGAGGGCGAGATCCTCGCCCTTCTGGGCCGCAACGGCGCGGGCAAGACCTCCACCTTGCGGGCGATCGCGCGGCTTGACAGCCCGGCCCTGCATCACGGCGAGATCTGGCTCGACCACAATCCGTTGCATTCCATGCGCGCCTATCAGGCCTCGCAATGCGGCGTGGCGCTGGTGCCGGAGGACCGCCGCATCATCCAGGGCCTGACGGTCGAGGAGAACATCAAGCTGGCGCAGATCGAGAAGCCGATCGGATGGTCGCTCGAGCGCATCTACGAGCTGTTCCCGCGCCTGGGCGAGCGGCGCAAGCAGGAAGGCACCACGCTTTCTGGCGGCGAGCAGCAGATGCTGGCGATCGGCCGGGCGCTGGCCCGCGACATCAAGCTGCTGTTGCTGGACGAGCCTTACGAGGGGCTGGCGCCGGTGATCGTGCACGAGATCGAGAAGACCCTGCACCTGATCCGCGAACAGGGCATCACCACGATCATCGTCGAGCAGAACGCGGTGGCGGCGCTCAATCTCGCCGACCGGGCGATCATTCTCGACACCGGCCAGGTGGTTTTCGACGGCACCGCGAAGGCCATCCTGGAAAACGAGGACCTGCGGCACGAGTACCTGGCGATTTAGACACGTCGCGACACGTTCCGTTTCGATCAGGCCGTGCGGGTTCCCCGCGCGGCCTTTTTCGTGGGCAGCGCCTGCGCGCGCGGGGGCTGTAAATGCGCGCGCGGGAAGACTATTCTCCGCGCCAGATCCGATCTCGGACGAGCCCTGCCAAGCGAGCACGCCATGAACACCGTCCCCTCCATCGCCCCCGTCACCCGCGATCTGGCGCCCACGCGCGATCTGGCGCCCACGCGCGATCTGGCGCGGTGGTGCGCCAGCATGTCCGCGGACGACATTCCGCAGCCAGCCACGCGCTGGGCCAGGCACTGCCTGCTCGACTGGGCCGGTGTGACGCTGGCCGGCGCGCATGAACCGCTGGTCGATATTCTGTGCGAGGAAATCCTGGGCGGGGAGGCCGGCGGACCGTGCACGGTGATCGGCCGTGGCCGGACGGCGTCGCTGTACAACGCGGGGCTGATCAACGGCTCGGCCTCGCACGCGCTCGATTACGACGACGTCAACTGGATGATGCGCGGCCATCCCACCGTGCCGGTGGCGACCGCCGCCTGGGCGCTGGGCGAGATGCTGGACGCGTCGGGCGCGGAGGTGCTGGCCGCCTTCGTCATCGGCTACGAGGTGGAGTGCCGGCTGGGCGAGATGGTGGGCGGTCAGCACTATGCCAACGGCTATCACGCCACCGGCACGCTCGGCACCTTCGGGGCGGCGGCGGCATCAAGCTGGCTGATGAAGCTGGATACCGGCCAGACGGCGCATGCCTTCGGCATGGCGGCGGCGCAGGCTGCCGGGCTCAAGTCCATGTTCGGCACCATGACCAAGCCGTTTCACGTGGGCAAGGCGGCGATGAACGGGCTGATGGCGGCGCGGCTGGCGGCGCGCGGCTTCACGGCGGAGGACCGCGGCATCGAATGCGCGCAGGGCTTCGCCGCGACCCAGGCGCCGGGTTTCGTCGCGCGCGCCGTGCGGCCCGACCCGGACGCGCCCTTCGCGGTTGAGAGCAATCTCTTCAAGTATCACGCGGCGTGCTACCTCACCCATTCCACCATCGACGCGGTGCGCGCGCTGAAGGACTGTCACCGCTTCGCCTTCGATGACGTGGCCGCGATCACCATCCATGTGGCGCCGGGACACAGGCGGGTGTGCGACATCGCCGTGCCGCGCACTGGGCTGGAGGTGAAGTTCTCCATCCGTCATCTGGCGGCGCTGGCGGCCGACGGCGCGGACACCGCCGATCTGGGCCTCTATACCGATGCGGTCGCCGCGGATCCCCGGATTGCCGCGCTGCGCGAGAACACGACCGTCGAGCCGCGCGATTTCGACGACGACATGCTGGCGCGGGTCTCCGTGCGGCTCGTCGACGGCACCATGCTGGAAGGCGAGGCCAACGCGGGCGTGCCGGCAAGCGACGTGGCCTGGCAGGAAGAGCGGCTGAGCGCGAAGTTCGACGCGCTGGTGACGCCCAGCCACGGCCGCGCGGCGGCGGGCGTCATCCGCGACGCCGTGCTGTCGATCGATCGGGCCGCCTCGCTGGGCCCGTTGACGAGGCTGTGCGGCGAGGACCGGGGCACTGGAATCAGCGCCGGCTGAGCCGTCTCGGCGCGTCTTGGGCGTGTGATGCCGGATGATGCTGCGCCGCACAGGGCGCCGCCGGAAATTCGCGTGTAAATTCTACACTGTAGTACTCCTACACAGGATTTTTACGTACAGGTTTCAGCAACCGGCTCTGTTAGAATTCCATATGACGTAACGGTAAGCATGCCGGATCAATGGGCGGTTGTATGAACTCTGCACATTACATTTCGCTGTTTGACGCGTTTCCCGATCCGATTGTGCTTACAGAGATATCCGGCCGTATCGTTTCCGCCAACCGGGCCTTTGAGCGGATTTCGGGATACGGGCACGGCGAGTTGATTGGCGAAAATGTCGCGCAGTTGCTGTCCGCGGAAGAGCCGTCTCTCCCGGAGGAGGCGGCTTCGGCGGAGAGCGCGGCGAGCTCCGCCGTGACGCGCATTCATTCCGCACGCAACCAGCATCACGTCTTCAGGCACAAGACGGGCCGCCCGTTCGTGGCGGAAGCATCCTCCCAGCCCATCGAGATCGCGGGGCAATGGACGGGCAGGAATGCTTCTATACGATTTTGCGCGAGGCCCCGGCGTCGGCGCGTTTCGCGCGGCTGTTCGAAAGGCTTCTCGATCAGGCGGACGACGCCGATATTGGTCTTGATCAATGGTGCGCCATCGTCCTCGATCTCTTCTGCGACTATCTGGGGCTCGAGCACGGGGCTGTTCATGATCTCCGCCACCGGCCCGAACCTTTCCTGCTGACAAACAAGATTTTGCCATCCGGCCCGGATCCGGCCGCGCCCTTTCTCGATCGCGCCTTTTGCGAGAAGGTCGCGGCGTCGCCCGGCGTGATCGCCGTTTCCGGTCCCGCGGACGGTCCCGCGCTGCATGTGGCCCCAATGGGTCCCTGCGCCGCCTACATCGCCACGCGCATCTCGCTCTTCGCCGAGACCGACGGGCTGGTTGTGTTCTACGACAGGGACCGGCGCGGCAGGCCGTTCGACAACCTCGAACGGACGGCGATGACGATCGCCGGCCGGATGATTGCCGGACGCGCACGCAAGCAGAAGGGATGGGACGTTGACGCCCGCATCGCCGAACAGCGCAGCGAAATCGGCTACCAGTCCCTGTTCCGCGCCGTTCCGGCCATGCTGGTCTACCGTGGCCCTGACGGGCGCATCAAGGACGTGACGGACCTGTTTGTCGAGCGGTTCGATTACGAGCGCGCGGAATTGTGCGGCATGCCCGCCATCGACCTGGCGCCGGAGAGCCTCAAGGCCCGCGCCGACCGTCTGTCGAAACGGTTGTCGCAACCTGGCGGAGCAATCGCGAATGAGCCTTTCGCGATCATCGCGAAAGGCGGGGAGGTCGTGGACGTGGAGGTCAGCGCGCGGCGGCAGTCCGATGGTACCGTCCTCGGCGCGGTGGTGGACGTCAGCGAGCGCAACCGCATGCGCAGCGAGCTTGAACGGCGCAACCGCGAACTCGAGCGGGCGAACGAGAGCCTGAAGCATTTCACCTCGATCGCCTCGCATGACATCCAGGAGCCGTTGCGCAAGATCCGGTATTTCTCCGATTTGCTCAGCCAGGCCGTGGCGAACGACAACCGCGCCGACATCAGCTATTCGCTGCACGTACTCACCGACGCGTCGCAGCGCGCCAGCCTGCTGGTCTCGGATCTGCTGGATTTCTCCCGGGCATCGAACAAGGAACTGGAGAGCGAGACCATCGATCTGCACGAGCTGATCGACGGCGTCGTCAGCGAGCTCCGGCGCGAGCACAAGGAGCTGCGGCCGCAGTTTACCGTGGATGCGCCGCACCTGCTGGTCACCGGGGACCGCACCGCGATCATCCAGTTGTTCCGGAACCTGTTGGGCAACGCGCTGAAGTATCGTCACCCGGAGCGGACGCCGGAGGTTGGCATCGTGGTGCATGCCGCCGCGGATCAAGGCCAGCCGGCGGAAATCCGGATCGCCGACAATGGCATCGGATTCGAGGCCGAATACGCGGAGATGATCCTCAAGCCCTTCACCCGGCTGCATCGGCGCGCGCAGTATCCCGGAAGCGGTGTCGGCCTCGCCATATGCGATGTGGTGGCGCGCCGGCACAACTGGACCCTGCGCGCCGAGGGGCGGCCCGGGGATGGCGCGGTCTTCACGATCAGCGTTCCCGCCTATGCGGTCGTGGCGGAGTAGGGCGCGCACTCAGAACGTGCCGGCTGTCTGGGCCCTCACCCTCAAGGGTCTGTTGCCCAGTTGCCGGAAACGGTCCCGCAGACCGCGAACTGGGCCAAGAATGGGTCCTCGGCACAAGGCCGAGGATGACGAGGTTGGTGGATTTATCGCGTAAGAACAACGCTTTTCGTCATGCTCGGGCTTTACAGAAAGGCCGAGCATCCATCGGTTCCCACGGTGTCATCCTCGCAAGGCCGCAGGCCTGTCCGCGGATCCAGTACACCGTGTGGACGGCCTTCGCGCCCAAGCCGTGAGGCCTGTGGCACCTGGACGCCCGCCGTCGCGGGCATGACACGGAGAATGGTGCGCCGAGGACGACATCGGTGGAGTGGCCAATCCTTCGAGACGGCCCTTCGGGCCTCCTCAGGATGACGTTGAGCCTGTGGTGATTTCACAAAAATATCAACACGATGACCTCATCCTGAGGAGGCGCGCCAGCGCCGTCTCGAAGGATCGGGCGGCTTGTTCAGCCGGGCCCCGAACTCAAGCGTTCCGCAGATTCTACCGCTCGCGCAGGGCCTCGGAGCGGGCCTTGATGATCGGTTTCAGCAGGTAGTCGAGCACGGATTTCCGGCCCGTGAGGATGGCGGTGGAGACCACCATGCCCGGGATGATCGGCAGCGGTTCGCTTTCCGTCCCCAGGTAGGTCTTGTCGGTGCGCACGATGACCCGGTAGAACGTGTTGCCGTCCTCGTCGGTGATCGTGTCGGGACTGATGCGTTCGACCTTGCCCGGCAGATCGCCGTAGACGGTGTAGTCGTAGGCGGTGACCTTGACGCTGGCGTCCTGGCCGGGATGCAGGAAGGCCACGTCCTGCGGGCGCACGCGCGCCTCGATCAGCAGCTTGTCGTCCAGCGGCACGATCTCGGCGATCGCCTCGCCCGGCCGCACCACCGCGCCGATGGTGGTCACCGACAGCTTGTTGATGATGCCGCGCAAGGGCGCGCGCAGGATGGTGCGGCGGACCTTGTCCTCGGCGGCGCGGATGGTCTCCTCGATGACCGACAGATCGCCGCGCGTCTGGCTCAGTTCCTCATGCCCCTTGGCTCGAAAGCCCGCGATGGCGCTGGCGCGCAGCGCCATCGCTTCGGCGATGGCGGCGGAGGTGCGCGGGATCGAGGCTTCGAGAACCGCGAGCTCCATCTTTTCCGTCTGGGCCTGGCGCTCGAGCCGCAACAGTTCGAGCTCCGCGAACGCCCCCTTGCTCTGCAGGTCGCGCGCCTTGTCCAGTTCCTTGTTGAGGAGCTCCACGGTGGTGGTGGTCTGCTCCAGCCGGGTTTCCATCTCGATCTTTTCAAGCCGCCGCTGGGCCAGCTTCTGGTCGTTGACCGCCAGTTCCTGCTCCAGCGCGGCGCGGCGCGCCTCAAAGAGCGCGGTTTCGCCGGCGATCAGCTCGGGGCTCAAGTTCCCGGCCGGGAGATCGAGCGGCAGGTCGTAGGCTTCGGCCTCAAGCCGCCGGGCGCGGGCCTCAAGGGCTGCGCGCCGGGTCCGCAACTCGCCGAGCGTGGAGGCGAACCCCGTGTCGTCGATGCGCACCAGCGGCTGGCCGGCTTCGACGATGTCGCCCTCGTGCACGTTGATTTCCGCGACCAGTCCGCCCTCGAGCGGCTGCACCACCTGGATCTGACTGGAGGGGATCACACGGCCATCGCCGGTGGTGACTTCCTCGATCAGCGCGAAATGCGCCCAGGCGCCGGCCAGGCCAAGCAGCAGAAGCAGGACCGCGAGCAGCGGCCAGACGCCGGCCGTGCGCCGGCTCTCCAGCGCGGCGCGCACGTCGTTGGCGAATGTCTCGTCCAGGCGGCTCATGGCGCGGCTCCCGTGCGCAACCGTTCGATCACCTGCGCCTTGGGGCCGTCCATGACCAGCCGGCCGCGGTCGAACACCAGCAGCCTGTCGACCACGTCGAGCGGGCCGTCGCGATGGGTGGCGATCATCAGCGCGATGCCGGCCTGGGCGATCTCGCGCAAGCTGGCGACCAGCCGCTGTTCGGTGGAAACATCCATGCCGGCCGACGGCTCGTCGAGAAACAGGATTTTTGGATCGCGGATCAGGCAGCGGGCGATGGAGACCGCCTGGCGCTGGCCGCCGGACAGGCTGCGGCCGCCTTCCTCGATCGCCATGGCCAGCCCAAGCGGATGCTGGGCGGAGAAGCGCGCGACCCCGGACAGCCGCACCGCGCGCTCGATCGCCGTGTCGGAGGCAAACGGATTGCCGATGATGATGTTGTCGCGCAAGGTCCCGGTGAACAGCTCCGCGTCCTGCAGGCACAGGCCGATTTCGCCGCGAAGCGCCGCGGTGGAGTATTGCCGCGCGTCGACGCCGTTGAGCAGATAGGCGCCTTCACCGGGTTCATACAGACCGGCGATCAGCCGGCTCAGCGTGCTCTTGCCCGAACCCACGGGGCCGATGATGCCGATGCGCTCGCCGGGGCGCACGGTAAAGCTGATGCCGCTCAAGGCGGGCCCCGCGGCCCGGGGATAGGTGAAGGACACGGTCTCGAAGCGCAGGGCGTCGGCGCCCGGAGAGGGCGCGATGTCGCTTGCCGGAGCGCGGCGTTCCGCGTCCGCGCCCATGATCTGCTCAAGTCCCTGAAGCGCCGCGCGCGCCTGATGCAGCCGCGCCAGCGTCTGGGCGATGTTGGCGAGCGGGGCGAGGACGCGGCCGGCGAGGATGTTGGCGGCGATCAGCGCGCCGACGCTGATCTCGCCCTCGAGCACGAGAAACACGCCCCAGACGACGATGACGATGGAGACCGATTGCTGCACCAGGCCGGTGAAGGAGGTGGCGAGATTGGCCCAGCCGCGCGCGCGCGCTGTGGAGCGGCTGGCGGCGGCGACGGCCCGGTCCCAGGCGCGGCGCAGCCAGCTTTCGCCGCCCACCGCCTTGACGGTCTCCAGCGCCGACAGCGTCTCGACAAGCAGCGACTGGCGGCGGGCCACGTCGCCCTGGCTGGTGCGCAGGGCGCGGGCAAGCGGGATCTGGATGAGACCGGTGACGATGATGACCAGCGGCACGGCCCCGCCGGGCACGGCCACCAGCGGACCCACCAGCAGCCACATCACCCACAGGAAGATGCCGATGAACATCAGATCGGTCAGCGCGATCACCGAGGAGGAGGTGAGCGCGTCGCGCACCGTGTCGAAATCGCGCACCTGGTTGGCGGTGGCGCCGGTGGTGTCGGGCCGCCCCGCCAGCTTCATGGTCATCAGATGATCGAAAATGCGCCCCGCCACCGCCATGTCGACCCGGCGGCCGGTTTCCTCGACGATGCGCATGCGCAGGAGCTTGAGCAGGAAATCGAAGCCGAAGGCGATGGCGACGCCGGCGGTCAGCGCCCACAGGGTGGGGATCGCCAGGTTGGGGATCACCCGGTCGTAGACGTTCATGATGAACAGCGGGCTTGCGAGGCCGAGCAGATTGCCGATCAGGGCGGCGACGACAACCTGCATGTAATTGGGCCACAACCGGCGCACCGCGGACCAGAACCAGTGGCCGGACCCCCTGTCTTCCGGCGTGCCGGAGGCGGTTCCGCTCTGGCCGGGGGTGAGAAAGACAACCGGGTTCTCGGGTGTCCCGGATGCGTCCGACAGCGCCGGGATGTCGATGGTGCGCGCCGTCTCGTCGATGGATGGCACGATGATCTCGGCGGTGCCCGCGCGCGCGTCGAGCCGGGTGAGAACCGCGGCGCGCCCTGCCGCGCAACTCAGGCCGTGCACGATCACCGGCAGGGTCACCGGCGGAATCCGGCTCACCGGCATGGAGCGGAGCTGCATCGTCAGGCCGAGCTTGCCGGCTGCCTCCTCGAGCGCGGTGAGCGGCAGGCCTTGCGGATCGGCGGGAAGCCCGCGCAGCACGTCGCGGCCGCTCGCCGGCCGGCCATGGGCGCGCGCCACGTGGACGAGTGCCTCGAGCAGGCCGTTGGCGGTGCCGGATGAGGGGAGAGATGCGGCGGGCGCGGCTTCCGCCGGGTCGGCGAAGCGATCATTCACCGGTCCCGTGCCTCACCATTTGCGCAAGGGTTCGATCAGCGGCCTCGATCCCACGAACCACGGCGTCTCCCTCGGTCCCGGAGTACCCTCCGCGGGCGGCGCGACATTGAAGCTGGAGAGCAGGTGGCCGGTGGCGGCGAACAGCCGGTAGCGGGAGAAGACGGCGATGGTCTGGGCGCTGATCAGCTGCACCTGGACGTTGAAGTTTGAATTCTGGGCGTCGAGCAAATCGAGCAGGTCGCGCAGACCGGCGTCGAATTCCCGGTCGTAGGTGGCGATCACCGCGTTGGCGGCGCGCGACTGACGCATGAGCGCGGCCTGGCGCAGATCGTTGGTGCGGATGTCCGACCAGGCGCGGCGCACCGTCTCGTCGACGCTGCGGCGGAGCTGGTCCAGCCGCATCTGGGATTCGGTCAGCTTCTCGTTCTGGCGCAGCTGCCGGTGCCGGTCGATGCCGCCGTTGAAGATGTTCCACGACATGGTGAGCCGCACCGACAGATCGTTGTTGCGTCCCGGCGTTCCGTCGAGATCCTCGCCAAACGTCGCCCGGCCTTCCAGGCCCACCGTGGGCAGGAACGCCGCGCCGGCCTTGTCGCGGTCCGCCATGGCCGCGTCGACGTCGGCGCCGCCGGCGTTGAGCGCGGGGTGGCTCGCACGCGCGGTCAGGATCGCCGCGGCCTGGGTCGCGGGCATGCCGCGCGGCATGCCGGGGCCGCGCAGGCCGCCGGGCGGCATGCCGATGACGTTCTCAAAGCGCGCTTCCGCAGTGCCCAGCGCCTTGAGAATGTCGGCGCGCACGGCCTGGGTCGCGGCCAGACGCTCCTCGGCCTGGCGCAACTCGCCCTCCGTCGACGAGCCGCCCTCCACCCGGGTGCGCACGCGCGACAAGAGCCCGTTGTGCCTGCGGATGTTGCCGTCGGCGGCGGCCAGGATGCGGCGGTGGCGCAGCACGTCGAGAAAGGTCTCCACGGCTTCCAGCGCCACGAGTTCGGAACGCTCGATGACCCTTGCCGCGGCGCTGTCGATGCGCGCGGCCTGGCGGTAGACCTCGTTGGCGCGCGAAAAGCCGTCGAACAGCGTCTGCCGCGCGACAAGGCTGACGTCGCGGTTCAGGCGCCAGTCGCGGTTGTTGGCGGTGCTGAGCGAATTGGGATTGTCGACGAACTGCGGGCCGATGCCGGCCTCGATGTCGAGAGTGGGCAGATACAGCCCGTAGGCCTCGCCGAGCTCGTGATCCACCGCGCGGCGGTTGGCGGCGGCTTCCAGAATGCGCGGGTTGGTGGTGACCGCGCGCTCCACGGCGGCCTGCAGCGTCATTCCGGCGGCGAAGGCGGGCAAGGGGGACGCGAAAACGGCGCCGACGATCGGGATGACGAGCAGGATCGCGACCCGCGCCGGCCGCGGATGAGTCGCGGCGGTCGCCGCCGCCGCGCGAAAAGGCGCTGGCATGAAATCCATCATTCGTCCCCAGTCACAGCCCGACCATGCAATCGTTCAATAAAACAATTCAATATCGCACCTTATCCGAACCGCCGCCGTACAGGAACATCCGGAAATGGAAAATTCGGCGACAACCCGCATTAATCCGCGCCTGTGTGTGCGCAAAGTCATCGCAGGCGGTCTTGGCGGGCATCTAGCATGAGGTGCCGGGAAACGGCGAACGGGCCTGGTTCTCCGCCTCGCCAGGTAACGATAATTCGATTTGACTATCTTGCGGGCGAGACATCTTGGTAAAAAATGGGTAACTTATCATCCGTTTTGTGCGACAAATCGATTATTTGACGGATGCCGGAATCCGGATGCCGGCCGTGGGCCGGCTGATGTCCGCCCGGAGAGCGTCCCGCGGATGGACGGCGGCGGACAGGGCATACCGAATTTGCAGCATTTTGGTGCGGGATCATGATTGGTGACGTGACACAGGGCGGCGGCGCGCTTCCGACCTCGGGAGGGTTCCCCGGCGGCGGCCGGATCGGTGGAGAAGGCGCGCGTTCCGATGGCGGCGGGTTTGACCTCGTTGGAGGTCCGCCGTCAGCGGACGGCCGCATCGTGGTTCCCGACGCGGCGGCGCTGTTTCGCGGCGACTTTTCGCATTCCGGGCCGGACCTGCTGATCGCGCATGGTGACGGACCGCCGCTGCTGATCCCCAATTATTTCGCGGCCGCGCATCCCGCGGATCTCTATTCGCCCCAGGGCGCGATGCTGAGCGGCGACGTGGTCTCGGCGCTGGCCGGGCCGCTGGCGCCCGCGCAATACGCGCAGCTCGGCCAGACCGGACAGGCGCTGGGCGAGCGGATCGGCGCGGTGGAGACGGTGAACGGCACCGCATCCGTGCAGCACGTCAACGGCGTGGTCGACCAGCTGTCGCCGGGCACGCCGGTGTATCAGGGCGACGTGGTTTCGACGGGCGGCGATTCCGCCCTGTCACTGACCTTCGTCGACGATACGGTGTTCTCGCTGTCGGCCGATGCGCGCATGGTGCTCGACGAGCTGGTCTATGCGCCCGGCGGTTCGGACAATTCCATGGTGATGAACCTGGTGCAGGGCACCTTCGTGTTCGTCACGGGCCAGGTGGCGCCCACCGGCGACATGCGGGTCGAGACCCCTGTCGCCACCATGGGCATTCGCGGCACGACGCCGGTGGTGCAGATCGCGGCGGTTGATGGCTCGACACGGTTTTCGCTGTCGCCGGATCCCGATGGCAGCGTCGGTTCCTATCAGCTCTTCGACCGCGCCAGCGGCGCGCTTCTGGGCAGTGTCTCGACGACCGATCTCGTGCTACGCATCCTCTCCGTGGGCGCCACGCCGCTTCAGGAAACCAAGACCCAGTCGGAACTGGATCAGGAACGGGTCGAGACCGAGCGCGCCTTCGAGGCCTACCGGCAGTCGCGCCAGGGCGGGCAGGACAACCAGGACCAGAACAACAACGGGCCCGACAACGGCCCGGACAGCGGACCGCAGGACGGGCAGGGCGACGGTCCGCCGCCGGGACCAAACGACGGCACGCCGCCGCCGCTGGGCGATCAAGGCTCGCTGCTCGATCCGCTGGGGCCTCCGTCCAACGGCCTGGATCTGCTCAACGGCGGCGACGGACCGGGTCCGCAGGGCGGTCCACCAATGCTGGGGCCGTCCCCGACGATGGACGTGGACTTCGCGAAGGTGATGATCAATCTGCCGCAGTTCACGATCACGACGAACGAGGATCAGCAGATCACCGTTACCGGACTGTCCATCAACAATGCCAACAGCGGGCCGCTTTCGGTGACGATCACCGCCATGTCGACGGTGACGCTGGCGCAGATCAATGGCCTGACCTTCTATAAGGGCGACGGCACCGGCGACGAGACGATGACGTTCTTCGGCTCTCAGGCGGCGGTCAACGCGGCGCTGAACGGGCTGATCTACACGCCGACGCAGGACGCGGAGAGCGGCGGGCTGACGATTACCGTGTCCAACGGCACGAACTCGGCCACGACCACCTTGCCGATCTCCATCACGCCGCAGCCCGACGCGCCGGAAGCGCTCGACATCGCACTCACGGTGAGCGAGGGCGGCGTGGTGACGGCCCCGTTCCTCGGCGCTGATCCGGATATCGGCGACACCCTGACGTTGAACTCCCTGACGCTTCCGGACGGGGGCACACTGGTCGACAACGGCGACGGCACCTTCACGTTCAGCACCAACGGTGCCTTCGACTATCTGAACGCGGGTGAAACCGCCCAGGTGATGTTCGATTATTCGGTGATCGACAGCACAGCACTTGTCTCGAACGTGGCCACGGTGACCATCACCATCACGGGTGAGGGCAACCATGTTCCCGAATTCAAAGCGGCGGTTGTCGAGGAAGGATTCGAGAGCGGTTTGGGCGCCTGGGATACGGTGATCAGCGGTTCGATCGTGACGGGCGATGCGACGGAAGGCGGGCAGTTCGCCCGGCTGACCACGTCGATGGCCGGCAATGCGACGGATACTGCGATCGAGGACGCGTTTGGTCTCGACCCCGGGACGTTCGATGGCATGGTTGAGGGAGACGCCGTTTCAGGTGCGGCCATGGTCAAGATGATCACGGTCGAGGCCGGCGACACCGTGTCGTTCGACTGGCGGTTCTCGACCAACGATTACATCACCGGCGGGACGGATTATGACGATTTCGGCGCCGTCATTTTCGGCGATCTCGCCATGAAATTGAGCGGCGTCACCTTTCTTGGCAACGTCAGCGGCGATACCAGCACGACCGGATGGCAGACGTTTTCCTTCACGGCCACGGAAAGCGGCACCTTCAAGGTTGGCTTCGCCGCGCTCGACGTCCGCGATGGCCTGGTCGGCAGCACGCTGGATATCGACAATATCCGCAGCGGCAGCCTGTCGGCGGTGATCACCGAGCTCGAGGATGACACGCCGGTGGCAGAGGAATTCACCCATTCCGTCAACGGAGTGATCGGCTTTACCGATCTTGATGCCAGTGACACCCATACGGTGTCGGTCGCTCCGCTGAACGCCACTGGATATCTCGGTGCGTTCAGCGCCACCGTCGACACGGAAGGTTCCGGCGACCCTGTGGTGCAGTGGAGCTTCTCGGTTTCCGACGGCGCGCTCGACTTTCTTGACGATGGCGAAACGCTCACCCAGAGCTACACGCTGACCCTAGACGACGGCAACGGCGGGACGACGTCCGAAGTGGTGACGATCACGCTGAACGGCAGCGGGACAGGGGGTGGCGCGTCGCTGGTGGCCAATGGCGTCGGCGAGCCGGATGGCGGGCACGCCGAGGCCCTGCTGGCAAGCGGGCCGGCTTTCGATTCATTGTTCGATCCGATCGCGCAAACGCCCGCGTTCTCGCTCGATCCCGCGCTGGAGCCCGGGAACACCACGTTCGGGCTGGAAATGCCTGGCTCGGAGATGGCCGAGGCTGAAACGTCCGGCCTGACCGGCATGTTCCAGCTTGAAGAGCGCGGACCTGACCTGCAGGCGCTGCTGGACGCCAATTTCGGAACGCAGGTGGGCGCCCCGGATGGTTCCGATGACGGTGCGCAGACTGTCGGACATGATACGTCGGGTTTCATGGCCTGCAATGTACCGGCAAGCGCGGTGCTCGACATGGTCTTCAACGATGCCCCGATCATCAGCCGGTGAGCGCCTGATGCGGTGTTCCGGACGGCTTCTCGCGAGACCGAAGCGGGAGCCCGGGGAGCGGTGGCTCCGGCTGACGGGGCGCCGGGATTGAGCTCGCTGGAGGAGAACGGTTCCGGAGGCACGCAGGTGAACACCCCGGTGGCCAGGGGACCGCAGGGGGCGAGGCGGCGCGGCGTTTCGCGGCTGGGCCGCTGGGCCCGGCGCATCGGGGGCGGCAGGGCGGCCGCGCTGCTCTGCCTGATGGTTCTTGTCGCCTTCCGGGTGTGGGATCCGCCGGTTCTTCAGACGGTCCGCCTCAAGACTTTCGATCTTTATCAGGTGTTCAAGCCGCGTGAGCCCGCGGCGCTGCCCGTGGTCATCATCGACATCGACGAGAAGAGCTTGCGTCGCCTGGGCCAATGGCCGTGGCCGCGCACGATGGTTGCGGCGCTTCTGGAGAACGTCCGCGACAACGGTGGCGTCGCCATGGGCTTCGACGTGGTGTTCCCGGAAATTGACCGGCTGTCGCCGGATCGCATTGCCCGGTCTCTGGAGGGACTGAGTCCCGAGGCGGTGCGCGAGCTGTCCGGCCTCGGGAACACCGATGAGGCGATGGCTGCGGCCATGCGCACGATGCGGATCGTGCTGGGCCAGGCGGCGGCTGTGGCGCAGCCCGACGACGGGCGCGCGCGCCAGGCGCAGACGCCGGTGGCGCTGCTGGGCCGTGATCCGAAACCGTTCCTGCTCCACTATCCGGGCGTGTTGCGCAACATCGAGGTGCTGGAGAAGGCCGCCAGCGGCAAGGGGCTGTTCTCCATCAATCCGGACGCGGACAACATCGTGCGCCGCGTGGCGCTGGTGGCGGTGGCCGGCGGCGCGCTGCAACCCGCGCTCAGCGTGGAACTTCTGCGGGTCGCCACCGGCAAGGACGCGTTCGCGGTGAAAACGGACGACGCCGGGGTGCGCTCCGTCATCGTCGGCGGCGTGGAGGTGCCGACGGACCGTCATGGACGGATGTGGGTGCGCTACACGCCGCATCTTCCCGCGCGCTACGTCTCGGCCTCCGATGTGATTGACGGCAGCGTCGATCCGGCGCGCATCCGCAACCACCTGGTGCTGCTCGGCACCTCGGCGACGGGACTGCTGGATCTCAAGGCGACGCCGCTGGAGGCCGCCATGCCTGGCGTGGAGGTGCATGCGCAGATCCTGGAGACCATTCTGGGCCGCAGTTATCTCATCCGGCCAAACTATGCGCTGGGCGCGGAACTGGTGATCGCGGTCGTCACATCGCTGCTGGTCATCGTTCTTGCGCCGATCCTGGGCGCGCTTCCGGTGCTGCTGCTCGGCATGGGAGCCGCGGCGGGCGTGGTGGCGGGAAGCTGGGCCATGTTCACCGAGCAGCATGTGCTGATCGACGTCGCGTACCCGCTGATGGCGGGGTTTGCGGTCTATCTGCTGCTGGTGTTCGTCAACTACCGGCGCGAGGAGGTGCAGCGCCAGCAGATCCGCAGTGCCTTCGGCCAGTATCTGGCGCCGGCCTATGTCGAGCAGATCGCGCGTGATCCCAGCCAGCTCAGCCTGGGCGGCGAGACGCGCACGATGACCATACTGTTTTCCGACGTGCGCGGCTTCACAACGATCTCCGAGAGCTACAAGTCCGATCCGCAAGGGCTGACCGCGCTGATGAACCGGTTCCTGACGCCGCTGTCGGACGCGATCATGGCGCGCAAGGGCACCATCGACAAATACATGGGCGATGCGGTGATGGCGTTCTGGAACGCGCCGCTGGACGACGCGCAGCACGCGAAACACGCCTGTCAGGCGGCGCTGGACATGATGGCGCGGCTTGTGGCCGTCAACGTGGAGCGCAAGGCGGAGGCCGAGGCCGCCGGCACGCCGTTCCTGCCGCTCGACATCGGCATCGGCATCAACACCGGCACCTGCGTGGTCGGCAACATGGGCTCGGAATTCCGCTTCGACTATTCGGTGCTGGGCGACGCGGTCAATCTCGCCTCGCGGCTCGAGGGTCAGTCGAAAACCTATGGCGTGCCGATCATTCTGGGATCCGGCACGGCGCAGCAGGTGCTGGACCAGTTCGCGGTGATCGAGATCGATCTCATCCGGGTGAAGGGCAAGCTGGAGCCCGAGCGGGTGTTCTGTCTCGCCGGCGACGGCGCGCTGTTGCTGGACCCGGAATTTCGCTCCGCCAGGGACGCGTTCGAGGCGGCGCTGGCGGCCTATCGGGCGCAGAAGTGGGACGAGGCGATGGCGGCGCTTGCCCGCGCCGCGCGGCAGCCCGGCATCGCGCCGCTCGCCGAACTTTACGAGGCCCGGATTAAGGCCTTCGCCGACAACCCGCCGCCCGCAAACTGGGACGGCGTCTTCGTGGCCACGAGCAAGTAGAAATCCCGCAACCCGCTTCCGAGACGCCATGGCTCATCCACGACAACACCGAGCGCCCAAACTTGGACAATCGCAACATGAGCCGCAGACCCATCGAAAGCGTCATGTCATTCGCAAGCCAAGACGGTTCACGTGCACAATTGAAAAAAATGGTGACCCCGGCGCGATTCGAACGCGCGACCCTCAGATTAGGAATCTGATGCTCTATCCTGCTGAGCTACGGGGCCCCTAAGGGTCCGGGTCCAGCGCGGACCGGGACGTGGCGCGCGCGGTGCCTGGTCGTCGCGGGACCGGAAACCTGCGCTTCTTCGCGCATGTATCATGTTTGCCCGCGCCGCGCACCCCCTTAACGGCGCATCCCGCGACGCTCGGCGCAGCCGATCGCGCAGGGAGCGCATGGGCTTGCCTTGGAATCGCCCATTGACGCGGCTACCACCTCGGGCACGAGCGGCGCGGCGGTACCAGTGGAGCGGTTATTCGGGATCATATCGGTCGTCGCGCGGGGAACCATGCCGTGCATGCGGCGTTGACGGTGAGCGGGCTGGACCCGCGCGGTCTGCGAGGTGTTGCTTTCATTGTGATCAGGCTCATGACCCGACCCGGGTCCAGATTCAATGCGCGCCGGGTGCCGCGTGTGGCCGCTGGCGTCGTGGCGCTGGCGCTTTCGCTCGTCTCGTTGGACGCGACCCGTGCTGCGTCCGGACTGGCGGAGTCTGAAATAGCGGCGTCTGGCATGCCGGAGGTCTGCGGCCGCGACGGCGAGGCGGCGCGGCTGGCGGGCTTCGAGGATCCCTATGTGCTGCGGCTGGCGGACGGACGCGCGGTACGCCTGGCCGATATCGGACCCGGAGCGCCCGCGAGCCGGGCACCGGTGGCGACCGGGGCGGGGGGTAATGAACTCGGCGCGGATGAGCGCGGCGCCGCCGCGGTCCTGGATTTGCGGCCCGGGCGGGCGCTGATGCTCTTTCCCGCCTCAAAAACGCCCGATCGCTGGGGCCGCATGCCGGCGCATGTGCGGTTGCCGCCGGACGGGGCGGATGGCGATCACGCGGATGTGTGGCTGTCGGGATGGATGGTGGCCCGCGGCCAGGCGCTGGTGGTGCCCGGAGAGGGTGCTGTCGGCTGCATCGATGCGCTGTATGCGCTGGAAAGCAGCGCCCGCGAGGCAGGGCGCGGGTTGTGGCGGCATCCGGAAAACCGGGTCTTGTCAGCGGGCGATCCCGCACTTGCGAAGGCGGCAGGCGGATGGCGGATCGTCGCGGGACGGGTGGTCTCGGTTGGCGAAACGAAATCCACGCATTATTTGAATTTTGGGCGCGACTGGAGCACCGATTTCACGGTAACAGTGCGTGCAAGCGATGTGCAGCGCTTCGCGGCGGCGGGGCGGCATCCGGTTGGCCTGAAAGGGCATTTGGTCAGGGTGCGCGGATGGCTGCGCGAATGGAACGGCGCGGCCATGGACGTGAGGCGGCCCGGCGAGATCGAGGTGGTTGACGGGCGTGAGTGAAACGGCGGTCATCAACGCAAGACTGAATCAGGCACGGCCCGCGTTCGCCGCGCGTACGCGCGCGCGGCGCGTTGCGCGCTGGGCGGCATTGGGCCTGTGCCTCGCGGCGCTCGCCGGCTGCCAGCTGACGTCGTCCAGCAAGGTTTCCCTGGTCAACGGCGGTTCGGGCGCCTTCTTCCAGGATCCGGACGCGGCGATCGGCGCGCGCGAGCATCCGCGCGTGGTCGCGCGCTACGGCGGCGTCTACAAGAACAAGCAGGCGGAAGAGGTCATCGCCAGCACCGTCGGCCGGCTGGTGGCCGCCTCCGAAGATCCCTCGCAGGGATACCGCATCACCATCCTGAATTCACCGACCGTCAACGCCTTCGCGCTGCCCGGCGGCTATCTCTACGCCACGCGCGGGCTGCTGGCGCTGGCCAATGACAGCTCCGAGCTGGCCGCCGTGCTGGCGCACGAAATGGCGCATGTGACGGCGCGCCACGCCAACGCGCGCCAGCAGCGCGAGGAAGCGGCGGCGCTGGTCAGCCGCGTGGTCTCCAACGTGGTGCGCGATCCCGACGCGGCGCGCGAGGCGGTGCTGTCGTCGCAGCTCTCTCTGGCGCGCTTCACCCAGGTGCAGGAGCTGCAGGCGGACGCCATCGGCGTGCGCACGCTGGCGCGCGCGGGCTACGATCCTTACGCGGCATCGCGCTTCCTGGAGAGCATGGGGCGGTTCGCCGCCTACGCCAGCGCGGGCGACGACGTGCAGACCGCGCCCGACTTTCTGTCAACCCATCCCGCGACGCCCGACCGGGTGGCGCGGGCTGTGAAGGCCGCGCGCGAGATCGGCGCGCCGGGCGGTGTCGCCAGCGATCGCGACGACTATCTGCCGCATCTCTCCGGCATGCTGTTTGGCGACGATCCGCTGCAGGGCTTCATTCGCGGCCGGTCCTTCCTGCACAAGGCGCTGGGCATCGGTTTCACCGTGCCAAAGGGATTCGTTCTGGAAAACTCGCCGCAGGCGGTGCTCGCCAGCAACGGCAATGGCGCGGCGTTGCGCTTTGACGGCGCGGAGCTGGCCGAGGACGACAATCTGGCGGACTATCTGCGTTCGGGCTGGATCAACGGGCTGATCGAGCGCAGCATCCGCAGCACCACCGTCAATGGCCTGCCGGCGGTCACCGCCAGCGCGCTCGCGGAAGGCTGGACCTTCCGCATCGGCGTGGTGCGGCTGGGCCAGACGGCCTATCGCTTCATCGTCGCCAGCCGCGAGCCCTCGGCAAGCTTCTCCGACGTGTTCGAGCGCACGCTGGCGAGTTTCCGCCAGTTGAGCCCGACGGAGCGGGCGCGGCTGCAGCCGCTGTCGATCCGCATCGTTTCGGTGAACGAGGGCGAGACCGTGCACGATCTGGCGCGGCGGATGAGCGGCGTGGACCCGTCGCGGCGGGTGGAGCTGTTCACCGTTCTCAATGCCGTGGACAGCAACACGCGGCTTCGCCCGGGCATGGCCGTGAAGCTGGTGGTGGACTAGACGGGAGCGCCCGGCGGGGACGGATGGGGCCCTCCTCAACCGGCGCCCGGACGGGTGGCCGGATGGGTGGCCGGATGGGTAGCTGAACGGGTGGCCGATCCTTCGAGACGCCGTCTTCGACGGCTCCTCAGGATGACGTCATCGTGTTGATATATTTAGGATTTCACCGCTTGTTCAACGTCATCCTGAGGAGGCCCGAAGGGCCGTCTCGAAGGATCGGCGACAGACGCGGGGCCGGCGACGCCAGGGCTTTCCGGCGTCCTAGGGGAATGAAGGATCGGCGACGGACGCAAGGCCGGCATCCCGATGTCCTAGTGGAATGCCGGCTGGTCGTGTTGCAGGGCGGCGCGGAGTTTTTGCAGCGCGCGGGCCTCGATCTGGCGGACGCGTTCCTTGGAGATGCCGAGCGCGCGGCCCAGCGTCTCCAGCGTCACGCCGTCGTCGCTCAGCCGGCGTTCGCGCACGATGCGCAATTCCCTCTCGCTCAGCACGGTCAGGGCCCGGCCCAGCCAGCGGCGGCGGCGCTCCTGGTCGATCGTCTCGCCGACGGTTTCATCGGGCAGGGAGTTCTCGCAGACAAGAAAATCCTGCCTGTCCGCGCCGGAGCCTTCGGAGTCGGGTAACGGCGCGTTGAGCGACGTGTCGGGCCCGGACAGGCGGGCGTTCATCAGTTCCACGTCGGCCGGCTTGACGCCAATGGCTTCCGCGATCTCGCGATAGAGCTGCGGTCCGGAGAGCGGTTCCGCGCCGGTGGACAGCCGCGCGCGCAGCCGCCGGAGATTGAAGAACAGCGCCTTCTGGGTCGACGAGGTGCCGCCGCGCACGATCGACCAGTTGCGCAGCACGTAGTCCTGGATGGAGGCGCGAATCCACCAGCTTGCGTAGGTTGAAAAGCGCACCCCGCGTTCGGGCTCGAAGCGGGCGGCCGCCTCCATCAGCCCGACGCTGCCCTCCTGGATCATGTCGCTCATCGACAGGCGGAAGCCGCGGAAGCGCGAGGCGAGCGCGATGACGAGGCGCATGTGGGCCAGCGTCAGGCGCTCAAGGGCTGCGGTGTCGCGGTTCTCGCGCCAGCGCAGCGCGAGCGCGTGCTCTTCCTCGCGTGAGAGATAGGGCGCCTGCATCGCCTTGCGGACGAACTGGCGCCGGGGACTGACCGGCTGCCGCATGGGCTTCCTCTCCGCTCTTGCCGCGAAGCAGGTCCGATGCGCCGGAACGACGATGTCAAAGTGGATCTCGGAAGTCCCGGGCGCGAACCTGCGGGAAGCGATCACCCCTGATCAGTAGGCCCGCGGGGCGCGCGGCACAATTCAAGACTGTGTGAGGCGCTCCCGCGTTTGCGTGCACAAAAAAGGCCCGGCGGGTGGCCGGGCCTTGATTTGCGGTCATGTGCGTGGGCCGGCCCGGTTGGCTTAGGCCGCTTCCTCGCGGGAGACGGCGCTGTCGCCCGTGGTTTCCACGGTAGCGGCGGCGGCCTCGGTGCTCTCGGCATCCTTGGCGACGCCGCGCTTGGGGGCCTTGGCGAGGTTCTGCTCGATCTCGCGGATGGCCTCGGTCTCGGTCGACTTGTTGAGCGCCTGGATCTCGCGCGCCATGCGGTCAAGAGCCGCCTCGTAGAGCTGGCGCTCGGAGTAGGACTGCTCGGGCTGCGTGTCGGAGCGGTACAGGTCGCGCACGACTTCGGCGATGGAAATCAGGTCGCCGGAGTTGATCTTGGCTTCATATTCCTGCGCCCGGCGGCTCCACATGGTGCGCTTGACGCGCGGCCGGCCGCGGACGGTCTCCAGCGACTTCTTGACCGTGTCCGCGTCGGCGAGCTTGCGCATGCCGACAGACACGATCTTGGCGACCGGAACGCGAAGGGTCATCTTGTCTTTTTCGAAGTTGATGACCAGCAATTCGAGCTTGTGGCCGGCGACTTCCTGATCTTCAATGGCGGTGATCTGACCGACGCCATGCGCCGGATAGACAATGTGCTCGCCGGTCTTGAAACCCTGACGCTGCGCGGTCTTCTTTGCGGGTGTGGCCATACGCTTGCTTACTCCTGCGCAGTTGCCGGCCTCTCCAGGAGGCCGATGACGAGGCGCGCTGCGGCGCGCTTCTGTGATGGTGACAGGCGGATCCATCTCCGTGCCGGTCCTTGCGTGAAGCAACGCTGCTTGCAGCAGAAGATCGGAGTCGGACGGTTGCGCGCCTGAGGATGGTCGATTGTTGCGTCTCCGGCCGGTCTGGTCGCGGTTTGTGTCTGTCGTCGTTATCAGTCGGCTGCTATTGTCTTGCAGCGATTTCGCGATATGCCTGTTCGGTACACATCCGATCGACCCTTGTGGCCGGCGTTCGACCCTGGTGGCTGGACCTTGCCAGCCGATACCTGTTACAAGGCACCGGAGGGTCGATGCCTGTGAGCCGGGTGTTCGAAAATCGATGATGATCCATCGACACAGGAATATCGACACGGGTTTGCCGATAGCAGGACAGCGACCTTAGAGGGCAGCGACCAATTACCTCCGCCGGGTGGGAATAATTCCAATACGGTGTCACTTGATTTTCAAATATAACACAGAATCGGCGGTTTTCAAAGGATCCGTCGGAAATTCGTTAATCACCCCTGCCTTCCGTGACGGAATGCCGCAGCATCTCACAGCGCGCGCGCGCGTCCGGCTGACCCGTCCATATCCTTGGAACTGCTAAGGTTTTGGGCGCGTTCCAGTGTCCGCCCCGGCGCCGGCCCGGCTGATTCCGGGTCTTAAAAGAGACGGGCGGCGCCATGCTGCGCCGCCGAAAAATTCGCGTTGCGGCGCAGTCCGGCGGATGGTTGAGCGGAGGCCGTTGCCGATTCTCGCCGTTCCGTTCGCCTTCGGGAGCCGGAGAGCGCCCGCGCGGTGCGAGGCCGCTCAGTCGCCCTGGCCGGGCTCGGGGGAAAAGTATTTCTCGAACTTGCCCGTCTCGCCGTCAAATTCCTTCGCGTCGGGCGGAGCCTCGCGCTTGATCGTGATGTTGGGCCATTTGACCGCGTATTCGGCGTTGACCGTCAGCCACTTCTCGAGCCCGTTGTCGGTGTCGGGCAGGATGGCTTCGGCCGGGCACTCCGGTTCGCAGACCCCGCAATCGATGCATTCGTCGGGATGAATCACCAGCATGTTGTCGCCCTCGTAGAAGCAATCCACAGGGCAGACCTCGACGCAGTCCATGTACTTGCACTTGATGCAGTTGTCGGTGACGACGTATGTCATCGCAATCCTCTTGTCTTACGCAGCGCGACCGGTTTGACGCGGTCTGCCTTCCGGCGCGCCCGGCGCCTGTCGGCGCCGCGCGCGGATGGCTCCCCGTCCGGGCGCGCATCGTCCCCGATTGGGTATCCCGTTTGCGGGCGGGCCGCAAGAACGCGATACGGTCCGGAAGGCCGCCGCGAGAGTATATGGATCCCGTGGCGCCGCCCGGTCAGGATTCGTTTTCCCCGAAGCCGTCATCGGGCTCCAGAAAGGCATGAATGCGCCGCCTTTCGCGCTTCGTCGGGCGTCCGGACCCCGGCTCGCGGGCCCCACGGGAGCGGGCGTGATCGTGCGCGGCGGTGGCGGCGGACTGAGATCCTCATAAAGCGTCTGCGCCTCGCTGGCGGGACCGCGGCGGTTGCCGAGGGCCACGATGCGCAGCACCAGAACGCGGCGCTCCAGCGCGATGGTCAGCACGTCCCCGGGGCGCACCGCATGGCTGGCGCTGGAGACCCGCTCCGAATTCATCCGCAATTTTCCCGAGGACGCAAGCTTTTGCGCGAGGGTGCGCGATTTCGTCACCCTCGCGAACCACAGCCACTTGTCGATGCGCAGACGGTCGGCTTGCACGGCGGATCGTCTTCCTCAGTTCTTGTTCTTGCCCTTTTCCATGTCGGCCTTCAGGGCGGCGAGGGCGGCGAAGGGGGAGTCCGGATCGATCGGCCGCGGCTTCGGCGCGGGGCGCGGTGCGGGCTTGGATCCGCCGGGTCTGGATTCACTGGGCTTGCCGCCGGACTTGGCCGGCGCGCCCTTGCCGTGAGGCCGGTTGGGAGCGCGGTTCTGGTCGCGGCGGTTGTCGCGGTTGCGGTTCTGGCGCGGCTTGCCTTCGCCCTCACCGGGCTTGCTTTCGGCATCGCCCTGCGCGCCCTGGCGCTGGTTGCGCTGGCTCTGCTGGCGCGGACGGCGATCGGTGCGGCCCGGGCGCCAGACTTCCTGCGTGACCGTGGCCGGGACATCCGCCGCTGCGGCGTCCTCGGTCTTTGCCGTTTCCGGTTCCGCCGCGGCGGGCTCGGCGGTGGCCTGAGATACCGGTTCGGGTTCGGTCGCATCGACAGGGGCCGGTTCGTCGGCGGTCATCTCGCCGGCGGGTGCTTCGGCCGCGGTTTCCGCCGGTTCAGCCGCAGGCTCGGCGATCTCTTCAGCCGGAGCCTCTGCGACCGCGCCCGCGGGGCATCGGCGGATTTCTCAACGGGGGTCTCAACCGCTGCTTCCGCCGGGGCGGATGCCTCCGGCGAGGCCTGCGGCGTCAGCGCCGGGTTGGGGATCTCGCGGCGCTCGACACGGTAGCCCAGCGATTTCAGGATCGAGGCGAAATCCTCGCCCGAGCAGCCGAGCAGCGAGGTCATCGCCACATTGACGGTGAAGCCGTTGCCGCTTTCGATCGCGCCGTCGGGCATGGCGGCGGCTTCGCCCTGGACGGCGGGCGCGCGCTTCCAGTGGATCAGCGGGCGGATGATGTCGGCCAGCCGTTCAAGAATATCGACGCGCACCGCGCGGCTGCCGCAGACCCGGAAGCCCACCACGCGGTAGAGCAGAGGATCGAATTCGGGATCGGTGGGGATCGAGGTGCGGCCGGAGGCGGAATACTGCGGGATTTCCGCAAGGCCCGGCATGTCGAGCGATCCGTTGCGCAGCGCCCAGAGCTGGGCGATGAGCTGGCTGGGGGCCGGCTTGAGCAGCGCCGGCACGTAGATGTGGTAGGCGCCGAAGCGCACGCCGAGCTTGCGCAGCGTGGCGCGCATGCTCTGGTCGATCTGGCGCACGTCGTCGGCGACCTCCGCGCGTTCGACAATGCCCAGAGCCTCGACCATGCGGAACGCCAGGCCACGGGCCAGGCCGGTCAGTTCGGGGCTGTCGCGCAGGTCCACCAGCGGCTTCAGCAAGGTCGCGATCTGGGTGGCGAGCCACAGGTCCAGCCGCGCCTGCACCGCGTCGCGCGCCGGCCCGGTGAGCTGTTCGTCCGACAGCAGCAGCACGCCGGGACGCAGCACGTCCTCGCCGGCGGTCAGCCGGCCGACAATCTCGCCGTTCCAGCGGAAGGCGCCGTCAGAGGCCAGTTTGATGTCGGTGTCCGGCGCGCGGCCGATGCGTTCGGCGCGGGCTTCGATCTCGCTGGCCAGCGCCTTGGTCGCGGCGGCGCGCAGGGCTTTGCCATCCGGGCCGTCCGCCGCCGGATCCGGCGCGAACCTGAAACCCTGCAGATGACCGACATGCTGTCCTTCGACGAGCACATCGCCTGTGGGCGTAACCTCCGCTTCGAGCATTGCGTTCTCTCTCAAACGTCTCATCAATACGCTGGTGCGCCGATCCACGAAACGCTGCGTCAGGCGTTCGTGCAAGGCGTCCGATAGTCTATCTTCTATGTCCCGCGTGACATTTTGCCAATGCACAGGATCTTTCAGCCAATTCGGCCGGTTGGCCACGAAGGTCCAGGTCCGTATATGCGCGATTCGGTTGGCCAGGGTATCGATATCCCCGTCCATCCTGTCGGCGAAGGCAACCTGCTCCGCCATCCAACTGTCTTCCAATGTCCCGTCGCGGGTAAGGAAACCGTAAAGTCTGGCGATAAGATCGTAATGATTGGCAGGGGCAATTTTGCGGTAGTCGGGCAGCTGGCACACGTCCCACAGCAGGGAAACCCGCTCGCGGGTGTCCGCCGCGTCCACGATATCGGGGTCGCGGGCGGCGCGTTCAAGGGCCAGGAGGTCGACGGCCGGCGGGCGCGGGTCAGGCCCGGCTCGCGCGGAATCTCGTCGAGCGAGGCGCGCAGGCTCTTGAGCGTCGAGAAATCCAGCGCCGAGTTGCGCCACTGCAGCATCTTCAGCGGATCGAAGCGGTGGTTCTCGATCGTGTCCACCAACGGGTCGGGGAAGGTGTCCACACGGCTGGTGACGCCGAAGGTGCCGTCGCGCATGTGGCGGCCGGCGCGGCCGGCGATCTGGCCGATCTCGGCCGCGGTGAGACTGCGGTACTGGTAGCCGTCGAACTTGCGGTCGCCGGCAAACGCCACGTGGTCGACGTCGAGGTTGAGGCCCATGCCGATGGCGTCGGTGGCCACGAGCACGTCGACATCGCCGGATTGGAACAGCTCGACCTGGGCGTTGCGGGTGCGCGGGCTCAGCGAGCCCAGCACCACGGCGGCGCCGCCGCGCTGGCGGCGCACCAGCTCGGCAATCGCATAGACCTCGTCGGCGGAAAAGGCGACGACCACGGAGCGGTTGGGCACCCGGGTGATCTTCTTGGAGCCGGCGTAGCTCAGCACCGACATGCGCGGCCGGGTGATCACGTTCAGCCCCGGCAGCAACTGCTCGAGGATCGGCCGCATGGTGGCGGCGCCCAGCAGCAGCGTCTCGTGAGTGCCGCGCAGGGTGAGGATGCGGTCGGTGAAAATGTGGCCGCGGTCGAAGTTGCCGGCCACCTGCACCTCGTCGATGGCGACGAAGTCGACCTCGATGTCCAGCGGCATCGCCTCGACGGTGGAGACCCAGTAGCGCGGGTTGCGCGGCAGGATCTTTTCCTCGCCGGTGATCAGCGCCACCGCGTCGGCGCCGACGCGCTCGACCACGCGGCCGTAGACCTCGCGCGCCAGAAGGCGCAGCGGCAATCCGATGATCCCGGTCTCGTGGCCGAGCATGCGCTCGATCGCCAGATGGGTCTTGCCGGTGTTGGTCGGCCCCAGAACCGCGGTTACAGAACGGGCCCGCGCAGCCGGAGGAAGGGGCATTGATGGATTACGCAGCATGGGGCTTGAATTACGTCTGTCTTGCCGGTTTGAGGATGCCGGCCTGATGCCGCCGGCGCGACGTCGCAAGGGGGATGCCGCAGCCAAGTTGGATCTTGGCGCCGCTTCTAGCACAGTCGCGGCGGGCTTGTCCGCAGTCTTTTCATTAGCCTCAAGGAGGTCCAGGCGCAGGTGTTTGACGCGGAAATAGAACGACTCTCGAACAAAGAAAGACCGAATCGACGACTTCGGATGATTCCGTCTTTGTTCCCTACGAAATCTGGTTGAACCGGGCAGGGTTCGCACAAAATGCTGAATCCTGTCAGAATCTTACCGGAGTTTTCCCGATGCCGGCCAAATGCTAGGGATTCCTGTCAAGGTGAAAGATTCAGTTAATGCGCTCAGCTGTTTTCACAAGCCCGCGCTAACGAACCGACGAAACCGGGAACAGCGGGTGCACGAATCGCGGATGGGACGATGTTTCCTGTCTGTTCTCACCGCATCTGGTGCGTGATTGTCATGTGGCACCAGATCTGGAAGCCGGATGCAGCGCGCGCGTCAGGCCTATGCGGCGGGGCGAAAGGATTGTGTTCCGTTTCGGCACGGACTGATGCGCCGCGTCGATGCATGAGGCGGGCGGACGGCTGCACCGAAGCGAAGGCGCGCCGCTTTCCTGCCCTGGTGGAAACGGTGATTGCGGAGAGTGGCCGCGGACCGGGGACGCCGGCCGGTGCTATTCGGCGGCGATGGTCGCGGCGCTGGCCGGGGCCTCCGCCGTGCCGATCCAGCGGTCGAGAAAATCGTTGAGCCAGGTTTTCACCGCCGCGTCGAAGATCGAGCGGCCGGCGAAGTGATCGCGCCGCTGCTGCGCGCCGGGCAGCGACATGCGCGGCGCGCCCTTGGTGGTCCAGCGGTACATCATGGCCAGCGTCAGTTCTGGGTGGAACTGGATGCCGAAGGCGGCGGGGCCGACGCGGAAGGCCTGGTTGGGATAGGTGCCGCCCCTGGCGAGCAACTCCGCGCCCGAGGGCAGATCAAAGCCCTCGCGGTGCCACTGGTAGACCTTTTCGGGCCATGGCATGAAGCGGCGTCCGGCCTCGGTGGGCTCGATCGGATAGTAGCCGACCTCCACCTCGTTGCCGTGATGCGGGGCGACGGCGGCGCCCAGATTGCGCGCCAGCATCTGCGCGCCCAGGCAGATCCCCAAGCACGGCGCGGCCTCGCGCAGCGGCACGTCGAACCAATCCGTCTCGCGCCTGAGGTAGGCGTCGGTGTCATTGGCGCTCTGCGGCCCGCCGAAGACCACGGCGCCGGCGTGTCCGGCCATGGTGTCCGGCAGACGATCGCCGAACCGCGGCCGGCGGATGTCGAGGTCAAAACCGCGGCGCACCAGCGCCTGTCCGACGCGGCCGGGCGTCGAGGTTTCCTGATGCAGGACAATCAGGACTTTCTGCCGGTCGGTATCGCGGGCGGCGGGCGACGGATGAGACTGATGCGGTGTCATGAGCGACGGTGGTGTCCGGTTGCCAGGCGTGATGCCGGTCGCGATGCCCGGCGTGCGTTTGTGCAGAGCGGAATCATAGACTGCTTCGGCCGGTCATCTCAACCCCGGGTGGTTGCGCATGGATTGCGGTCAGGTGCTCCGCGCGCGCGCTTTCGCCCCGTTCTTCGGCAGTGGCGCCGGTGGTCTAGCTCTCGGTGCGGTTGGCGACGCGGCGGCGCAGGGCAAGCCGGTCGCTCGCGGGGATGCCCAGCAGCTCGGTCACACGCCAAACGGTGTTGTCCTCGAATTCGTGCACCTGGCCGTCGGCATAGACGATTTCCCACATCATCTCGACGATCTTGCGCCGCTCGTCGATGTCCAGCCGGCGTTTCAGGACGCTGGTGAAGCCGTAAAGATCAACCGCCTCCTTGTCGCGCTTGCGCGCTTCATCGATCAGTTCCGAGGTCTCGTTCTCGTCGAGCTGGTAGTGCTCCTTGAGAATGGTGCGCAGCCGCGTGCGCTCGGAATCGTCGACGATGCCGTCGACGGAGACGATGTGGATCAGCAGGGTGGCGGCGCACAGCCGATGGTCGTCGTCGGCGAATGTATGCGCGGTGTCGCCGCCCACGGTGATGTCCTTGAGAAACTTCTTGAGCTGTTTGAGCATTCTTCGGATCGCAATCTGGCTGGGGTGCGCATTCTGGATGTCGGTGCGCATGCTATCGGCTTCGCAGTATCTGGCAAGTTGGATAATATTTCGAGTCTTTCAACTTTGCATGAATTCTATTCTCTCGTTGCGGTCCTATCCGCTTCGAAATTCACTTTATTCTTCTCATTTGAAGCGTCCTCAAGAAAATAACGGTCTTTGTTGATGGTGTCCGGTATCATTGTCTTTGATCACGTTCCACTTCCTAGTTTTTATTCATTCTAAATTGAGTTTGATATTCATGTTTTTGTTGACAGCCACGGGCGTTTTGCGTTTCATGAAAGCGATCGCTGTTCAGTCGAACGCGGCATTCCACCTTTGATGGCGGGGCCTTGAACCTTGTCAATTGGGGGTCAGAGATGACTGTTGACGTGAGTATCGCTGGTGCGCCAGAGCGCGCCGCTGTTGTTGGTTATACTGTCCAGCATATCCCGAATTCTTGTGATTCGCGCCGCCACGGCGCGAAGCCTGGCAGCGTTTTTGCGCCGCGGGCGGCGGAATCGGGTGCGGGATTCGGGGAGGGCGGCATGGCTGAACGTTTGCCCGTCGGCGCCAACGCCGGCTATCTCGATCGTGTCCCCGAGCGGCTGGTCGTCGAAGGCTTCCGCCGCTGGATGGCGGGTTATGACACCGGCGACATCCAATGCTGGGAATTGGCGTGGAATCTCTACGCCAAGGCGCTGGGCCCCAAGGAGGCGCGGATGGCGATTTCCGAGCTGTCGTGCTGGGTGCGGGCGATCCGCAGCGCCGGCAACCGGTCCGTGTGCCTGTTCCCCTATGGCTGCAAGAGGCTGTGCCGCGACGAATGCATGGCGGTGTCCATGCTGGCCGGCGTGCAGCATGGCGACGAGCACGCGCTCAAGGCGGCGGCGTTCGAACTTGTCGGCGAAGCCGGCATTTTGGAGACTATCGAGGCGGCGCGGACATTCGGTTCGGTCCTGGACAGCATCGGGCAGCATCTGCTGGCGGTGCCGCGTCCGGTCATCGACGACATCGCGCAGAGGCCGCCGCGCGAACAGTTCCACTAACCCCGTTTCGGGACCGATCCGAGCCCGATGTTTCGGCATTCGTGCCGGGAAACGGATCGATAGCGACCCTGGTGGGCCGGATTTTCCGGCCCTTGGGCATTTTTGAAGCTTCTGTTCGCAAGGCGCCGGTCGCAAGCGGCGCCGAACACAATCACCCATGGGAGACCTGAGGATGAAATCCTTGAATGCAATCGCAATCGGCGCCGTGTGCGGCCTGCTGGCGACCAGCGCGCTGGCCGGCCCGGCTGAAGTGCTCGACACCTACGGTGACATCGCCCAGGCGGGCTATGAGGATTCGCTGTCCACCGCGAAGGCGCTTGACGCCGCGATCGCGGCGCTGGCGGCCGATCCGAGCGAGGCGGCGTTGAAGGCCGCCCGTGACGCCTGGCTCGCGGCCCGCGTGCCCTACCAGCAGACCGAGGTCTACCGCTTCGGCAACGCCATCGTCGACGACTGGGAAGGCCGCGTGAACGCATGGCCGCTCGACGAGGGCCTGATCGACTATGTGGATGCCTCCTACGGCAGTGAATCCGACGAGAACGATCTCTATGTGGCCAACGTCATCGCCAACACGTCGCTGACCATCGGCGGCGAGACGGTCGACACCACCACGATCACGCCCGAGCTGATTTCCGGCACGCTGCAGGAAGCGGGCGAAGTGGAATCCAACGTGGCGTCGGGTTACCACGCCATCGAGTTCCTGCTGTGGGGCCAGGACCTCAACGGCACGGGCGCGGGCGCGGGCACCCGCCCGGCGACGGATTTCGATCCGGCCAACTGCACCGGCGGCAACTGCGATCGCCGCGTCCAGTATCTGAGCTCGGCCTCCAAGCTGCTGATCGCGGATCTGGAAGAGATGGTCGCCAACTGGCAGCCCGACGGCGCCGCGCGCACCGCGCTGAGCGAGGGCGGCGAGACGGCCGCGCTGGCCACGATCCTCACGGGCATGGGATCGCTGTCCTATGGCGAGTTGGCCGGCGAGCGCATGAAGCTCGGCCTGCTGCTGCACGATCCCGAGGAAGAGCATGACTGCTTCTCCGACAACACCCACAACTCGCACTACTACGACGCGCTGGGCATCCGGAACGTCTACCAGGGCAAGTACACCCGCGTGGACGGCTCTGTCGTCGAAGGCGAAGGCATCAAGGATCTGGTTGCCGCGGCCGATGCGGATGTCGCCGCCGAGCTCAGCGCCAAGCTTGACGCGACCATGCAAGCCATGTCCGCGATGAAGACCCGCGCCGAGGAAGGCGAGGCCTACGACCAGATGATCGGCGAAGGCAACGACGCGGGCAATGCGGTGGTGCAGGCCGCCATCGACGGACTGGTCGAGCAGACCAAGTCGATCGAGCGGGCGGTGGCGGTGCTGAAGCTCGACGCCGTGGCATTCGAAGGCTCCGACAGCCTCGACAACCCCGGTTCGGTCTTCCAGTAAGCCGCGAGCGATCACGGACAGGCGCGAACCGACACCGCGCCTGTCCCCGCTGACATTCCCGGCGCGCCGCGACACGATGGCGCGCCGGATCCCGGCAAAAAAGTTCCACAGCCGATTGTAATGGCCGTTCGAGAGGGGCAGAACGGCGCTCTACGGTGCTCGGCTAGGAATTCAGTACGGTCCGCTATTCTTCTCAGCCAGCCGATCTGCAAGGACAGAGCCCTCATGCATTTCCCGTCTCCCATCGCCGCCCGTGCGGCCGTCACGATCGCCGTCACGGCCGGTCTCTTCTGCATCGCCGCCGCGGCGGCCGAGGGTCCGCTCGCCCATCGCGCTGATCTCGACGCCGAGACGCGCGCCAGGGTCGCCGCCGTCATCCGGCCGACGGACGATTTTTCCAAGCCCGAGCCCTTCGAGATCATGCAGGCGGGCGCGGCCACCACGCGCAAACGCATCAATCGCGACATCTTCTCGCAGTCTCTCGGCAATCTCAGCTTCGAGCAGGAACGCGACTTCAAGCTCGGCAACGGGCTGTTTCGCAAGCTGTGGGTGTCCGCGCCGTCCTCCACGCAGGCGTCCGATGGACTCGGACCGCTGTTCAATGCGCGTTCCTGCCAGCGCTGCCACCTGAAGGATGGCCGCGGCGCGCCGCCGGCGCCGGGCGAGACCGCCTCGTCGATGTTCCTGCGGCTGTCGGTGCCGCCGCGCACCGAGGAAGAGCGCCGGCTGCTTGCCGACAAGCGCCTGCTGCGCATTCCCGAGCCGACCTACGGCGGTCAGTTGCAGGAGTTCGCGGTGCCCGGCCTCGAGCCGGAAGGGCACATGGAAATCGACTACACCGAGATCCCCGTGACCCTGGCGGGGGGCGAAACCGTTTCGCTGCGCAAGCCCAGCTACCGCGTCACCGGGCTCGCCAACGGGCCGATGGCGGAGGACGCGATGGTCTCGCCGCGCGTGGCGCCGCCGATGATCGGGCTGGGGCTGATCGAGCAGATCCATGCGGGCGACATTCTCGCTCATGCCGATCCGGAGGACGCGGATGGCGACGGGATCTCCGGCCGACCCTCCATGGTGCGCGATTCGGCCACCGGCGAGATCGTGCTCGGCCGTTTCGGCTGGAAGGCGTCGCAGCCGGACATCGCCGCGCAATCGAGCGGCGCGTTCAACGGCGATATCGGCATTTCCTCGCCGCAGGCGCCCGCCTCCTGGGGCGATTGTACCGAGGCGCAGGCGCAATGCCGGGCCATGCCGTCGGGCGTGCAGGCGCGGCTCGGTGATGTGGAAGCGCCGGACCCGATCATGGAACTGGTGACCTTCTACGCGCGTAATCTGGCGGTGCCCAGGCGGCGGCACGTGAAGGATCCGCAGGTGCTCGAGGGCAAGCGGCAGTTCTATGCCGCGGGCTGCGCCTCCTGCCATGTTCCGAAATACGTGACACGCAAGGACGCGCCGCAGAAGGAACAGGCGTTCCAGCTCATCTGGCCCTACAGCGACCTTCTGCTGCACGACATGGGCGAGGGCCTGGCCGATGGGCGGCCCGTGGGCGACGCCTCGGGCAGCGAGTGGCGGACGTCGCCGCTGTGGGGCATCGGTCTGACCGAGACGGTCAGCGGCCACACCCAGTTCCTGCACGACGGGCGCGCGCGCAACTTGCTGGAAGCCATCCTGTGGCATGGCGGCGAGGCGCAATCCGCCCGCGACACGGTTGCCGCGATGTCGCGCGGCGAGCGCGCGGCACTGATCCGCTTTCTGGAGTCCCTGTGACCATGAAACGCTGGCTGTCCTCTCTCGCCATGATCCCGCTGCTGCTTGCGGCGGGCCCTGCGCGCGCGGATCCGGCCGCCGTTCAGGCGCATGTGGTCGCCCATGCGGTGGACGGTTACATCCGTCCCGCCTTCACTGATTTCGAGCGCGCGGGGACCGTGCTGCGCAGTGAGATCGACGGGTTTTGCGAAAGCCCCAGCCTTCAAGGGCACGAGGCTGTGGGGGCCGCCTATCGTGCGGCGCTGGAGGGGTATTCGCGCATCGAGTTTCTGCGTTTCGGCCCCTTGCTGGAGGATCACCGGCTTGAGCGGCTGGTGTTCTGGCCGGACCGCAAGTCCACCGGCCGGCGTCAGGCGGAGGCGATCGTCCGGGACCACGACGCCAGCGTGCTGACGCTCGACAGCCTGCAGGGCAAGAGCGTCGCGGTGCAGGGTCTGTCGGCGCTCGAGGCCGTGCTGTTTGACGGTGCGCGCACGGCGCTGCTGGCGGGTGGCGAGGACGGCCGGTTCCGCTGCGCCTATGCCCGCGTGATCGCCGAGAACGTCGCGGTCATCGGCGCGGAACTGGTCGCCGGATGGACGGGGCCCGACAATTACGGGGCGCTGCTGCTCGAGCCGGGGCCGGACAATCCCGTCTACCGCTCGCATCAGGAATCCGCCGCCGAGATCCTCGGCAGCATCACCACCGGCCTGCAGATCATCCGCGACCAGAAGTTGTTGCCGGTGATCGGCGACAGCATCGACAAGGTGAAGCCGAAGCGCGCGCCGTTCCGCCGCTCGGGCAACACCATGGCGATGTGCGCGGCGGGCGCCTCGGGACTGCGGAACTTCGTCGTCAGCATGGCGCTGGAAGGCGTTCTGGGCGAAGAAAGTTCCTGGCTTGCCAACAGCATTCCCTTCGAGCTCGCCAATGCCGCGCGCGTGCTCAGATCCGTGCCGGAGCCGCTGACGAAGACGGCGAAGGATCCCGGCGTCTACGGCAAGCTGGCCTATGTCAATCTGGTGCTTGGCGGCCTGCGGCAAACCGTGGGCGAAGATCTGGCGGCCGCGCTGTTCACGATCATGGGGTTCAATTCGCTCGATGGAGATTGAGAGACGCGCACTGCTCGCCGGCGCGGGGGCCGCGCTGCTTGCCGGTCTCGACCCGTGCGGCCTGGCCGCGATGGAAACGCGCGATTCGCTGTTCATTGCCGCGCGCAAGGAGGCCGACGGCCGCCACGTGGTCGCCGTGTTCACCCAGGACGGCCGCGACATCACCACGGTGGCGCTGCCCGACCGGGGCCACGACGTGACGCTGCATGAGGCGACCGGCCGCTGTGTGGCCTTCGCCCGGCGTCCCGGCACCTTCGCCGCCGCCTTCGATGTGCACGGCCGCCGGGAGCCGCAGTTCTTCCATGCGCCCGAGGGGCGCCACTTCTACGGTCACGGCGTCTTCTCGCCCGACGGACGGCTGCTCTACGCCACCGAGAACGATTTCGAGAACGGCCTGGGCTTCATCGGCATCTACGACGTGGATGCCGGCTTCAAGCGGATCGGCGACTTCTCCTCCGGCGGCGTCGGTCCGCACGAGGTGCTGCTGGCGCCCGATGGTCGCACTCTGGTGGTGGCCAACGGCGGCATGGAAACCCATCCCGACTATGGCCGCACGGTGCTGAACCTGCCGACCATGCAGCCGACGCTGGCGCTGATCGACCGCGAGACCGGCGACATTCTCGCCAACCACCGGTTGGGCGCGGACAGCCGCCTGTCGTCGATCCGGCACATGGCGATCGACGGCGCGGGCGCGGTGTGGTTCGGCTGCCAGTATCAGGGTGCGAAGACCGACCGGCCGCAGCTCGTGGGCCGCTGCCAGTGGGGCAAGGAGCCGGCGCTGTTCGAGGCGCCCGACGACATTCTCTCGGGCTTCAACAACTATGTCGGCTCGGTGATGGCCAATGGCACCGGCGAGGTGATCGGCACGTCGAGCCCGCGCGGCGGGCAGGTTGTCTACTGGGAAGCCGCCACGGGGCGGATTCTCGGGCGCTCACGCGTTGCCGACTGCTGCGGGCTGGCGCCGGAAGGCGAGCGCGGATTTCTGATTTCCGACGGTGGGGGCGAGCTGCTGGTCGACCGTCCCAACGCCGCCGGCGCGCCGCGCCGCGTGGCCCTGCGCGAGGGGGCCAAGTGGGACAACCACATGGTTCGGGTCTGAGGAGGCGAGAACAGGTTTCTTGCTACGGCACCGCTGATTGGGACCGCGCCACACGCTGCGGTGTCATTCCCGAGAGGGCGAAGCCCGGGTCGGGAATCCAGTAACCACAGGTCTGACAGACTGTGCACCGCCGTCCGCCACACGGAGTACTGGATCCCCGGGCAGGCCTTTCGGCCTCCCGAGGACGACACCGGGGACAGTGTTGATGACAGTGGCGGGGGATTGGCATGCAGCCTGGCAGGCAAATGCGCCGTTTGAGCACATCTTCCGCGCTACCCCCGATTGTCACCCCGGCTGCAGCGAAGCGGAAAGCCGGGACCCAGTGATCGACGGCCCTTCGGCTCTCGCTGAGGGTTCACCGCGATGCTGTGGCGATGACCGCGGATTGATCGCGGGCGCTGTCGGCTACTGGGTCCCGGGTCTCGCTTCGCTCGCTCGGGATGACAATCGGGGGTGGTCGACGTTACATGGTCAACCCTCAGCACGTCATTGCCCGGACTTCGCCGGGGTATGACGGCGAGAGGCTGGACACGTCATCGCCCCCTCACAGCTCATGCAGCACATGGGCGGCGCGGACGGCGGCGGAGGCGCGGTTCTCCACGCCGAGCTTGGTGTAGATCTGCTCCAGGTGCTTGTTCACGGTACGTGGGGACAGGCCCAGAATTTCCCCGATATCGCGGTTGGACTTGCCCTTGGCGATCCACAGAAGCACCTCCGCCTCGCGGTTGGTGAGGGAGAAATGCTGGCGCAGGATCTCGTCCTGGTTGGGATGGTCCGCGGTGGTCAACCGAAACAGGTATTCGTCCGCGCCGATGGCGCCGAGATAGTGCATCTGCAGCCGGGTCCGCGGCGCGATCTCGATGGAGAACGAGGCCGTCTGGCCGGCCGGGGTGGCGATGTCTTCCGCCCGCCAGTCCGCGAGATCGAGACCGATGTCGTCGATGGCGTCGTCGCGCCCGGTCATTGTCTTCAGCATCTGCTGGGTCTGCGGCGTCGACCAGTGGACCGCGCCGCTGCTGGCGATCGCCAGAAGGTGCCGCCCGGCCGCGTCCAGCGCAATGCGCGCGCTCTGGGCGGAGCGGGCGTTGGCCAGATGCACGCGGATGCGGGCCTGCAGTTCGTCGATGTCGATGGGTTTGGTCAGATAGTCGACACCGCCGGATTCAAGCGCATGCACCACATGCTCGGTTTCCGTGAGCCCCGTCATGAAGATCACCGGCACATGCTGAAGCGCGCTGTTGGCCTTGATACGCTTGCAGGTCTCAAACCCGTCCATGCGCGGCATCACCGCGTCCATCAGCACCATGTCCGGGTCACGCGTTCGGCGATGTTGAGCGCCGCCTCGCCGCTGGTCGCCACCAGAACGGTGACGCCGGCGGCCTCCAGCGCGTCGGTGAGAAAGCCCAGCGCCTCGGGCGAATCGTCCACCGCCAGGACGACGTCGCGGCGCGCGGTGGGACCGGGACTACTCATCGTCGCCTATCCCTTCGAGAACGTCGACGTAGCGGGTGAAATCGAACGCCTGGATGTGGGTGCGCAACTCCGCGACGAAGGGACCGTTGTCCGGTTCCTCCGCGAGTTCGGCGAGCTTGGCCTCGATGCCGCGCACATAGCCGATTTCCCCCAGGTTCAGCAGCTCCCGTATATGCTGCGCGCCGGGGTTTCTCAACCCGGCCTTGCCATGTGCGCGGGGCGCGGCGGGGGGATCCTGCGCCTGCGTCCAGTGCAGCTTGAGGTGCCGTTGCAGCTTGTCGAGCAGCTGCGCCACATCGAAGGGCTTGGCCAGCGTATCGTCGTGCCGGTCCTCGGCGACGAGCCCCGAGGAGCCGTCGCCGATGTTGGCCGACAGCATGATGATCGGCGCCGTGCGGCCCTGCTCGCGCAAGGCGGAAACCAGATCCCAGCCGCTCATGCCGGGCATCGAGATGTCGACCAGGAACAGATCCGGCGCGACGTCGCCGTCAAGCTCCTTCACCAGGGTGAGGCAGCTTTGGGCGTCCGGGGCGTAGAACAGCGTGAAGCCCAGAGGCTCGAGGATCTCGGCCATCAGGCCGCGATGATCGGCGTTGTCGTCGACCACGACCAGCGTCCGGCGCGGGCCTTCGTAGCCGGTGATCGTGCGGTCGGGCACCGGGACGGGTTTCGGATCCGTCACGCTGGCCAGCATCAGCCGCACCTCGAAGCGGCTGCCTTGGCCCGGTTCGCTGGTCACCTTGATGTCGCCACCCAGCGTTTCGGCCAGCAGCCGGGTGATCGTCAGGCCGAGGCCGAGGCCGGGCACGCGCTTGTGTTCCTCCTCGTCGCCGCGGGCGAAGGGCTCGAAGATCTGCGTGAGGCTTTTCTCCGAGATGCCGCGTCCCGTGTCGGTGACGATGAACTGCGCCACCTGCGAGCGGTAGCCGACCGTCAGTCCGATGGATCCCTGTTCGGTGAACTTGATGGCGTTGGACAGCAGGTTGACCAGGATCTGGCGCAGGCGCTTCTCGTCGGTGCGCACGAAGGCGGGGAGGTTGTCGGCGCGCTCGTAGGAAAACTTCAGCCCCTTGGCCTGGGCCTGCAGGCGGAACATGTCGACGATCTGGGCGAGGAAATCATGCACGTTGATTTCGTTGGAATAGACGCGCAGGCGGCCCGCCTCGATGCGGGAGATGTCCAGCAGCCCGTCGATCAGCCCGGACAGATGTTCGGCGGAACGGCGGATCACGCGGATGGAGGCGTGGCGCGCCGGCGGAATGCTCTCGTCGCGCTCCAGAACCTGCGCGTAGCCCAGGACCGCGTTGAGCGGCGTGCGCAGCTCGTGGGAAAGCCCCACCACATAGCGGCTCTTGGCGAGATTGGCGGCCTCGGCCACTTCCTTGGCGCGCTGGAGCGCCGCGTCGGTCTTCTGGTGCGCGTCGATCTCCTTCAAAAGCAGCGTGTTCTGGCGCGCCGATTCCTCCTCCGCCACGTGCCGCGTGTCATGGGCCAGCACCAGGAACCAGGTGGCGATGCCGGCGAGGATGGTGAAGACGAAGAAGATCAGCGTCACGGTCGTGGCGACGATCTCCGTGTCGCCCGGGTGACCCGCGACCGCCTGGCTGTAGATCACCGCCAGGATCAGTCCGATGGCGGCGATCGCCAGCATCGCGGTCATCGTGTAGCGGCCGAGGCGGGTCTGCAGCCGGGTGAAGGCCCACTGCGGCAACAGCCTGTCGCCGACGGTGGCAATCTGGTTGCTGATGCGCGCGTTGGGCTTGCACAGGTCGTGGCAGCGCGCGTCGAGCGAGCAGCACAGCGAGCAGATCGGCGCCTGGTAGGCGGGGCAATAGGCCATGTCCTCGGGCTCGAAGGGATTTTCGCAGATCGAGCAGCTGATCTCGCTCTTCGATTGCCAGTGGCGACGGGGCTTGCGCGCCAGATAGTATTTGCCGCGGGTGGTGATCGCGATGGCCGGGGCCGCGATGAAGGCGACGATCATGGCGAGAAAGGTGGAGAGCGCCGCGGCTTCCGCGCCCAGGTGGCCGTAGTGAGCGACCAGCGCGACGCCGGCCGCCAGCACCATGGATCCGGTGCCCACCGGGTTGATGTCGTAGAGATGGGCGCGCTTGAACTCGATGCCCGGCGGCGAGAGCCCCAAAGGCTTGTTGATGAAGAGATCGGCCGAGATCGCCGACAGCCAGGCCATGGCGACGATGGAAAACACCCCCAGCGTCTCTTCCAGCACGCGGTAGATGCCCAGTTCCATCAGCGCCAGCGCGATGGCGACGTTGAACAGCAGCCACACCACGCGGCCCGGGTGGCTGTGGGTGAGGCGGGAGAAGAAGTTCGACCACGCCAGCGAGCCCGCATAGGCGTTCATCACGTTGATCTTGAGCTGCGAGACCACCACGAAACAGGCCATCAGCAGCAGAACCGCGCTCTCCCACGGCAGCATGTAACCGAAGGCGACCGCGTACATGCGCGAGGGCTCGGCGGCGTGCTCGGCCGGGATGCCGGCCGACAGCGCCAGCACCGCGAGGAAGGAACCGGCCAGCATCTTCGGCGCACCCAGCACCACCCAGCCGGGGCCGGCGAGAAACAGCGCCAGCCGGTGGCGTTTCCTGGATGCGTCTTGCGCGGGAAGGAAGCGCAGGAAATCGACCTGCTCGCCGATCTGCGCCATCAGCGCCAGGATGACGGCCGAGGCCGCGCCGAATTTCAGGAGATCCACGCCGCCGGCGTCCGGGCCTGTCGCACCCAGACCGGCGAAATTCCGCCACAGGTCGAATTTCTCCCAGTCCATGAAGGCGATGAAAAGGAAGGGCAGGATGTTGAGGACGATCCAGACCGGCTGGGTGATGAGCTGGAAGCGGCTGATCAGCGTCACGCCGTGGGTGACCAGCGGGATGACGGCCACGGCCGAGATGATGTAGCCGATCCACAGCGGCACGCCGAGGGCGAACTCCAGCGCGCTCGACATGATCGAGGCCTCGATGGCGAAGAGGATGAAGGTGAAGGAGGCATAGATCAGCGAGGTGACCGTGGAGCCGATGTAGCCGAAGCCCGCGCCGCGGGTCAGCAGATCGATGTCGACGCCGTAGCGCATGGCGTAGCGGGCGATCGGAATGCCGACGCCGAGGATGACGAGACTCACCACGACGATCGCCCAGAAGGCGTTGACCGTGCCGTAGGAGAGCGTGATGGCGCCGCCGATGGCTTCCAGCGCGAGAAAGGAGATGGCGCCGATGGCGGTCTGGGCGATGCGGGAAGAGGAAAAGCGCCGCGCCTTCTTGGCCGTAAACCGCAGCGCGTAGTCTTCCAGCGTCTGATTGGCGACCCATTGGTTGTAGTTTCGCCGGATTGGAAGAATGCGTTGCCGTGCCGTCATGCGATGTGACTTCTTTTTACTCATCTGCCGAATAATTCAGCACAACATTTCCCGCTTTGGTCCAAGTCTCGCGAGGAACCCCGGAAGGCCGCCCGATACTGGACGCGTCCTTCTCGCCGGTTTCTGCTGCTTTGCAGGGTTCGTGCCGCCTTTTTGTCCAGTGGCGCGGCAATGCCCGGGGCCGGGGGGTAAAATCTGCACGAATGGCGCAGCCGCCTACGTCAATCGACGTATATGGCACCGCACAATATCGGCTGACCATTGCCTCCGATGGACCGGTCCGCTCCCAAGGGCCGGCCGCAGACCGATCACAGAGACCGATCACAGGGGGACTGCTGTTATGGCAACACTGGTTGCAGCTTCGACCATGAAATACGTGCGGCGCGCCGTGGGCGCCGCCGCGATCGCCGGCATGATGACGACCTCGCTGAGCGGCATCGCTTCGGCGGCCGAGACCATCAAGGTCGGCATCCTGCACTCGCTCTCGGGCACCATGGCGATTTCGGAGACCACTCTGAAGGACGCCATGCTGATGCTCATCGACGAGCAGAACAAGAAGGGCGGCCTTCTCGGCAAGCAGCTCGAAGCGGTCGTCGTCGACCCGGCCTCCGACTGGCCGCTGTTCGCGGAAAAGGCCCGCGAGCTGATTTCCGTCAACGGTGTGGACGCGGTGTTCGGCTGCTGGACCTCGGTGTCGCGCAAGTCCGTGCTGCCGGTGTTCGAGGAGCTGAACTCGATCCTCTTCTATCCCGTCCAGTACGAAGGTGAAGAGTCCCAGCGCAACGTGTTCTACACAGGCGCCGCCCCCAACCAGCAGGCCATTCCGGCCGTCGACTACCTGATGAAGGAAGAAGGCGTCGAGCGTTGGGTCCTGGCCGGTACCGACTATGTCTATCCGCGCACGACGAACAAGATCCTGGAAGCCTATCTGAAGGCCAAGGGCGTCGCCGCCGAAGACATCATGATCAACTACACGCCGTTCGGTCATTCCGATTGGCAGACGATCGTCTCCGACATCAAGAACTTCGGCTCCGCCGGCAAGAAGACCGCCGTGGTCTCCACCATCAACGGCGACGCCAACGTGCCGTTCTACAAGGAACTGGGCAACGCGGGCATCAAGGCCGAGGACATCCCGGTCGTGGCCTTCTCCGTGGGTGAGGAAGAGCTCGCCGGCCTCGACACGACGCCGCTCGTCGGCCACCTGGCCGCCTGGAACTACTTCCAGTCCGCCGACACCGACGCCAACGCCGCGTTCATCGACGCCTGGCACGCCTACACCAAGGACGACAAGCGCGTCACCAACGATCCGATGGAAGCCCACTACATCGGCTTCAACATGTGGGTGAAGGCCGTGGAAGCGGCGGGCACCACGGATCCGGACGCGGTCATCGACAGCCTCGTGGGCGTTTCCGTGCCGAACCTGACCGGCGGCTACTCCGCCATGATGCCGAACCACCACATCACCAAGCCGGTGCTGATCGGCGAGATCCAGGAAGACGGCCAGTTCGAGACCGTGTTCGAGACCTCGGGCCTGGTTCCGGGCGACGCATGGTCCGACTACCTGCCGGACTCCGCCGACCTGATCTCCGATTGGCGCGCGCCGATGTCCTGCGGCAACTTCAACGTCAAGTCCGGCAAGTGCGGCGGCAAGGGCTCGTAAGGCTCAAACCTCTGACGCTTGATCTCTGAAAAGAGGGACGGCGGGATTCGCGAGGGTGTCTTGCACCGCTGCGGATCCCGCCGAACCGCCATCAAATTCTCCATTCGACGAACCAGGGCCGGGACATGAGATTTCTCCTTCAAAGGCTCGCCGCAGCGATCCTGATGGCCGGCATGCTGAGCGGCATCCCGGGATTCGGGGCGAGCGCGCAAACCCTGAGCGATCACATCGCCGCGCTGGCCGACGGCGGCTTCAAGAACACCACCGCCGCTGTCGAAGCCATGGCGGAGGCCGGCGATCCCGCCGCGGCGCCCGTGCTGCAAGCCCTGTCCGACGGCGCCCTGTATTTCCGCAAATCCGACAATCAGGTCTTCCGCGTGGAGGAAAAGGGCCGGGATTATCTGCTGTTCGACCCGATTACCGGGGAAGCCGCCGGCGAGGAAGGCTCGCGGGCGATGAAGAAGATCAAGGTCAACAACAAGCTGCGCCGGCTGATCAGCGCCTCGCTCGGCGCGCTGACGCTGATGAGCCCCGACCCGGCCGTGCGCCGCGAGGCGGCGGAGGCGGTGTTCAAGTCCGCCGATCCGGAAGCGATCGCCGCGCTCGACAAGGCGCTGGCGGGGAGACCGACCCCGCGCTGACAAAACTCTTCACCGAGGCCCGCGCCGCGGCCATCGTGAATTCTGATGCGCCGGACATTGATAAGATCGCCGCGATCGCCGTGCTGGCGCAGCGCGCCGACCGTGACGCGCGCTCCGCGCTGAACGGGGCCGAGGTCTCCGGCAGCGCCGCTGTCGCCGAGGCCGCGCGAAAGGCGGCGGCGGTGATCGACCGCAATCTCGCCAAGTGGGAGATGGCGCAGAATATCTGGTACGGGCTGTCGCTCGGCTCGGTGTTGCTGCTCGCCGCCATCGGTCTGGCCATCACCTTCGGCGTCATGGGCGTCATCAACATGGCGCACGGCGAGATGGTGATGATCGGCGCCTACACCACCTTCGTGGTGCAGGAGCTGATCCGCACCACCATGCCGGGGCTGTTCGACTATTCGCTGTTCATCGCCCTGCCTTTGGCCTTCCTTGTCGCCGGCGGCATCGGCGTGGCGATCGAGCGCGGCATCATCCGCTTTCTCTACGGCCGGCCGCTGGAGACGCTGCTGGCCACCTGGGGCATCTCGCTGGTGCTGCAGCAGGCCGTGCGCTCGATCTTCGGGCCGACCAACCAGGAAGTCGGCAACCCCTCGTGGATGTCCGGGGCGTTCGAGGTCGGCAACATGCTGGTGACCTACAACCGCATGTGGATCCTGTTCTTCGCGCTGGCCGTCTTCGTGGCCCTGATCGGCGTACTCAAGCGTACGCAGTTCGGGCTCTACATGCGCGCCGTCACCCAGAACCGGGCGATGGCCAGTTCCATGGGCATCCGCACGCCGTGGGTCGACGCCATGACCTTCGGACTGGGTTCCGGCATCGCCGGCATCGCCGGTGTGGCGCTGTCGCAGATCGACAACGTCTCGCCCAACCTCGGCCAGGGCTACATCATCGACAGCTTCATGGTGGTGGTCTTCGGCGGCGTCGGAAACCTCTGGGGCACGCTGGTGGGCGCCATGACGCTGGGCGTGGTCAACAAGTTCCTCGAGCCCTACGCGGGCGCGGTGCTGGGCAAGATCCTCGTGCTGGTGTTCATCATCCTGTTTATCCAGAAGCGCCCGCGCGGCTTGTTCGCGCTCAAGGGCCGGGCGGTGGAATCATGATCACCTCGTTCATCCTGCGCGCGCTGGACGGCAAGGCGCTGATCGTCATCGCCATCCTCGCGGCCATCGCGGTGGCGGTTCCCGCCGCCAATCTGCTGCTGCCGGTCGACCATCCGCTGCATGTGCCGACCTATGCGGTGAGCCTCGTCGGCAAGTACATGACGTATGCGCTGCTGGCGCTCTCGGTGGACCTGGTGTGGGGCTATTGCGGCATCCTCTCGCTCGGCCACGGGGCGTTCTTCTCGCTCGGCGGCTACGCCATGGGCATGTATCTGATGCGCCAGATCGGCACCCGCGGCGTCTACGGCAACGCGGACCTGCCGGACTTCATGGTGTTCCTCAACTGGAAGGAACTGCCTTGGTACTGGTACGGCTTCGACATGTTCCCCTTCGCCGCCGTCATGGTGCTCTTCGTTCCGGCGCTGCTGGCCTTCGCCTTCGGCTGGTTCGCCTTCCGCTCGCGGGTGACCGGCGTCTATCTGTCGATCATCACCCAGGCGATGACCTACGCGCTGCTGCTGGCCTTCTTCCGCAACGACATGGGCTTTGGCGGCAACAACGGCCTGACCGACTTCAAGGATATCCTCGGCTACTCGGTGCAGGCGGATGGCACGCGCGCCGGGCTGTTCGCGGCCTCCGTCATCGCGGTGATCCTCGGCTTCATGATCGCCTGCGCGATCACCCGCTCCAAGCTCGGCAAGGTGCTGGTCGGCGTGCGCGACGCGGAAAGCCGCACCCGCTTCCTCGGCTACCGGGTGGAGCACTACAAGCTGTTCGTCTGGGTGGTCTCCGCCATGATGGCGGGCGTGGCCGGCGCGCTCTATGTGCCGCAGGTGGGCATCATCAACCCGAGCGAATTCGCCCCGGCCAACTCCATCGAGGCGGTGATCTGGGTGGCAGTCGGCGGCCGCGGCACGCTGGTGGGTCCGATCATCGGCGCGGTGCTGGTGAATTTCGCCAAGACCTGGTTCACCGGCGCGCTGCCCGAGATCTGGCTGTTCGCGCTGGGCGGGCTGTTCATCGCCGTGACGCTGTTCCTGCCCAAGGGCATCGTCGGCACCGTGAACCAGGGCTGGACGGCGTTGCGCCAGCGCAGGATCTCCGCGAACGCGGAATCGGGACGCGGCGAGGGGCCCGGCGCCCCGCCGCAGTCGGCCGCGGCGCGCGGTAATCTCAGCGGCCAGGCAGCGGAGTGAACCCATGACCGGACAAGCCAAGATCGCGAAGATTTCGAACGAGAAAGCAAGGAACGCGCTTCTGTATCTCGACGGGGTATCGGTGTCGTTCGACGGGTTCAAGGCGCTCAACGAGCTGTCCCTTGTGCTGGAGCCGGGCGAGATGCGGGCCATCATCGGCCCCAACGGCGCCGGCAAGACCACCATGATGGACGTGATCACCGGTAAGACGCGGCCGGATACCGGCGACATCTTCTTCGACGGCACGGTGGATCTCACCAGGATGGACGAGGCGGCGATCGCCGAGCTGGGCGTGGGGCGCAAGTTCCAGAAGCCCACGGTGTTCGAAAGCCACACCATCCGCGACAACATCCTGCTGGCGCTGAAGGGTCCGCGCGGGCCGTTCGCCACCCTGTTTCATCGTCCGTCGGCGGAGGAGGACGGTCGTATCGAGGAAATCCTCACCACCATCCGCCTCGCCGCCAAGCGCGACGAGCTGGCGGCCAACCTCAGCCATGGCCAGAAGCAATGGCTGGAGATCGGCATGCTGCTGGCGCAGGATCCCAAACTGCTGCTTGTGGACGAGCCGGCCGCCGGCATGACCGACGCGGAGACTGCGGAAACCGCGGAGCTGCTGAAGGAAATCGCCAAAGACCACTCGGTCGTCGTCGTCGAGCACGACATGGGCTTCGTGCGTGATCTCGACGTCAAGGTGACGGTGCTGCACGAAGGCTCTGTGCTCGCCGAAGGCGCGCTCGATCATGTTTCCGCCGATCCGCGGGTTATCGAAGTCTATCTGGGGCGGTGAATGGCGGGATCGCTCGCGCTTATCGTCCCGGATCTGCATCGCATCACTGCGTGCTGCAATGCGTCCGGGATGACAATCGAGAGATGGCGCGATCTTAGGGCGACGAGTTCAAGATGCGTCATCCCGGACGCGCCGCGGCATGGAATGCCGCTGCGCAGATCCGGGACGGATCGGAAAAGCAAACACAGGCAACCACCATGCTGACCATCGACAACATCGATCTTCACTACGGCGCTGCGCAGGCGCTCTGGGGCGTGTCGCTGAAGGCGGAAGCCGGCAAGGTCACCTGCCTGATGGGCCGCAACGGCGTGGGCAAGACCTCGACGCTGCGCGCCATCGCCGGACAGCATGCGATCTCCAAGGGGCGGATCGAATGGGACGGCGCCGACATCTCCGGGCTGACGCCGCATGCCCGCGCCCGCCAGGGCATCGCCTATGTGCCGCAGGGGCGCGAGATCTTCCCGCTGCTCAGCGTCAAGGAGAACCTGGAGACAGGCTACGCGCCGCTGAAACACGGCGACCGCTCGGTTCCCGAGGACGTGTTCGAGCTGTTTCCGGTGCTCAAGGACATGCTCAAGCGGCGCGGCGGCGATCTGTCGGGCGGCCAGCAGCAGCAACTGGCGATCGCCCGCGCGCTGGTCACCCGTCCGCGCCTCCTGGTGCTCGACGAGCCGACCGAGGGCATTCAGCCGTCGATCATCAAGGACATCGGCCGGGCCATCGAATGGCTGCGCGACCAGGGCACCATGGCGATCCTGCTGGTCGAGCAATATTTCGAGTTCGCCCGGGATCTGGCCGACGATTTCGCGGTGATGGACCGCGGCGAGATCGTCGTCGCCGGCACGCGCGAGAGCATGGTGGAGACGGAAGTCCGCCGGCACCTGACCGTTTAGACCGGCGGTGTAACGCCGGCGCCGGGCGCGTGGAAGCGGCTGCCGCCGCCTCCGTATGGTCATGCTTTTGCCTAAAATCCACGTGCTGGATGACCGCGTGGCGGCGGAGTTCGCTTGGAACCGGACGGGTCAGTACATTTGCGTGACCCGTGCGATGGATTGATCCGCGTGCGAATTCTTGTCATGCAGGGACGGATATCGGGATGAATCTCCCCGTTTGGTGATTCGCTCCGATTCGATTTCGGCACGGCCAGGCGCATCTTCCTGCGGGCGAACGGAGACGTTTTTCATCGGGAGCGTGCGCCGCGAGTGTGAATCCGGACGCGGCTTGTCGCGAGACCATGTCGGTTCTCGCGGGCGGCGCTCCGGCGGGAGGTCCGCGTGAAACGTTTGCTCGTCGGTTTCGGCGCCCTTTTGTTTGCCGTCGTGGCGGCCGGGCTGATCGTCCCGTTTTTCCTGCCCAAAGAGACCATCAAGAGAGAAATCGTCGCCCAGGTCGAAGCCGCGACGGGCTGGCGGCTGCGCATCGACGGACCGGTCGGGCTGAGCCTGCTGCCGGGCTTCAATCTTTCGGCGCGCGATGTGGGCCTGTCGGGCGAGGCGGGCGCCGACGGCATCGAATTCGTCAAGATCCGGCAGATCGATTTCTCGCTGGCGCTGTCGGCGCTGATCGGCGGGCAGGCGCGGATCACCGGCATCACGCTGGTGGAGCCGCGTATCCTGCTGGAGGTCGACAAATGGGGCCGCACCAGCTGGGCGCCGCGCCGGGTGCTGCCGCATGAGATGACCGGCGCCGATCCGCTGGCCGGCATCATCGCCGGCGCGGATGGCGACGCGCAGGGCGAGGTGGTGACGGCCGCCGATGCGCCGCAAGACGCTGAGGGCGCCGGCGCGGCGGCGATTCTGCGTCGCGTGCGGCTTGACGCGCTGACGCTGAAGGACGGGGCGCTGGCCTGGAGCGACCTGCGCACGGGCGTCCGGCACGAGGTGAATTCGGTCAATGTGACGCTGGCGGTCCCGTCACTCGAGGATACCGCGACGCTGGAAGGCTCGCTCGACTGGCGCGGCGTGCCGCTGACGCTGGCCGCCGATGTGGCGAAGCCGCTGGCGCTGGCGATGGGCGAGCCGAGCGACATGCGGCTGACGGTGTCCAACGACTTGGCCACGGCCCGGCTCGCGGGCACTTTCGGCAGCGCGCCGCTTGGCGGAAGCTTCGCGCTTGACGCGGACGGGCGTCGCTGGGTGATCTTCTAGCCGCGCTACACATTCCGGTCGGCGACGTGGCGGGACTCGACGCCTTCGCCATCAAGGCGAGCGGCGATCTCAATCCTGCCAGCGCCCGGGTGAGCGATATTTCCGCGGCGATCGGCGAGACGGTGCTTACCGGCGCGCTGCAGGCCGACATCGCCGGCCAGAAGCCCGTGGTGAAGGGCGACTTCGCGATCGCCCAGATCGATCTTGACCAGTTCCGCGCGCCGCCAGCGCCATCGGGTGAATCTGCGGTTGCGGCGGATGGCGCGCCGGAGGCGGCGGCGAAGTCTGCGCCCGCGACGGCCGCCGCGAGAGCGGATTCCGCGCCGCTGGATCTCTCCGGGCTTGGCGCGCTCGACGCGGACATCGGCTTGACGGTCGGCGTGCTCAAGGGCGCCGGCGTCGAGGTGCGCGACGCGGATCTCTCCGCGGTGCTGCAGGACGGCTTGCTGGCGGTGACGCTGGCCGAGCTTCGCGCCTTCGGCGGCAGCGGCGGCTTCGCGCTCAACGCGCACCAGCGTGACGGCCGGGCTCTTGTCTCGGGCACCGCGCGGGCGACATGGTGGATCTGGCGCAGCTGATGGCCTTCGCGGGGCGGTCCGAAGCGCTGACCGGCACGCTGACGAGCCACCTCTCCTATGCCAGCGAGGGTGCGACCAGCGAGGCGCTACTGGCGAATATGGAAGTGCAGGGCACGGTCAGGCTGGATGGCGGTTCCTATGCGGGTCTCGGCCTCGCGGAGGCGCTGGACGCCGCCGCCGATCGTCTCGACAACATCGATGTGGAGGTGGCGATCGCCGGCCTCGATCAGCCGGTCAAGGCGTCCGGCGGACTGGACTGGCGCGGCGAGCGGTTCGCGCTCAGCGCCACGGCGTCCCCCGCCGCCATGCTGGCCGGCAAGCCAATGCCGGTGCAGGCGTCCCTGAGCGGCAATCGGCTGAGCGCCGGAGTCACGGGGACGGCGGCGCCCGACGGCGCGTTCGATGGCCGGGTGTCGGTCAGGACGCCCGATCTGCGCGGGTTGCTCGCCTGGGTCGGACGGCCGCTGGGGCCTGGCGGCGGGCTCGGACCGTTCTCGGTGTCCGGACGCTTCAACGCCACGCCGGACGGGCTGAGTTTTGAGGAGACCGATGTCAGTCTCGACGGCACCTCGGGACGGGGCGAAGGCAGCATCCAGCTTTCCGGCGCCGTGCCGGTGATCAAGGCGTCGTTCGCGCTCGAGCAGATCGCGCTCGACCCCTATCTCGGGCAGACGGCGCGACGTCAGGGCAGGGTGGCAATGCCGCCGCTGCCGCCCCTGTCGCGGCGGCAGCCGGTTGGAGCACGGAGCCGATCGATTTCGCCGGACTGAAGGCGGCGGATGCGGATCTCGACATCACCACCAAGGGTATCACCTGGGACAAGCTGACGATTGGCGCGAGCCGCCTGACCGTCGGGCTGAAAGGCGGGGTGCTCAACGCGGATCTCAAGGAACTGGCGCTTTACGGCGGCACGGCCACCGGCCGGGTGCTGCTCGATGGGCAGGCGGAGGTGCCGCGCGTGGCTGCCGTCGCAAGCCTCGGCGGCCTGTCGGCGCATCCGCTGCTGCGCGACGCGGCCGGCTTCGACTGGATCGAGGGCACCGCTGCGATCGATCTCGACGTGGCGGCGAGCGGCCGCAGCCAGGCGGAGCTGGTCGGCGCGCTCAGCGGCTCGGCCCGCACGTCGTTCACAGACGGCGCCATCCGCGGCATCAATATTCCGCAGATGATGCGCGGGCTGTCGGTGCAGACCCTGCTCGGCTGGCAGTCGGCGACGGCGGAGAAGACCGATTTCAGCGAGCTTTCGGGCAGTTTCGCCATCGACAAGGGCGTCGCGCGCAACACGGACCTGAAGATGGTCGGCCCGCTGGTGCGGATCTCCGGCAGCGGCACCACCGACATGCCGAGGAAATATCTCGACTGGCGCGTGGAGCCGAAGGTGGTCGCCTCGTTGAAAGGCCAGGGCGCGGGTGACGCCGAACTGGCGGGCCTGGGCGTTCCGGTGATTATCCGTGGCCCTTGGGACAAGCCGAAGATCTACCCCGATATCGCCGGAATTCTCGAAAATCCCGACGCCGCCTACAAGCAATTGCGCGAGATCGGCGGCGGGCTGCTTTCGGCGCTCAAGGACGATCCTGGCAAGGCGGCCAGCGAGGCGCTCAAGCAGGTGACCAACGGCGGCGCCATCGATGTTCAGAAGGTCATCGACGGGGAGGCCGACACCGACGCCGTGCTCAAGGCGCTGGAGGACGGGTTCAACCTGCCCTCGGGCATCTTCGGATTCGGCAAGAAGAAGTAGCGCCTTTCCCCCTCATGCCCTCAATCGTCATCCTCGGCCTTGTGCCGAGGATCCATGATTTCAAGGACTTATGGATGGTCGGGACAAGCCCGACCATGACGAAGGAGGGATTTCCGGCACTGCCAGAAGTCCGGGGCGCGCCGCGATCGGCGCGCCCTTTCGTTTTCGCGCAATGGCCTGCGATCAGCGAGCCTACGATCAGTCCGCTTCGGTGATGCGGCCGTCGGTCTTGGGCACGTAGCCGCCGGTTGCCTGGATGTAGTCCGCGACCACCTGTTCCAGTCCGGGGCCGTAGTCGTAGGCGTCCGTGGCTTCGGTCTCGAAGACGGAATAGCCGTCGCCGCCGCCGCGCATGAAGTTGTTGGAGACCACGCCGTAGAGCGCGCTGGGATCGAGCGGTTCGTAGCCGTCCGCGCCCATCACCTCGATGGCGGTGATGCGCTCGCCGGCGGGTTTGGCGCGCGACCAGCTGAAGCGGATTCCGGCGACCTGCGGGAAGCGTCCGCCGCCTTCCTCGACCTGCGACAGGCCGTTCTCCAGCGCCGCGATCACGTCGGAGCCCTTCAGCCGGAAGGTGGCCAGCGTGTTCTGGAACGGCAGCACCGAGAGAACCTCGCCCATTGTGACCTCGCCCGCGTCGATCGAGGCGCGCAACCCGCCGCCGTTCTGGATGGCGATCTGCATGCCCTGATCCTTGACCCGGTCGAGCATGGCGTCGGCGACGAGATCGCCCATCTCGCATTCGCGCGCCCGGCAGGTGTCGCGCGATCCGTCGATGGGGGCGGCCGTTGCGCCGATCACCGTGTTGCGGATCTCGTCCAGCGGCTCCGCCATTGCCGCGATGCGCGCCTTGGTGTCCTCGTCCTCGGCGACCGCCGCGTCCATGACGATGGGCTCGCCCTCGGCGGAGACAACCTTGCCGTCATCATCCCAGATCACATTGAGTTCGCCCAGCAGCTTGCCATAGGCATAGGCCTGAACGACGGCGGTCTTGCCGCCGTCCGGGGCCTCGACCATGGTCGGATAGGGACCGGCGGCGCGGTCGGAGGTGTTGGACAGCAGCGTGTTGGAGTGCCCGCCGACGATCACGTCGATGCCGGGGACGGCGGCGGCGAGCTGCAGGTCGCGGCCGTAGCCGGAGTGCGACAGCGCGATGATCTTGTTGACGCCGGAGGCCTCCAGCCCCTGCACCGCGCCCTTCAGGGTGGCGATGGCGTCGAGAAACCGGATGTTCTTGCCCGGCGACGACAATTCATCCGTGTCCTCCGGCGTCAGCCCGATCAGCCCGATCTTCTCGCCGCCCTTCTCGATGATGGTGACGCCCTTGAGCTTGTCTTTCAGAGCCATCTCGCCGCTCGTATCGGCGTTGGCGAGCAGAATCGGGAAGTCGACGGCGTCGATGAAGCCGGAAAGCACCTCGGGTCCGTCGTCGAACTCATGGTTGCCCACCGTCATGGCGTCGTAGCCGATGAGGTTCATCATCTCGGCCGCGGCCTTGCCCTTGTAGTAGGTGTAGAACAGCGAGCCCTGGAACTGGTCGCCGCCGTCGAACAGCGCGACATTGCCGCCAGCCGCCTCGATCGCCTCGCGGCGCTCCTTGACCTTGGTGACGAAGCGCGCCGATCCGCCAAAACATTTCCCTTCTTCCAGGTCCTTGGATCCGCAGGTGGAATCGTACTTGTTGATCGGCTCGATGCGCGAATGGAAATCATTGGTGTGCAGGATGGTCATGGAGAAATCGGCCAGCGCCGGAGCGCTGATCCCGGCCGTGCCGAGAATGGCGGCAAGCGGGATGGCCGCGATATGGGTCAGTACTGTCTTCATGGTCGCGCCCCTTTGTCCGGCAAGAGCAAATCCGGCTGTTCCGGATATGTCTTGAGAGAATTCCAAGGGTATACGGTGCTGCCGATTGCGCCGCCGCGCAACTGTTTCCTTGCGCAGGCGCGCGGCGGGAACCGGTGAATCCAGACTGTCGTTCAGCCAGCGAGCGAGCGGATCAGCGACGCCGCATGGCGGCAAATGCCGCGAGTGCGGCAACGGTGAGCCAGGCGCCGATCATCAGCATGCCGCCGGTGGGCGCGGCTTTGGCGAACAGGCTGGCGTCGAAAAAGGCGCGGCGCACCATGTCGCCGGCGAACAGCAGCAACCCCAGGACGGTCATCGCCGCGGGAATCGCGGGCCAGCGAAGCCGGGCCCGCGCGCCGGGCAGCGACAGCACGAGCAGCAGCGGCGCGTGCGCGAGGCACATGCCGGCCGCGGCGCGGACGAAGTCCGAGGCGTCCACGTGCGCGGCGGCGGCCGACAGCGCCACGCCCGCAGCGCCCGCGAGCCCGGCGCATACGGCACTGAGCGTCGAGGCCACGGAAATCCCGCCGGGTGAATTCAATGCGTCGGTCATGGTTGTCCTGGCTGAGTGCGAAGCATCCGGTCTCTCGATACCACCGCGCCGTTGACATGGGAACGGCGCGCGGTGTCGCGGCGCGGACGGGAGATGCTTCGAACCGCGATGCCGCCTGCGGCCGTCATCGTGTGCGCGGCTCGCAAATCCGGTATCCGGCCACGGTGAATCTATTCTAGTCTGGGACAACGCCCATGGGGCGGGCGGCAAGGCGGGAGACGGCATCATGCGCTGGAAGGGCAGGCGGCAAAGCGGCAACGTGCAGGATGTGCGCGGCCAGAGCGGATCCCGAAGCCGCGGCGCGGGGTTCCGGCTGCCGATCGGGCGGGGAAGCCGGCGCGGCGCCCGCGGGCTCGGGCTGGGCGGCATTCTCGTGCTGGTGGCGCTTTATGCCGGCATGACGGCGCTGGGCATCGATCCGGCGGTTCTCTTTGGCGACGGCGCGCCGCAAACATCCTCGGGCGCGCGGCAGACGCCGGCGCGCAACGACGAGGCGAAGCGCTTCGTGTCCACCGTGCTGGCCGAGACCGAGGACGTCTGGCACGCGCTGTTCGGCAAGGACGGCGAGCGCTACGTGGAGCCGGTTCTGGTGCTGTTTTCCGGCCAGGTGCGCTCGGGCTGCGGGCTCGCGTCATCCTCAACGGGGCCGTTCTATTGCCCGGCCGACAGCAAGGTCTACATCGACCTGACGTTCTACGACCAGCTCGAGCGCGGGTTGAACGCCGGCGGCGATTTCGCCCAGGCTTACGTGCTGGCGCATGAGGTCGGCCACCATGTTCAGAACCTGATCGGCGTGCTGCCGCGCTTCCACGAGGCGCGCCGGAGCCTCAGCGCGGTCGAGGCCAACCGCATGTCCGTGCGGGTCGAACTTCAGGCGGATTGCTTCGCCGGCATCTGGGCGGGGCACACCGACAAGAAGGGACTGCTGGAGGAGGGCGACATCGCCGAGGCGCTGAACGCGGCGCGCCAGATCGGCGACGACGCCCTGCAGCGCCGCAGCCAGGGCTACGTGGAGCCTGAAAGCTTCAACCACGGAACCTCCCAGCAGCGCGCGGCCTGGTTCCGCCGCGGGCTGGAGAGCGGCGAGCCCGCCGCCTGCGACACCTTCAGCGCGCAGCTCTGACCGGCGTCTTCGCCGGGATTATTTGCCGACGATGCCCTTGATCAGCCGGTCGAGGAAGCTGTCCTGGGGCGAGTCCGGCCGAAGGATGACCGTGTCCGACAGCCCGTCCGCGTGCGCCGAGCCGATCAGCGAGAACAGGCCCGGCCGGGCATCCAGCCGAAGATCGCCGTGGACGGCGCTTTCCTCGATTGCCGGAGGCGCGGGCTGCGTGGTCTTGCCGTCAGTCGCGTCGATGTTGGAAAAGACCATGCTGGCGATGGCGGCCGGCGCGATCAGGCCGAGCTGGAACGCCTTGATCGGCTTGGATTCCGGGCAATGCAGATAGCCCCAGAAGGCGCCGAGCAGCGCACCGCCGATGATCCGGATGGCGAAGCCGAGCAATTGCACGGAATCAGCCGCGACAAAGAACGCGACGTCGCCTTTCAGGAGATCGGGAAAAGAGCCCAGGGAAATCGCCGCGCCGCCGATGCCGCTCAGGATCATGACCTGAAGCGTCGTCATCTCTGAGCTTGTGGCGCCGCGCGCTGTCTGATTGATCGTTGTTCTGGCCATTGTCGTGCTCCCCAATGAAATGCGGGCGCGGCATGGCGATGGACATCACGGACCGCGCCGTGAAGAAACATGGTTGTGAAAATGACGTCTCGACTGGACCGATTTTAGAACGCGGACACGGCAGCGCCCTGTGGCAATCGCCACAAAACCGCCAATTCCGGCGGTGACGCGCCGCGTCCGGGGCTCCGCTCAGGTCTCGTCGACGACGCCGTTCTTCAGCACGCCGATCTCCGGCACGGTGATCTCGACCACATCGCCCGGCTTCAGCCAGATCGGCGGATCGAAGCGGGCGCCGGCGCCGGTCGGCGTGCCGGTGAGGATCATGTCGCCTGGCTTCAGGGTCATGAAGGAGCTGACATAGACGAGCAGGTCGGCAAACGGAAAGATCAGGTTTTCCGTCGTGTCGTCCTGGCGCAGCTGGCCGTTGACCGTTGTGGTCAGATGCATCGGCTGGCGCGGGTCGAGTTCGTCGGTGGTGACCATCCACGGGCCGATCGCGCCGGTGCTGTCAAAGTTCTTGCCCTGGGTGACGTTGAACTTCGCGTGCCGCACCCAGTCGCGGATGGTGCCCTCGTTGGCCAGCGTCAGGCCGCAGACGTGATCGAGCGCATCCTCGCGGGCGATGTGCCGGCCGCCCTTGCCGACCACCAGCACGATCTCGCCTTCGTAGTCGAGCTGGTCGGACTGTTTGGGCCGCACCAGCGGCTCGCCGTGGCCGACAAAGGAATCCGCCACCCGGAAGAACATGGAGGGATATTTCGGCAGCTCCGAACCGTCCTTGTATTCCTCGTTGCGGTTGGCGTAATTGACGCCGATGCACAGGATCTTCTCGCCGCCCATCACCGGCGGCAGAAGGTCGATCGCGCCAAGCTGGAAATCCGGATCCGCGTCGGTCACCAGCGGCGCGATCTCGCCCAGTGCTCCGGCCTGGATCACATCGAGAAGGCTTGCGAAGCGTGAGGCCAGACGGCGGCCCAGATCGATGATCCCGTCATCGCGCACCGCGCCGAACGTGCGCTCGCCGTCCACGTCGAAACTCGCCAGTTTCATGAAACCCTCGCTGATATGTGCCGCGCCATCGCAATATTCGCCGACGATCCCGAAGGGCGCCGCTTGCTCAACCGGTATACCCCGGGACGCTGCGCGGATCGACCGGTGAAAGTTACTTGGTTTGTTAAATTTATAACCGCGTCTCGTCAACCGGTCCTGCCTTTGTCTCCGTTCCCCGGTGTGCGAGGCGCATTTCGGTCTCTTTCGGATGATCAGATTTCGATGTTTTTCCGGGCATGGGCCCGCGTGCCCGGCGTACGAAATGTCGCGCCTTGCGGCTGCAGGATTCATTCGGAATATAGAGAAGACGGGTTATAGTGGACATCATGAACGTCGACGCCATCTCCATACGCCGAGCGCGACCGGACGATGCGGCCCTGCTGGCCGGCATCCATGACGCCGCGTGGCGCGGCGCATACCTGGGCATTCTCGGCGGGGTGGATCTGGAACGGCTGATCGCCCGGCGCGGCGTCGCATGGTGGGAAGCCGCGATTCGCTACCGCACCCGGATTACCGTGATCGAGATTGCGGGCGTGGTCGCCGGCTATGTCACCTGCGGCCGCAGCCGCATGAAGACGCTGCCCTACGCGGGCGAGATTTTCGAGCTTTACCTGCTGCCCGAATACCAGGGGCTTGGCTTCGGCCGCCGGCTGTTCACCGCGGCGCGCGCCGATCTGCGCGCCAAGGGACTGTCGGGGCTCGCCGTGCGGGTGCTGGTGGAGAACGAGCCGGCGCGGCATTTCTACGAGGCCATGGGCGGCGATCCCGTCTCCGCCGGGCTGGAGCGCTTTGGCCGCACGGACATCGCCATCCAGATTTTCGGCTGGGCCGACGCCACGGCCTTTCGCCGGTAGCAGGCGGCTACAGCAGTTCCGTGTCCACGTGCGTCCTCCTTGAGCGCATCCTCGGCCTTGTGTCGAAGATCCATGTTTTCAGTGGCTTATGGATGGCCGGGACAAGCCCGACCATGACGAAGGAGGGATTTCCCGGCTTTGTCAGCGGTCAGATGGACTCTGTCGCTGTTGCAGCTGATCGTGCCGCCCGGCGTCAGCGCGGCAGGTGGATGATTTCGTCGCGCTCGCAGTCGAAATCCCGGGCCATGGTATCGGCGATCTGGCGTGCGCGGGCGTTGGCGTCCGGCACCGCTTGCGCGTCAATGACGGCGATCTGGCAGGTCCCTCCATCGCCGAGAGCGAAGCCCAGACGCGTGACCACCAGCATCTGGCTGGTCACCGGCTGGCCGGTCGCCTGGTCGAAGCCTTGCGGGAACCAGCGCAGGATGGTGGCGTAGGGGCGTCCGCCGCCACGGTCGGCAAGCCGCCACTCCAACGTCTCGTTGATGGTGTTGAAGGCCGGCAGGGTCTGGCTCGCGGCGATCTCATTGGCGGCGTCCGGGCCGAAGGAGACGAACATCCGCAGATCGCCCTCCGCCACATAGACGGGTATCCCCGCGTAGCCCTCGCAGATCCAGCGGCCGCCGTCGGTGCCTTCACCGCCGTCCGCGCCGCCGGCGGCTTGCCGCGGCGTGCAATCCTCCAGCACAAGCGGCGTGTAGGCGCTGTCGGTGCGGGCGGCGGCGGCGTGCGCCTGTCCCGTCATCGCCGCCGTCGAAAAAGCCAGAATCGTCAGCAGTCTGGCGCTAAGCGCCATGGAATTTCCGGTCATGTTCATCCCCGTGATGAAGGCTCGTCGGGCGCGACGATAAACCATTTCGGGCGGGAATTGGGTTGCGTTGCACAATTGCGGCTTGAGTTTTTGCTCGCGCCCCGGCAAAAAGCGGCCAACGTTCCCTCGCGCGGGCGATCGCGATCCTCCCAGACGTCGCGATATGCCGTGCGAGGCCTGCCTGCCCGGGCTCATGGAGGCCGGGTTCAATCTTTTAGGAGCGCCTGCGCCATGCGTATCGATGCCGTGCCGATCGGAAAGACGCCGCCCGAGGATATCAACGTGATCATCGAGGTGCCGGTGGGCGGCGAGCCGATCAAATACGAGATGGACAAGGCCGCGGGCGCCATGTTCGTCGACCGGTTTCTCTACACGCCAATGCGTTACCCGGGAAACTACGGCTTCGTGCCGCATACGCTGTCCGATGACGGCGACCCGATCGACGTGATCGTCGCCAACCAGCGTCCCGTGGTGCCGGGCGCCATCATGAACTGCCGCCCGATCGGCGTGCTGTACATGGAAGACGAATCCGGCGGCGACGAGAAGATCATCGCGGTGCCCTCCAGCAAGCTGACCCAGCGCTACGACCGCGTCGTCAGCTACAAGGACCTGCCCGAAATCACGGTCAAGCAGATCGAGCATTTCTTCGAGCGCTACAAGGATCTCGAGGACGGCAAGTGGGTCAAGATCAAGGGCTGGGGCGGCGTCGAGGAAGCCAAGGCGATGATCGTCGAGGCGATCGAGCGCGCCAAGGACGACAAGGCCGCGTAACGCCGGCTGACATCGCAGGAATTCGAAAGGCCGGGCCGGCAATGGTCCGGCCTTTTTCGTTTCGGCACAGACCACATATCGCGAATTCGTCATGCTCGGGCTTGTCCCGAGCACCTACCTGCCTTGGGAAAAGATGGGTCCTCGGCACAGGACCGGGGACGACAACCGATGGGTCTGCGCGCTCTCACTGGACCAGATGCGGGGCGACCGAGCCGTCGCGTTTCGCCGTCAGTCCGCCGCCGCCTCGATGGCTTCCATGTCGTCGTCGGAGAGGCCGAAGTGATGGCCGATTTCGTGGATCAGCACGTGGCTGATCACGCCGCCCAGGGTCTCCTCGTGATCGGCCCAGTAGTCCAGGATGGGGCGGCGGAACAGCCAGATCCGGTTGGGTTCGCGGCCCGTCCAGCCGCTGTCGCCGGCTTGCGCGAGCCCCAGGCCCTCGAACAGCCCCAGCAGATCGAACGGGCTTTCCAGCTCCAGGCTGTCGAGCATCTCGTCGGTCGGGAAATCCTCGATGAGGATGACAAGCTCGCCGCAGAATTTCAGGAAATCGTCGGGCAGGCCGGCGTAGGCATCGCGGGCCATGACCTCGAAGGCGGCGAGATCGGGGGCCGTGCGGGAGGCCCAATCGGCTGCATCGCGAGGCGCGTTCATCGGACCGGCCCGCAGATCATTGCATGACGTAGACGCGGACCAGATAGATCACCAGGCCGATGGCGAAGATGAGCCCGGCGACGCGCCCGATGCGGGTGCCCCAAAGCTCGATCTTGTCCTCCGGCCCGAGCTCCTCGGCCGTGAAATGGCCCACCGCCTTGTCGGCCATGCGGGCGAAGGCGGAGCCGCCAAGCGTGTCGGTCTGCGAGGCGAGCCGGTCCAGCGCGGCCTTGGCCTCGCGCTCGCGTTCGGCGTGGATGTCTTCGTGCCTGCTCATCGGATCCGCTCCCCTTGGCCTGCCGGACCTCTTCGGGCCATTCAGAGCCTTGTCTCAAGCCGCCTTCCGGCTGTGCTTGAGAATACCCCAGGCCGCCACGATCACCAGCCCCATCGAGGCGACCACGTTCCAGCCCGCGAACGACAGGCCCAGCATGCGCCAACTGGCTTCCGTGCAACTGACGATGCGGGTGTTTTCCAGTGACTGCAAGAGCGACGCGCCGGCCTCGCGCGGGGCGGAGGTGCCGCCGCCGCAATCGGTGGGCCCGGCCCAGAAATCCCACTCCGCGCCCGCCTGATAGGCGCCGACGCCGCCGCCATAGACAAAGCCGATGGCGGCCAGCGCCAGGACGATCCGGGCGGCGCGGGTGTTGCCGCGCGCGGACAACAGCAGCGCCAGCGCGGTCAGCGGAATCCCGGCGTAATAGGGCAGCCGTTGCTCCAGGCACAGTTTGCACGGCGCGTAGCCGCCGATGAGCTGGAATCCCCAGGCGGTGGAGATCGCCGCGATCGCGCCGGCAAGCACGAGGGCGGCGGCGACGCTCAGCCGGTGCGTTGTGAGCAGGGTGTTGAGCTGCATGGCGTGTCCGATGTGATGGAGGGCGGGCTCAAATATATTTCAGGGCGACAAAGCCGCCAACCAGCATGAGCGTGAAGACGGTGAAAACGAGGCCGAGGCGCCTTTCGATGAAGGCGCGGATCGGCGGGCCCAGCCAGTAGAGAAGCGCGGCGACGACGAAGAAGCGCAGGGCGCGCGCCGCGATGCTGGCCAGGATGAACACCGGCAGGTTGAGCGCGGTGGCGCCGGAGGCGATGGTGATCACCTTGAAGGGAAACGGCGTGACGCCCGCGATGAAGACGATCCAGGCGCCCCAGTCGTTGTATTGCGCGCGAAAGGCCTCGAACTTGTCGAGATAGCCGTAGAACTGCAGGATCGGTTCTGCCAGCTGGAGAAACAGCAGCGCGCCGATGGCGTAGCCGGCCAGTCCGCCGAGCACCGATGCGACGGTGCACAGGGTCGCGAATGCCCAGGCTCGCGTCTTGTCGGCCAGAATCATCGGAATGAGCAGCAGATCCGGCGGCAACGGGAACACCGAGCTTTCGGCGAACGAAACCACTCCCAGCGCGGCAGGCGCGCGCGGTCCGGCGGCAAGCGACATTGTCCAGTCGTAGAGGCGGCGCAACATGCATGTCTCATAGCCGCGCCAAGGGACGCTGTCCACTTGATTGGCGCGGCGGTCCCGACCGGCATCGGGAGATGGCGATCCGCGCGCCTTGCAAGGCGTTGTGAGGGATGCGGGCCGTGCCGCGCGGGCGATTTCCACCGGGCGTTGCGACGCGCCGTCAAACGCGATTGACGTGGCCAATGCTGCGGCTATAGTCGCGCTCGTTTCGTGCCCCGCACGCGCGTCATGCGCGCCAGCCGGGGACGCTGTGCGGGTGTGGCGGAACTGGTAGACGCGCTGGATTCAAAATCCAGTTCTGGTGACAGAGTGTCGGTTCGAGTCCGACCACCCGTACCATGCTCCTGGGTGTGGTGTTCCGAAGGCGGCGGTCAACGGCGCGTACGCTGCCGGGCTTGCTGTTTCGTCCGGTTTGCGATTTTTCCCCATCGCGCTTTGTCGCAACACGCTGTTCTGGCGGTATCACGAGGATGTTATCCTTCGATCGATCTCGTCGGCTCTCGGCGCTTGCCGCCACCACGGCTGCAAGCTACAAGTCCCGGTCTCGCGGGTGAATTCGGATTCGTTCGCCGGAGATCAATGTGATCCTATTGGAAGACGCAAGTCGTTGATGGCACGAACGTTCGTATTGGCGCTGGTTCTTCGCGTGATCACCATCATGGCGCTTGTGGTTGCGCCATTGGCGGCGGCGCATGCCCATGCTCCGACAGCTCCGGTCGTCGACTCAATGCACTCCCCGCACGCTCAACCGGATGGCACCGCCAGCCTGTCCGGCGCGCATGACGCGCATACGTCCAGCGTGGGCCTGGCCGATTGTTCCGGCTCCGCAAGTTCGCCGGCACGTCACTCGGGCGATTCCGCCGACACGTGCTGCTACGGGATGTGTTTCGCCACCGGCGTCATCGACACTCAGGCGCCGGGCGTCCGTCATGACGCGGCGATGTTCTTCAAGGACGACATTGCGCGCCTTGTCCGCATGGACCTGATCGTGCTCCTGGCGCCTCCCAGATCCTGATTACACCGAGAGGCACTGCCTCTCCTTGAGTCCCGCCGTGCGAACACGCGTCGCGCGGCCTATCGACTTGTGCGTAATCAGGTACTTTCCCATGCATAGACTTCTTGCGGCAGCGCTGTTGCCGCTGCTTTTCGGCGCGTGCGCGCGATCCTCGCTGCCCGATGTGGCATCCCATCCATCGCCGGCGGACGCGCGGATCGCGGATCGCGCGCCCACGAACGCCGGGGTGATCGCCGGCTACACGCATCGTGAGCCGGTCTCTCCGCGGCCGTGGAAACAGCTCAACCAGGAACAGGCCCCGAACGGGGGAGCCGGTTCATGAGCCGTCCAATCATCCGGTTGCTGTTCGCGACCCTGGCACCTGTCGCGCTCGCCGGCTGCGTCACCGGCCAGCAGATCGACCAATATTCGGCGCCAGACGCCGGTTTCTCGACCGTCTCGACCACGACCGGTCAGGCGATCGGCAAGCAGACGGTCTGGGCCCAGAACAAGGATGACGCGCAGGCCCTGGCCGTGCGTGTTCATGCCCTCGTCCACAAGAAGACGATCAACGCGGACACCGCGGTGCAGGTCGCGCTGCTGAACAACAAGGGTCTGCAGGCGGCCTACGCCGAGATGGGCCTGTCGGCAGCCGAGGCCTGGCAGCAGACGATGTTGCCCAATCCAAAGGTTTCGATCGGCATCTTCGGCATCGCCAGCCCGGAACTCGGCGCCTATCGCTCGATCGAGGGACTGATCGCCGCGAATATTCTCGCGCTGGCCACGCGACGCTCGCGGGTCGCAATCGCCGATACGCGGTTTCGGCAGGCGCAGTTGACGGCGGTTCTCGAAACGCTCCGGCTGGCCACCGAGACCCGGCAGGCCTGGATCAACGCCGTCGGCGCATTCGAGACCACGGTGTATTTCAATCAGGCGCAGAATGCCGCCGACGCCGCGTCCGAACTCGCCCAGAAGCTTGGCGAAAGCGGCGCCATGCCAAAGGGCAACCAGGCGCGGGAGCACGCCTTCTATGCCGAATTGTCGGGGCAGAAGGCGCAAGCGCGTCTCGCGGCCCGGCTGGCGAAGGAAAAGCTCACCAGACTCATGGGTCTGTGGGGCGTGGACGTCGATTATTACGTTCCCGATTACCTGCCGCGGCTGCCGGCGTCGGTCGCCAGGAGGAACGCGATCGAGACCGAAGCGCTGCAGCGCCGTGTCGATCTTCAGATCGCCAGGCTGGAGCTACAGGCGGTCGCCCAGAGCCACGGCCTGACCGTGGCGACGCGCTATGTCACCGATCTGGAAATCATCGGCGGCTTCGAAAGCGAGCGCGAACGCGACGAGGACGGCGGCAGGAAGACCGTGACCACGCTGCAAGCCGAACTGGAGTTCGTCATCCCGATCTTCGATTCCGGCGAGGCGCGGCAGCGAAAGGGCGAGCTTGCCTATATGCGGGCGGCCAACAAGCTGGCGGAAAAGGCCGTGAACGTTCGCTCCGAGGCCCGCTCGGCGTACATGGCCTACACCGCGACGCATGCCATAGCGCGGCATTACCAGAACAGCGTCCTGCCGTTGCGTACCGGGATCGAGGAGGAATCGCTCCTCACCTACAACGGCATGATCACCAACACGTTCGAGCTGCTCGCCGACACACGGGCAAAGATCAGCACCCTCCTCCAATCGGTCGCCGCGAAACGGGATTTCTGGCTCGCGGACGCGAATCTCTTGGCCTCGACCTATGGCGGCGGCGCCGGCGCCGCTGCCGGTGACGGCGAAGCCATGGCGTTGGCCGACAGCGGCGGCGGACACTAGGAAAGGAGACGATCATGTTCAGCAGACGTCAGCTTCTGGGCGCGGGTGCCGCGCTGGTTTCGACTTCCGCGTGGGCGAAGACCTCGAACAGGGGCTTGCCCGACGCCGCGGTGATGGAGACCGCGGCAACCCAGCCGCCACTGCATCCCTCGACGGGTCCGGACTATCAACCGGTCGTGACCTTGAACGGTTGGACGCTGCCCCATCGGATGAACAACGGCGTCAAGGAATTCCACCTTGTCGCCGAGCCGGTCGAGCGTGAACTGGCCGAAGGCATGACGGCCCATCTCTGGGGCTACAACGGGCAGTCGACCGGCCCGACCATCGAAGCCGTGGAAGGCGACCGGGTTCGCATCTTCGTCACCAACAGGCTGCCCGAGCACACATCGGTCCACTGGCACGGCATGATCCTGCCTTCCGGCATGGACGGTGTCGGCGGCCTGTCGCAGCCGCATATCCCGCCGGGCAAGACCTTCGTCTACGAGTTCGATCTCGTGAAGAGCGGGACGTTCATGTACCACCCGCACTCCGACGAGATGGTGCAGATGGCGATGGGCATGATGGGCATGTTCATCGTCCATCCGAAGGATCCCGCGTTCATGCGGGTCGACCGGGACTTCGTCTTCCTGCTCAACGCCTTCGATATCGATCCCGGCTCCTACGTGCCGAAGATCATGACGATGGCCGACTTCAACCTGTGGTGCTGGAACAGCCGCCTCTTCCCCGACATCGATCCGCTGGTCGTCTCCAGGAACGACCGCGTGCGGGTGCGGGTCGGCAACCTGACCATGACCAATCATCCCGTGCACATGCACGGATACGACTTCGAGGTCACGGGCACGGACGGAGGCTGGGTACGGCCGGAGGCACGCTGGCCGGAGGTTTCGATCGACATTCCGGTCGGGGCGATGCGGGCCTACGAGTTCGACGCCGTTCACGTGGGCGACTGGGCGATCCACTGCCACAAGTCGCATCACACAATGAACGCCATGGGCCACGACGTGCCCACCTTCATCGGTGTCGACAAGAGCGCCATCGCCGGGAAGATCCGCAAGCTGCAGCCCGAGTACATGCCGATGGGAACCGCCGGCATGGCGGACATGGGAGAGATGGAAATGGAGCTTCCCGACAACACCGTGCCGATGATGACCGGCTGGGGCCCGCACGGCCCGATCGAGATGGGCGGCATGTTCTCGGTCGTGAAGGTTCGCGAGGGGATCGCGGCGAACGACTATTCGGACCCGGGCTGGTTTGACAATCCGCCCGGCACCCAAGCCTACGAGTGGACGGGCGAGCTTCCCGATGTCGCCAAGGCGGCAAACGCCGAAACAAGAATCTCGCCCTTGCCGGCGAAGTCCGCCGGCAAGAGCTGAACACCCGAAACCAATACCTGCGACCATATTCATCTGAAGGAATACTCATGAAGACCCTACTTACTGGCGCCGCGATCGCGCTTCTCTCCGTCACGACGGCGCTCGCTGCCGGCTCGCACACCGGCGGTCACGGCCATGATGACAAGGCGGCGGCCGGCCAGCATATGGCGATCGGCAAGCCGGGGATGGCCGCCGATGTGTCGCGCACCGTCGAGGTGGAGATGCTGGAAACCGACGATGGAAGAATGATCTTCAGGCCGGACCGCGTCGATGTGAAACGCGGGGAGACCGTCCGCTTCAGCCTCGTCAACAACGGCGAGCTCGAACACGAGTTCGTTCTCGACCACATGGCCGCCAACGCCGAGCACAAGGCAATGATGGCGAAGTTCCCGGAGATGGAACATGACGACCCCAATGCGGCACGGCTCGTGCCGGGCGCGACGGGGGAGATCATCTGGACCTTTACCAACGACGGTGGCTTCGAGTTCGCCTGCCTCATCCCAGGTCACTACGAGTCCGGCATGCGCGGTGATCTGTCGGTCATCGACACGCTGGCCACCAACTGAAGATCGCAATCGGACAATGAAACAGACTGCTGACAAACCACCTCCGCACTCTTCGTCATCCTCGGCCTTGTGCCGAGGATCCATTCTTTTCAATGGCTTATGGATGCTCGGGACAAGCCCGAGCATGACGAACGAGAGTTCGGGGCCTTTGTCATTAAGCTCAAAGGAATAGCGCGATGAAACCTCTGATCAATCTGGCGCTTGCCGCCGCCCTCGTGATGGGCTCGCTCGGCAGCGGATTCGCCAACGAGTTCACCAAGGGCGTGGTGAAAAAGGTGGATGCCAAGGCGGGCAAGATCACCGTCATCCACGAGGAACTGAAGAATCTCGAGATGCCGGCGATGACCATGGTCTTCCGCGCCGGTGACGACGCGATCCTGGCGAAGATGCGGGAAGGCGCGGAGATCGAATTCGTGGCCGATCGCGTGAACGGCAAGCTGACGATCGTCGCGCTGAAATAAGTCCGTGGCGGTGGAGCGGGGCACTTCGGTTACGTGGCCCGCTCCGGCATTCCGGGCCGCTTCTTCTTGAAGGGCGGCCCCATGTCCTGCCATCACGGACCGGTTCACCGCACCGATCAACCGGGACAGACATGGAGCTGAGACAGACGTCATGACGAATGCATGGAAGTACATTGTCATCGCCGCGATCCTCGGTGGCGCGGGAATTTGGCTCTGGCAGAGCCTTGCTCCGAAAGGCGGCGGATCCTCGAGTCAGGTGGCCGTCACGCTGCCGGATCTGACGCCGATGGCCGCGAAAGGAAAAAAGGAATTCGACGCGGTCTGCGCGGCCTGCCACGGCGTCAACGCGACCGGTACGGACAAGGGGCCGCCGTTCCTCCACGACATCTACAATCCCGGCCATCATTCCGACGAGGCATTCTTCGTTGCCGCCCAACTGGGGGTGCGTCAACACCACTGGCCCTACGGCAGCATGCCGCCGCAGCCGAATGTCTCCGTGGAACAGATCGCGGCGATTGTGAAATACGTCCGTGAACTGCAAGCGGCAAACGGCATCACCGCGCGCCCGCACACAATGTAGGCGGCGGTTGGCAAGCGGTGCCGGTCCTCAGCCGAGGCGCTCGATCAGGGCCATGGCGGCGGCCGGATTGGCCACCTTGTGGCCGCTGATGACGTAGGCGAAGACGTCGCGCCGTTCCGCTTTCGTCGGCGAGGCGCCGCAGGTCTTCAGATCCTCAGGGATGCCGCCCGCGGCCCAGGTGCGCGCGCGGGCCGCCCAGGCGTCGAGCTCCTTCGCCGGATAGCCCAGATCCTCGCCTTCGCGCGTGCCCATGAGGCGGGCGTAGACGAAGGGCGCGGTGATATCGGCGATCTGCGGGAAGGCGGTATCCCCCGCCACCACCACCGCCGCGCCGTGATCACGGGCGAGGGCCACGAAGTCCGGCGTGCAAAAGCTCTCGTGGCGCACCTCGAGTGCGTGGCGCAAGGTCCGCCCCTCGTGGCTCTTGGGCAGCAGCCTCAGGAACCGTTCGAAATCGTCCGCGTCGAATTTCTTGGTCGCCATGAACTGCCAGTTGACCGGCCCGAGCTTGTGCCTGAGTTCCATCACGCCGCTTGCGAAGAACCGCTCGATGCTCTCGCCGGCCTCGGCCAGCACACGCCGGTTGGTGGCGAACCGCGGCGCTTTCAGCGCAAAGACAAAATCGTCCGGCGTCTCGTCGCGCCACTTGGCGAAGGTTTCCGGCTTCTGCGAGCCGTAGTAGGTGCCGTTGATCTCGATCGAGGTCAGCGCGCGGCTGGCGTATTCCAGCTCGCGTTTCTGGGTCACATCGCCGGGATAGAATGGTCCGCGCCACGGCGCGTAGGTCCAGCCGCCGATGCCGACGCGGATGGTGCCCGTGTTGTCTGTGGTCATGGTCGTGGGTCCTTCGATTCATCGGGTCGTCCGGCAACCGCCTCAAATGCGGCCCGGAGTTCGGCGAAGACCGAGCGCGCCGGCATCGGGTGGCCGAGATGCTGGGCGCGCAGCTCCTCCATGAAGGCCTCCCACATCTCCGGCCCACCACGTTCCAGCAGTTCTGCGCGGATGGACAGCTCCTTTGAGACCGGTGTGTGGCGGCGGCCCCATGCGCCCATCTGCGCGAGCAGCGGCACGAGCTGGATCGCCGGTTCGGTCAGACTGTAGATTCCCTTCTGCTTGTGGGTCGGATCGTCGCGGCGAGAGACGAGACCCGCCATGCTCAGGCGTTTGAGCCGGTCCGCCAGCACGTTCGAGGCGATGCCTTCTTCGGAGTGCGTCAGCAGCTCGCGATAGTGGCGCCGGTTGCCGAACATGAGGTCGCGGATCACGATGAGGCTCCAGCGGTCGCCCAGAATTTCCAGGGTCAGGTTGATCGGGCAACCCGATTTCGGCTCTCGGTGCATCGGTGGCTCTCCAAATCCGCTTGCAATATAGGATCGGTTTTGATATCCCTCAACTGCTTGTGAAATGCAATCGGTTCGGAGGAGCCGCCGATGAAACCAATGCTCTACGCGCACCCGTTCTCGTCCTATTGCCAGAAAGTGCTGGTCGCGCTGTACGAGAACGACACGCCGTTCACCTATCGTGCCTTCGGACCCGACGATCCCGATGCCTTTGAGGAACTCACGGCGCTCTGGCCGTTGAAAAAATTTCCCGTGCTGGTCGACGGCGGCCGCACCGTGCTTGAGTCCAGCATTATCATCGAGCATCTCGGATTGCATTATCCCGGTCCGGTGCGGCTGATTCCCGAGGACGCGGATGCGGCCCTGACCGTTCGGATGATGGACCGCGTCTTCGACAACTACATCATGACGCCGATGCAGCGGATCGTGTTCGACCGTATCCGCGACGAAGCCGATCGCGACCCCGTCGGCGTGGTCGAGGCGAGGGCGATGCTGGATGCGGCCTACGCGTGGCTGGACGGGGTGATGGCCACCCGGACCTGGGCGGCGGGCGAGGATTTTTCCATGGCCGACTGCGCGGCGGCGCCGTCGCTGTTCTATGCCGACTGGGTGCATGAGATCGATCCGCGTTTCGACAATGTGCGAGCATACCGGGCGCGTCTTCTGGTGCGGCCGTCGATGGCGCGCGCCGTCGACGAGGCGCGGCCCTATCGCGGGCTGTTCCCGCTGGGCGCGCCCGAGCGCGACTGATCCGGCGTCTCGGCGCGGTCGTATCGCCGCATCACACCGTCAGCACGCTGAGGCTGTCGATCACCGCGCCGTAATGCAGCGCGGTCCCGGCCAGCACGAAGCCGTGCCAGATCGCCTTGTTGAAGCGCAAGCCTTCCCAGGCGTAGAAGACGACGCCGGCGGAATAGGTGATGCCGCCGGCGGCGATCAGCCACAGGGTCGTCGAGGGGATGGCGTCCTGGATGGCGGGAAACACCAGCACGCCGCACCAGCCCAGCGCCAGATAGGCGCCCACGGCGAGCCGGTCGAAGCGGCCGGGAAACGCGAGTTTCAGCACGATGCCGATGGCGGCCACCGCCCAGACGCCGATGAACAGGGCCGTCGACGTGGCGTTCGCCGGCATCTGCGCGATGAAGGGCGTGTAGGTTCCCGCGATCAGCAGGAAGATGGCCGAGTGGTCGAGCCGCCGCAGCAGCCATTTCACCTGCGAATTCGGCCAGATGTTGTAGAGCGAGGAGGCGGCCAGCGAGGCGATCAGCCCGGCGAGGTAGATGACGACGGCCGCATAGAGCGCCGCGTCGGCGACGCCGAAGGCATAGACCAGCAGCGCGCCCGTGCCGGCCAGCGCCAGCGCCAGACCGATGACGTGCACCACCGCGTCGGCGATCTTCTCGACACGGTCCTCGTTCCAGGAAACGATATGCGACCAGGCATGCGTCACGCGGGCGACCTCCAAAATCGCGCCGCGAACGACGCATCCAAGGCTCCCACAGACTACGCGAGAATGGCAACAGTTTGGTAAACGGCGCGCGAGGAGCCAACTATTGTGCGCGTCTCCGCCTGGCCGAGGCCTCGGGGCATCCGCTTGGCCGGCCGGCTTTGTTTCGGGAGGGTGTTCGGCTAGGCTGAGGGGGCTTATTTGATTTTCGCTTTTTCAGGTCTCTTCGATGACAGATCGTTCCGTTGATGCTCGCGATATTACCCAAAGCGTGGTTGTCACCGGCAGCGGCAATGCGGTGCGGCTCATATTTGGCGACAGCGGAATTGTCCTGCCGCTGCAGCGCATGCAGATCCGCCCGCCGGCAGCGCGCCGGATTCAGCAGGCACACCACCGCCGGCGCGAACTCGACATCCTCAATCCGGCCCTCAGCACGATTCCCCTGATCGGCCGCACTGACATCCTCGACGGGCTTCGGGTGTGGCTCGACTGCGACGCGGATATTTCCGTTCATGCTGTGACCGGGCGCGCCGGCTCCGGCAAGACCCGCCTTGCCATCGCGCTGTGCGAGGCTGTCGATGGCGAGACGGATGTCGGCGATTGGGCGGCCGGCTTTCTGTCGCCCTCGGACGTGGGCCCGGTGGTGGAGGCCAGCGCGACACGCGCGCTTTCCTGGGATCGCAACACGCTCCTGGTGCTCGACTACGCGGCGCAGGTGCATGGCGATCTTGCCCGGTGGCTCGACCGGCTGGCCACGCAGGAGCTTGAAACCAAACTTCGAATCCTGCTGCTGGAACGAGACGCCCCACCGGGTTTCGGCTGGTGGCATGAACTGACGGCTCCACCGCTCAACTCGGCCGCCGCCCGATTGACTCTCTTTTACGACGCTGACTTGCGCCCCCATGCCTTGCCGGGTCTGGAGGATCTCGAGGGGCGCCGGGCGGTCATGACAGCGGCATTCGGGGCCGCTCGAGCCTTGCATGATGAGGCTGTGAACGAAGGCAGTGTGCCGGAGGTCGGTGCGGATAGGCATTTCGATGGCCGGCTTGCCGAGGCGCAATTCGCCAATCCGCTGGCGCTGGTCATGGCCGGGGTGATCGCGCGCGAGAAGGGACCGTCGGAGGCGCTTGCTTTGCGGCGGCTTGAAATGGCGCGGCATCTGGCCAGACGCGAGTTGGCGCGCCTGAAAAGGCTTGCCGGTGAAGGCCAGGCTGCGGCGATTGTCCATCTCACGGCGTTCAACGGGCTCGCAGGCGGGCTTGAACTCAAGGGGCTGAACGCAGCCCTGGCGGATGAACTGGCGGCGGCCGGGCTTTCAGGCGATGCGGGGTCCCTAGGGCCGTTGATGCAGCAGGAGCTGCCGCCGCTTCAGTCCGGCGAGGGAGGCGGGTCTGTGGGACGGCTTGGATCCATCCAGCCGGATCTGATCGGCGAAGGGGTGATCGTCGAAGCCCTGAGCGGCGCGCCGGCAATCGAAGCAGGCGCGGCGGACGTCGTCGCCCGCGCCTACGCCGTCGGCGCATACCGGGCGGCCGAGGTGTTGATGCGCCTGCTGCAGGACTATGCCTATGCGCTGGAGGACCAGAGCGCGACGGACGAGGAAAAGGCAACCGCCAGGCGTCTGATGGACATGCTGGCCCACGTGGCGGGCCAGACCGGCAATCCGGAAGCGTTGGAGCCACTGGCCTTCGCCTTGCCGGAGCGGACCACGATCCTGCGCGAGGCGGCCCTGGACCTGACGTCGAACCTTGCGCAGGCTTTCCGGCAGGCGTTCCGGAACAGTCACAATCCTGGAGATGCCGCCAGAGCCGCAATGTGGCTCAACAACCTTGCCTTTCGCCTCTCGGATCTCGGGCGTCGGGAGGATGCGCTTGGTGCGGCGCAGGAGGCGGCCGGTCTCTACCGCGAACTTGCCGCGGCGCGCCCGGACGCGTTCACGCCTGCTCTGGCGGGGGCGCTCAACAACCTCGCCGGTGTCCTCTCGGCTCTCGGGCGTCGGGAGGATGCGCTGGATGCGGCGGAGGAGGCGGCCGGTCTTTACCGTGACCTTGCCGCGGCGCGCCCGGACGCGTTCACGCCTGATCTGGCGATGTCGCTCAACAACCTTGCCAGTTTCCTCTCGGCTCTCGGGCGTCGGGAGGATGCGCTTGGTGCGGCGGAGGAGGCGGCCGGTCTTTACCGTGACCTTGCCGCGGCGCGCCCGGACGCGTTCACGCCTAATCTGGCGGCATCGCTCAACACCCTTGCCAATCAGCTCTCGGCTCTCGGGCGTCGGGAGGCGGCGCTGGATGCGGCGGAGGAGGCGGTGGGTCTCCGCCGTGTTCTTGCCGCGGCGCGCCCGGACGCGTTCACGCCTAATCTGGCGGCATCGCTCAACAACGTTGCCAGTTTCCTATCGGCTCTCGGGCGTCGGGAGGCCGCGCTTGATGCGGCGGAGGAGGCGGTCGGTCTTCGCCGTGATCTTGCCGCGGCGCGCCCGGACGCGTTCACGCCCAATCTGGCGGCATCGCTCAACAACCTTGCCAATCAGCTTTCGGATCTCGGGCGTCGGGAGGATGCGCTTGGTGCGGCGGAGGAGGCGGCCGGTCTTTACCGTGATCTTGCGGCGGCGCGCCCGGACGCGTTCACGCCTGATCTGGCGATGTCGCTCAACAACCTCGCCAGTTTCCTCTTGGCTCTCGGGCGTCGGGAGGCCGCGCTGGCCGCGGCGGAGGAGGCGGTCGGTCTTCGCCGTGATCTTGCCGCGGCACGCCCGGACGCATTCACGCCTGCTCTGGCGGCATCGCTCAGCAACCTCGCCGGTTTCCTCTCGGATCTGGGCCGTCGCGAGGCCGCGCTTGATGCGGCGCAGGAGGCGGCCGGTCTTTTCCGCGAGCTTGCGGCGGCGCGCCCGGACGCGTTCACGCCGGATTTGTCTGTCAATCTCTGTATGCTTTCAGACGTACGCCGGGCTTCATCGGATATCGTGGGCGCACGTGAGGCGATTGCGGAGGCAATCGGGCTTCTCATGCCGCTGTTCCTTGATGCGCCACAGGCGTTTATCCAGTGGATGGCGATGCACCTTCAACGATATCTGGAATTGTCACAGGAGCTCGACATCGAGCCTGATATGGAGCTGATCGGGCCGGCGGTTGCCGTGTTTCAGGAATTGCAGCAGCGGGAGAACGGTGATGACGACGAGCGGTGACGACAGGTCCGTGAGAGCCCGCGACATCATTGGATCGCAGGTTGTGACCGGTGAGAACAGCTCCGCGATCATGAAGGGCGTCAAGGTTGTGTTGCCGGCGCCGGAGACGGTCGACGTGGCGGGCGAACTTGCCGCGCTGCGGGCCTTGCTTGCGGAAATGCGGGTTCCGGACGCGGGCAAGCTGGATCGCGCCCTGCAGGATGCGGAAGAGGAAGCCGCCAAGCCGCAACCCGACAAGGACGAAGTCGGCGGCGCGCTGGAGCGGGTGATCAAATACGCCAAGGCGGCGGATGATTTCAGCGGGCACGCCGAAAAGCTTCAGCAGAGGATCGCGCCGCTGGTGTCGTGGCTCGGCGCCAATTGGCACAGGATCGCCATCGCCGTGGGGATTGCCGTCTGAAAAGCCGGCGCGCGGGGTGATCCCGCGCGCCGAATTCGTCGCCGCTTCAGCCCAGGTTCTTGCTCATCAGGCGGCCCAGGCGCATGGCGAAGCCGGAGGGGTCGGCGGGGATTTCGCCGTCGAGCACGCGGGCCTGGTCGAACAGCAGCCAGGCGCTGTCCTCGAGTTCCGCCTTCGCCGTGGCGTCGCCGGCCCTGGCGGCGATGGACTTGATCAGCGGGTTGCGCGGATTGAGTTCCAGCACCGGCGCGAAGCCGCCCATCGCGCCCTCGCGCTGGGACATCAGCTTCTCGAACTGCCGGTCCGGGCCGCCTTCGGGCGCCACCAGGCACACGGGGCTTTCGGACAGCCGCGAGGAGGCGCGCACGTCGGAAACCCTGTTGCCCAGAACCTCCTTGATGAAGGTCGCCAGTTTCGCGATGTCACCCTTGTCGCCGGCGTCATCCTCGGGCTTGTCCGAGTCCTCGGGCAGCGGGATGGCGTCAAGATCGGCGGCGCCTTGCGTGACCGAACGGAACGGCTTGCCCTCGTAGCCCAGAGCCGTCTGTACCCAGAAGGCGTCGACGGGATCGGCCAGCAGCAGCACCTCGATGCCGCGCGCCCGGTAGCCCTCGAGCTGCGGCGAGCGCTTCAGCGCCTCGAGATTCTCGCCGGTCGCGTAGAAGATCTGGGTCTGGTTTTCCTTCAGATCCGCCACGTAGTCGGCCAGCGAGCGCCAGTCGTCCGACGCCGTGGTGCGGAAGCGGGCCAGCGCGAAAATCTTGTCGCGCTTCTCAAAGTCCTCGTAGAGGCCTTCCTTGATGACCGGGCCGAAGGTCTCCCAGATCTTGATGTATTTTTCCGGCTCATTGTCGGCCAGCTTCTGCAGCTCGGACAGCACCCGGTTGACCACGCCCTTGCGGATGGAATCGAGCACAGGATTTTTTTGCAGCATCTCGCGCGAGATGTTGAGCGGCAGATCCTCGCTGTCGACCACGCCGCGCATGAAGCGCAGCCAGGCGGGCATGATGTCCACGTCATCGGCGATGAAGACGCGGCGCACATAGAGCTTCACCCGACCCTTGCGCGAGGGATCGAACAGGTCGAAGGGCTTCATGGAGGGCAGGAACAGCAGCACGGAATATTCGTGCCGGCCTTCCGCGCGGTAGTGCAGCGTCAGCGCGGGCTCGTCGAACTGCGCCGAGACGTGGCCGTAGAACTCGCGGTACTCGTCCTCGGTGATGTCGGACTTCGGTTTCGTCCACAGCGCCGTGCCGTCGGCGAGTTGGCGTTCCTCGGTCTTGCCCTCCTCGACGGGCTTTTCCGCGCCGTCTTCGTCCCGCTCGGGTCTGGCTGGCGCCACCAGCACGATGGGCACCGGCACGTGGGAGGAATATTCGCGCACGATGCGCTCGATGGCCGACGGCGTCGCGTAGTCGAGTGATTCGTCGTTGAGATGCAGCGTGACACGGGTGCCGCGCGCGGGAGCGTCGGCGAGATCCGCCGGTTCGACGGAGAATTCGCCCTGGCCGTCGGAACGCCAGCGCCAGGCTTCATCGGAACCGGCGGCGCGGCTCGTGACCTCGACCTCCCGGGCCACCATGAAGGCGGAATAGAAGCCGACGCCGAACTGGCCGATCAGCGCCGATCCATCCTTGGCGTCCTTCAGTCCGTCGAGGAAGGCGCGGGTGCCGGATCGCGCGATGGTGCCCAGATTCTCGATCATCTCGTCGCGGCTCATGCCGATGCCGTTGTCGGCGATCGTCAGGGTTTTCGCGTCCGGGTCGGTCTCAAGGCGGATGCGGAAATCGGGATCCTCCGCCGTCAGGCTCGCGTCGGTGACCGCCAGATGGCGCAGCCGCTCGCAGGCGTCGGCGGAGTTGGAGATCAGCTCGCGAAGGAAGATGTCCTTGTTGGAATAGACCGCGTGCACCATGAGGTGCAGCAGGCGGGAGACCTCGGCCTGAAAGGCATGGGTTTCGCCCGAGCCGCCGGTGGCGTCGGTCTCAAGAGTTCCGTTGCTCGTCATCGTGGCCAGCGCCCTTGGGTTATCCGTGAAAGACGGGTGATACATATCGTCTTTAAGGGGGCATGGATCAAGGCTGGATCGGGGATTTTGACGGTTCAACAATCCGTCCGGCGCGGGCGCGGGGCGCGGCGGCGGATCTCGCGGCCGGGGGCGGACAAAGAAAAGGCCAGCGAAAGCTGGCCAGAATTCTATGGGGGATTTGAACCAATTGCGCCTCAGGTGGCCCGGCTCTGTTCCAAGTCCCCGGGGGCTGGGGGCTGAAAATCCGAGATCCTGGTTGAACCGGGCCGTCTGAGGCAACAATTGAAATATGGTGATGCAAAATGGCCGCGCAAGGGCCGCAATAAGGCAAAACTAAGGAAATATCGCCGCGCATACTTGACGTGGTAAAGATTTCGCGCGCCGAGCCATTGTGCCGTTGCACGCGCCTTCGGCGCGGGTTTGCGCGGTTCCCGGGGTTGCCAAGGGCTGCTTGCGGCGCAACACTGGCCCTACGCCGGTTAACGACCGGGCGCCGCTTTTCCGGCGCGCCGGGTGCGACCGGCCGAAGCTTGGCGCGATCGGCACGGAGGAGGCGCAATGAGCGAAATCGACGATAGTCCGGTGGCGCGCGGCGGGCCGGCGTCCCTCGCCGCGGCAACCGCCAGCCAGCATACGAGTTCCGCCGCACGGCCCGCCACACTTCCCTCCGCCCCTGTCCCCGCACCGCCCGCTGCCCCGCGCATCGCTTTCAACCGGCAGGAGCTTGCGCAGATTCTCAGGGTCTACGGGCGCAATGTCGCCGCCGGCGAGTGGCGCGACTACGCGATCGATTTCCACAAGGACAAGGCGATCTTCTCGGTGTTCCGCCACACCAGCGAGGTGCCGCTGTACCGCATCGAGAAGGATCCGAAGAACGCGCGCAAGCAGGGCGCCTATTCGGTGCTGGCGGCGGGCGGCATGATTCTCAAGCGCGGCCGCGATCTGGAAACCGTGCTGCGGGTTCTGGACAGGAAGCGTCACCTGCGGGTGGTCTGACCGCGCGCCGCCATGCTGTGATCAGCGTTCGGGCGGGGTCTTCGCACCGTCTCCCAGCGCGCGCTGCAGCATGACGATATCGAGCCAGCGGTCGAATTTGCGGCCGACGTTCTTCACCGTGCCGATGACCTCGAAACCCGCCGCCTCATGCAGCCGGATGGAGGCGGCATGGGTGCTGTCGCCGACGACGCCGATCATCTGGCGGAAGCCGCGCACTGTTGCCTCGTCGACCAGCGCCGCGAGTAGCGCCTTGCCGATTCCCATGCCCTGACGCTCGGGCGCTATGTAGATCGAGCTTTCCACCGCCCAGCGATAGGCCGGCCGGGGGCGGTGCGGGCCGGCGTAGGCGTAGCCCAGCACGACGCCGTCATCCTCAAAGACCAGATAGGGGTGGTGGCTCGCCATCAGCGCGTCGAACCGGCGGCGCATTTCGGTCTCATTCGGCGGCGTCAGCTCGAAGCTGGCGGTGCCGTGGGTGACGGCATGCGCGTAGATTGCGGTGATCGCCGGGATGTCGGCGGGCGCGGCGGGACGGATGCTGTGGGACATGGAATCGGCTGTTGTTCGCAGGACGCCGCAGTGTGGCCGGTGCCGAAAAACGTGTCGAGCGCATTCGTTGGGCATCGGGCGGTGCGCCATCGTTATGTGCACAAAAAAACGGGCGCGAAAATCGCGCCCGTTTGCATGCGTTCGATCCGATCAAGCCTATTCGCGGTTGCCGAACAGCGACAGCAGCATGATGAACAGGTTGATGAAGTCGAGGTAGAGGCGCAGCGCGCCCATGATGGACTTGCGGCCGGCGACCAGCTCGCTGTCGCCCTCGTGGTACATTTCCTTGATCTGCTGGGTGTCGTAGGCCGTGAGGCCGGCGAACACCAGCACGCCGATCACCGAGATGGCGAACTGCATGGCGGACGACGCCAGGAAGATGTTGACGACCGAGGCGATGATGATGCCGATCAGGCCCATGAACAGGAACGAACCCCAGCCCGACAGATCCTTCTTGGTGGTGTAGCCGAAGAGGCTGAGACCGCCGAAGGAGGCTGCGGTGATGAAGAACACCCGGGCGATGGAGCCGTGGGTGTAGACGAGGAAGATCGACGACAGAGAAATGCCGACCAGAGCCGCGTAAAGCCAGAAGGTGCCCTGGGCCGCGCCGACGCTCATCTTGTTGATGCGCGCGGAGAGGAAGAACACCATGGCGAGCGGCGCCAGGATCACCACCCATTTCAGCGGGCTTGCGAACAGCGCGTAGCCGAAGCTGGTCAGCATCATGCCGTTGGGCAACTGCGCTACGCCAGCGGCCGGATCACTGGTGACGGACAGGATGAAGGCGCCCAGCGCGGCAAGGCCGGTGATGCCCAGGCCAAGTGCCATATAATTGTAGACGCTGAGCATATAGCTCCGCAGACCTTCGTCATAGACGCCGGCCTCGGCACGTGTGGCTGCGTAACGTGCAGTCTGATTACGGTCGAAGGTCGACATGAAGACCTCTCTTTCGATCCCAGAGGAAACTGTTGATGCGTCCTTTCCCGGACGCTGGGGCAAATATGGGTGGATTGCCTCTCGGGAACAAGGCCCGATCGCGCAAATTCGTGCCGTATCGTGACGAAAGGATGATACGGCGCGGGTGGTTAGAGATTCCTCAGCACGGTTGCGGGTTTCTCACCCAGCACCCGCCAGGTGCCGATCAGCCCCAGGCTGACGGACAGCACCAGGGCGATGACGGCGGCGGCGACGGCAGCCGCCGGCTGGATGGTGAAACTCGCGTCCATCAGCCGCGCCACCACGAACCAGGCCGCGATCGATCCGGCGATGACGCCGAACAGCGCCGTGACCAGGCCAAGCGCGGCGTATTCGATGGCATAGGCCGCGATCAGCCGCGCCCGCGTCGCCCCCAGCGTCTTGAGGATGATGGCGTCGTGGATGCGGCTCTTGTGTCCGGCGGCTAGCGCGCCGGCGAGCACCATGATGCTGGAGATCAGGGTGATCGAGGAGGCGGCGCGGATGGCCCACGCGAGCTGTGCGACCAGCGCGTTGACCTGGTCGATGGCGTCCTTGACGCGCACGCCGGTGACCGTCGGGAAGGCGGCGGTGACGGCCTTCAGAAGGTCGATCTCGCGCGCGGTGGTAACCGGCTCCTCCCAGGTCACGGTGGCGAGATGCGAATGCGGCGCGCCGGCAAACGTGTTGGGCGAGAACACCATGACGAAGTTGATCGCCAGGCTTTCCCACTCGACGATGCGCGTGTTGGCGATCCTGGCGGTGATTTCGCGGCCCAGCACGTTGACGGTCACCGTGTCGCCGATGGCGAGACCCAGCTCACCGGCGAGTTCGGCCTCAAACGACACCAGCGGCTCGCCGGAATAATCCTTGCCCCACCATTCTCCCGCCACCAGCCGCGAGTTTTCCGGCACGGTTTCGGCATAGGTGATGCCGCGGTCGCCGCGCAGCACCCAGGCGGCGGACGGCGGCGCCTCGATGTCCTCGGTCGACACGCCCTTCAGCTTCACCAGCCGGCCGCGCAGCATGGGCGCGCCCTGGCGGATGGCTTCGGGCGCCTCGCGGGCCAGCAAGGCGTCGAAGGCCGGCTTCTCCGTGTTCTGGATGTCGACAAAGAAGAAGCTGGGGGCCTTTTGCGCGATGGTCGTGCCGAGTTGCTGGCGCAGGTTGCCATCGATCAGCGTCAGCGCCACCAGAAGCGTCAGTCCGAGACCCAGCGACAGCACGACCGAGGGCGTCAGCGCGCCGGGACGATGGATGTTGGCGATGGCCAGCCGCCATTCGGTGGCGTGCACATGCGGGATCTTGCGCGCGGCGGCCATGATGCCGCGGCCAACCAGCACCAGAAGTACGAAGGCCGTGGAGGAGGCGCCCACGTAGATCAGGGCGATGTATCGATCGTAGGCAAGCGCAACGGCAAGGATGGCCAGCGCCAGAACGGTCGCCGCGGTTGCGGCGATATAGCGCTTGCGTGGCCACGCCTTGCCTTCGCCCGGCTGATCGCGAAACAGCGCGCTGGGCGGCACGTCATGGGCGCGGCCCAAAGGCCAGAGCGCGAAGGCCAGCGCGGTCAGCAGCCCGTAGATGAGACCGAGCCCGAGTTCGGCCGGATAGATTCCGTTGATTACCTGAACAGGCAGCACCTGCTCCAGAGCGATGCCGGCGGCGAACGGCAGAATGGCGCCGAGCACGAGGCCGATGAGGATACCTGCGCCCGCCAACATGGTGATCTGCGCCAGATAGACGATGAAGACGAAGGAGCCCGGCGCGCCGAGACACTTGAAGGTGGCAATCACCGGCCGCTTGGTGTCGAGGAAGGCGCGCACGGCGTTGGCGACGCCGACGCCACCCACGACCAGGGCCGTCAGGCCGACGAGCGTGAGAAATTGCGTGAAGCGGCGAATGCTGCGCTGCAGCCCGGGTGCGGCGTTGGCGCGCGAGCGGATGCGCCAGCCGGCGGTGGGGAATTTTTCGCGCGCCTCCGCTATCACGCCTTCGAGTCGTGTGTCGGAGACCATGTCGGTGGCGTCCAATGAGGCGGTCTCATTGGCGCGGTTCAGCTTCAACCGGTAATGCCAGCGGACCAGCGAGCCCGGCTGGAGCAGGCCGGAGGCGCGCAAGGCGTCAAGCGACACCATCAGGCGCGGCCCGAAATCGACGCCGCCGGCAAGCTTGTCGGCCTCATTCGCGATGGTGTCGCGTACGGTCAGCGTGATGCGGCCGATGTCGATCGTGTCGCCGATCCCGAGATCGAGCCGGACGAGCAGCGCCTCGTCGACAACCGCGTCGTAGCCGGTGGCGTTCTTGCCCGTGAGCGCGTGGACGTCACCGCCGGAGGTGAGTTCCAGCGCGCCGAAGAGCGGATAGGCGTCATCGATCGCCTTGACTTCGACCAGCGCCTGGTCGTCGGTCTCCGGCGCCCGCGCCATGGCGCGCATCGTCGCGATGGAGGAGACAGCGCCCTCGGCGTCGAGAAACGCGCGTTCGTCGGAGTCGAGTTCCCGGTGGACGACGGAAAAGGCGATGTCGCCGCCCAGAATCGTGCGGCCTTCGCCGGCAATGCCTTCCGTCAGCGCGCGTGACACGGAGGCGACGCCGGCGATCGCCGCCACGCCGAGCGCGATACAGGCGATGAAGACGTAAAAGCCCTTCACGCCGCCGCGCAATTCGCGCAGCGCGAAGCGCAGGGCGAGCATCACGCCGGGACGGTTGGCCGACTGCGCGCCGCTCATGCGCCGGCCGCCGAGGCGTGATGCTCAGACGCGGTCTCAAGCGGGCTTGTGTCGATGACGCCCGAGCGCATGCGGATGGTGCGCTGACAGCGGTCGGCCAGCGAGCGGTCATGCGTGACCAGCACCAGGGTCATGCCGCGGGTCTCCTGAGCCTTGAACATGAGATCGACGATCTGGCGGCCGGTCTTCTCGTCGAGATTTCCCGTCGGCTCGTCCGCAATGAGGATCGTCGGCGAGGGCACAAGCGCGCGGGCGATCGCGACGCGCTGCTGTTCACCGCCCGACATTTGCGCGGGATAATGCGACAGGCGCTCTCCCAGGCCCACGGCCTCGAGTTCGGCGCGCGCCTTGGCGAAAGCGTCGCGGTCGCCCGTGAGCTCGAGCGGCACGGCGACGTTTTCCAGCGCCGTCATGTTGGGGATGAGATGAAACGACTGGAAGACGATACCCACGTGGCGGCCGCGGAACCGGGCCAGCGCATCCTCGCTCAGCCCCGTCAGCTCCTGCTCGGCGACGCCGACCTGACCCGCGTCGCAGCGTTCGAGACCGGCCATGACCATCAACAGCGTCGACTTGCCCGAGCCCGACGGGCCGACGATGCCCAGCGAACTGCCGGAGGCTATGTCGAGATCGACGCCCCTGAGAATGTGCACGCGGGCGGCGCCCGTGCCCAGGCTCAGATGCACGTCGCGCAGGCGGACGGCCCGGCTCGGATCGCGTTCGGTGATCGGCGTCGTCTGGTCCACGTCGCTGTTTCCTTGGGCTTGCGGACCGGTGATGATCCAGTGTGGGCGCCGCGGCGCCAATCTTCAGGCTCGAATACGCCTTTTGCGCCGCGTCCGGGCGCCAAGTGATTGAAACGAGGCCGTATCAGCCTGATATGGGAACGACGCGCGCGCGGTCCAGTGTCGCGCGGCGGGTTTTTTGTGTAAGGGTGCCATGCGGCCGATTATTCGACTTGTTGCTTTCTTATTCGTGATCACTCTGGCCGCCCTTCCCGGTGCGGCCAGGGCCGATGCCCTCCGCATTCTGGCGCTGGGCGACAGCCTCACCGCCGGATACGGGCTTGGTCCGGGCGAGGGGTTCCCGGCGCGGCTGGAAGCGGCGCTGAGGGACCGGGGATACGACGTCACGGTGATCGACGCCGGCGTGTCCGGCGACACGGCGAGTGCGGCTCAGGCGCGGCTGGAGTGGTCGCTGGGCGAGGGCGCGGACGCGGCGATCGTCGAGCTTGGCGGCAACGATGCACTTCGCGGGCTGCCGCCGGAGAGCACCAAAAAGGCGCTCGGGCAGATCATCGAAGCGCTGCAAGCGCGGGACATTCCGGTGCTGCTGGCGGGCATGCGGGCGCCGCCGAATCTCGGGCCGCGTTACGGCGAGACGTTCGACGCGATCTTCCCCACCCTTGCAAAAAAGTACGACATCCTTTTTTATCCATTCTTCCTGGACGGGGTCGCGGCGGAGCCGGATCTCAATCAGGCCGACGGCATCCATCCCACCGCCGAAGGCATCGAGATTATCGTTCAAAGGATTATTCCCAGCGTCGAGGCGCTGCTCGACCGGGCGAAAAGCCGCTGAGGCGGCCCGGCTCGTGGTCCTCCCCGCCGGGCCTGCCGTCCGACGGCCCCCTCCCGGCGCCGCGCGGACCCTGCCGGCACCTTCTGTGAATTCGAACGCAAGACAAAACGGACGGACAGCCATGACACCAGAAATGCGCAAACTCGGGCGCACCGGCCTGGAGGTCTCGAGCCTTTGCCTGGGCACGATGACCTGGGGCGAACAGAACTCCGAGGCCGAAGCCCATGCGCAAATCGACATGGCGCGCGAACGCGGCATCAATTTCATCGACACCGCCGAGCTTTACGCGATTCCGCCCAGGCCCGAGACGCAAGGGCGCACCGAGGAAATCGTCGGCAGCTGGTTCAAGCGCACCGGCCGCCGTGACGAGGTGATTCTGGCGACGAAGATTGTCGGCCGCTCGAACTTCACCTGGTTCCGCGACGGCGAGCGTGAGGCCACGCTGACACCGGAACAGATCGAGGAGGCCGTCAACAAGAGCCTGAGGCGGCTGCAGACGGACTATATCGATCTCTACCAGGTGCATTGGCCGGACCGGACCGTGTCGCAATTCGGCTCCAACGCGACCATCTGGAAGAGCGTCGAGCCGGCGGCCGACGAGGTTCCCATCGAGGAGACGCTCGGCAAGCTCGGCGAACTGGTGCAGGCGGGCAAGATCCGGCATGTCGGGCTGTCGAACGAAAGCGCCTGGGGCGCGATGCGCTACCTGCAGGCGGCCGACGAGATGGATCTGCCGCGCGTCGCCTCGATCCAGAACGCCTATTCGCTGATCAACAGGACTTTCGAGATCAATCTGGCCGAAGTCGCCATGCGCGAGGAGGTGGGCCTGCTGGCGTATTCGGTGCTCGGCCAAGGGTATCTCACCGGCAAGTACCGCGACGGCGCGCTGCCCGAGGGGTCGCGCAAGAAGCTGTTCGACCGGCTGCAGCGCTATGAGACGCCGGGCTCGGCCCGCGCCGTCAACGCCTATCTGGACCTGGCGGCCGCGCACGGCCTCGATTCCGCGCAGATGGCGCTGGCCTTCGCGCATTCGCGGCCCTTCGTCACCTCGGTGATTCTCGGCGCGACGTCGCTCCAACAGCTGTCGCATGATATCGACTGCACGGGTGTCGAGGTCAGCGAGGAGCTGGAAAAGGCGATCAATGCGATCCACCAGAACCACGGTAATCCCTGTCCTTAATGACAAGGGTTCAAGGCATTGAACCGTCTTGGATTTTCCGCGCGCCGGCGCAGGATTCGCGGAGCGGCGCGCGGTAACCGGTTGTGACAACTGGGTGAAACTGGTGGACGAGCCGCAATTTTTTCCGATCGCGGGTTGTCGGATGCGATTCCCCGGGCACACATTGGGGTATCGAAACTGTCGCGGAGGGCTTGTCATGCCGCGCTTGTTCACCGGTCTGGAAATGCCAGCCGAGACGGCTATGATGCTGTCGTCGCTGCGCGGCGGTCTGCGCAACGCGCGCTGGATCGATCCGGAAAACTATCACATCACATTGCGCTTCATCGGCGACATCGACGACCGAACGGCCGATGAGGTCGCCTTCGCGCTGGGCCGCATCAACCGCACGCCGTTCGAAATCCGGCTGGGCGGGCTGGCGGCTTTCGGCAACAAGAAGCCGCATTCGATCTATGCCGCCGTGGCGCCCAATCCGCAGCTCGCCGAACTGCAGGCCGAGCAGGAGCGGATCATCCAGCGGCTGGGCTTGCCGGCGGAGCGGCGCAAGTTCATCCCGCATGTGACGATCTGCCGGTGCAAGGGCAGCGCCACCGCCGACGTGGCGCGCTGGCTGGCGATGCGCGGCGGCTTCTCGGCCCAGCCGTTCATCGCCGGGCGCTTCGTGCTGTATTCGTCGAAGGCGTCGACCGGCGGCGGTCCCTATCTCATCGAGGAAGCCTACCCTCTGGCGGCATGACGCCGGTCTCCGGCTTGTAAATGGACAAGGCCGGGCAGGCGGCCCATCCTTCGAGACGCCTGCTGACGCAGGCTCCTCAGGATGAGGGTTCCCGTGTGGATATCTTCATAAAATCAGCAATTTATACGACCTCATCCTGGGGAAGCCCGAAGGGCTCTCCCGAAGGATGGGCGGCAAGCCCAAGGTGCCACGACGTCACGCGCCCTCGGCGATGGCCTCGATGAATTTTTCGCCGTATTCGCCGAGCTTCTTGGGGCCGACGCCGTTGATGCCGGACAGTTCGTCGAGGGATGCGGGGCGCGCGCGCGCCATTTCGATCAGTGTCGCGTCGGGGAACACCACATAGGCGGGCACATTGCGTTCGCGCGCCAGATCCAGGCGCAGGGATTTCAGCGCGCCCAGCAATTCGCCATCGCGTTCTGACAGGCTGTCGGGGACGGCGCGGCTGCGGGCGCTTTTTTCCGCCTTCGTCGGCATGCTGACATGGCGGTACTGGAACGGATGGCCGCGGGTCATCACGCCCTGGGCGCGTTTGGTGAGCTCCAGGCAGCCGTATTTCTGCAGGTTGACGGACAGGAAACCGCCCGCCAGCGCCTGCCGGATGAACGACTGCCAGAACGACTTGGGCTGCGCCTTGCCCGCGCCGTAGGTGCTCAGGGTATCGTGCCGGCGCTCGGTGATCTTCTGGTTTTCCGAGCCGCGGATCACGTCGATCACATGGGCGGCGCCGAACGCCTGGCCGGTCTCCTGGATGGCGGCGAACAGCAGCCGCGCCAGCTCCGTGCCGTCGAGCATCTTTGGCGGATCGATGCAATTGTCGCAATTGCCACAAGGCTCGCAGGAATCGTCGAAATAGGTCAGCAGCGCATCGCGGCGGCATGACGCCACCTCGCAATAGGCCAGCAGCGCGTCCAGCCGCTTGTGCTCGCGCAGCTTGTGCATGTCGTCCTCGCCGTCGTTCTCGATGAACTGGCGGCGCATGCGGATGTCGTCGAGCCCGTAGAGCATCAGGGTCTCGGCCGGCATGCCGTCGCGCCCGGCGCGGCCGATCTCCTGATAATAGGCTTCCATGGAGCCGGGCAGGTTGAGGTGGCAGACATAACGGATGTCCGGCTTGTCGATGCCCATGCCGAAGGCGATGGTCGCGGTCATCACCACCGCGTCCTCGCTCATAAAGCGGTCCTGGTTGGCCTTGCGCTCCTCGGATGGCTGGCCGGCGTGATAGGCGATGGCCTTCATGCCCTCGGCCTTGAGAAACGCCGCCACTTCCTCGGTCAGCCGCCGCGACAGGCAATAGACGATCCCGGAATGGCCGCGCTTGTCCTCGAGAAAGGCCAGTAGCTGCTTCTTCCAGTCGGCCTTGGGGGCGACAGCGAGCGTCAGGTTGGGGCGGTCGAAGCCATGCACGATGGTGCGGCCCTCGCCCCTGAACAGTTTTTGCGCGATGTCGATGCGGGTGGCGTTGTCGGCGGTGGCGGTAAACGCCGCGATCGTGGCGCCGGGGAACAGCTCGCCCAGCCTCGAGAGCTGCTCGTATTCGGGCCGGAAGCTCGGTCCCCACTTGGAGATGCAGTGCGCCTCGTCGACGACGAAGAGCCCGGGTTCGAGCCTGCCGATCGCGGAAAGCATGCGCGGCGTCATCAGCCGTTCCGGCGACATGTACAGCAGCTTGGCGCGGCCGGAGGTGACCTTGCGCCATTCCTCGATGTTCTTGTCGCGCGAGTGACCCGAATGGATGCCGGCGGCCTCGACCCCGTTGGCGCGCAGGCCCGCCACCTGGTCGTCGATCAGCGCCAGCAGCGGCGAGACGACGATGGTCGGGCGCTCGCCGAGGACGGCGGGGATCTGGTAGCACAGCGACTTGCCCGCGCCCGTCGGCATGACCGCGAGCGTGCTGGTCCGCTCCACCAGCAGATCGATGATCTCTTCCTGGCCGGCGCGGAAGGCGGCATAGCCGAAAATGTCGCGCAGCACCCCGATCGGGGTGGCGGCGGCGTCGAGATCGGGCAGTGGGCGTGATTCGGTCAGCACGCCTTCTGTTCTAGAGGAACGCGCGGCGCGCAGGAATCGCCTGAGCGGATAAAATGCGCTCGACAACAGAAAACTGCGGGTTCGCCAGTCCGCGCGGTATGCGGGTACGCAGCCGGGCCAACGGGAAGCGCGCCGCGGGCGCGGTGCTGATCGCCGGGCGACCCGTGACCTGCGTCCCTTGCCGGCAGATTTCAAGCACAAAACCCGCCACACCCTGTCGGCCCGGCGTTATCGGGAGGCGGCAAGGCGCGGGCGCCCGCCGCATCCGCCCCCTCTCCCATGGGGAGAGGGCCGGGGGTGAGGGGTGTCGCGCTCACAGGGATACGGAGAGCCCTGAAAACACAGATGCTTGCATGTTGTTTCCAGCGCAAATCGGCGATGATTTGTGCTGGCCGCGTGCGGATGGCCATCCGCACGCGGCCGGATCGACGGGGCCGCGATCCCCTTGGTCGAGACCCGCGGGTGAGCCTGGTCCGCCGATCCCTTTGCGCCTGTTCTGAACAGATGATTGGGAGCCAGACCCGCATGCAAGGCCAGATCCAGCCGCAAACACCCGGCGCACAGCCAGTCTACGTCGGCATCGACGTCTGTAAAGACCATCTCGACATCCACCTGCATCCCCTCGGGCACGGCCTGAGGCTCGCCAACGACCGCGACGGCGTGAGCCGGCTGAAGCGGCTGCTGGCCCGACACGACGTCGCGCGCGTCGTGCTGGAGCCGACGGCCAGCTACCATCGGCTCGTCCACCGCTCGCTGGCCCAGGCCGGCTGGCCGGTGGCGGTCGTCAACCCGCTGCGCGCGCGGCTGTTCGCCGAAGTCCTCGGCAGCCGCGCCAAGACCGACCGCGTCGACGCGAAAATGCTGGCGATCCTCGGCGCGACGCTGGCCCCCCAGGCCACGCCGCCGGCGCCTGAAGCGCTCGAGGAACTGCGGGAGCTGGTGCATGCGCGCGCCGCCGCGACCCAGGAGCGCACCGCGCTCGCCAACCGGCTGACGGCCAGCCGCGTCGCCGTCCTCAAGGCCGAGCTCAGGCGGCTGCTGGCCGGCCTCGACAGGCACATCGCGCGGCTGGCCCGCGAGATCGGGCGCCGCATCACCGACGATCCGGGGCTGGCGCGGCGCCAGGCCATCCTCACCTCGATCCCCGGCATCGGCGCCACCGTCGCCGCCGTGCTGATCGCCGACATGTCCGAGCTCGGCCAGCTCGACCGCCACGCCTGCGCCAGCCTGGCCGGCGTCGCCCCCCTCGCCAACGACAGCGGCGACATCCGGGGACCGCGCCACATCAGGGGCGGCCGCGCCATGCCCCGCCGCGCGCTCTATTGGGCAGCGCTGTCCGCCGCCAGGTACAATCCCGACCTCGCCGCCTTCTACAAACGCCTGCGCGACAACGCCAAAAAACCCAAGGTCGCCCTCACCGCCGTCATGCGAAAGCTCATCATCCTCGCCAACACCCTGCTCAAGGAGGACCGACTGTGGACCCCAAAACACGCTTGACCTGAAACACAGATGCTCACCCGGCGCATTCGCGCCGACCTCTCCCCATGGGAGAGGTGATTGAAGACCAGCTCTTGCCCCAACGCGGGTTCACCGTTTTTCGAGGTGCGCCAGAATGTCCTCGAGCACGCCGTCGATGTTATCAAAAATTTCCGGATTCCAGTAACGCGCGACCCGATAGCCGCATGCTTCGAGCACAGCCGTGCGCTCCGCATCCTCGGCGAGGCGCTCGGCATGCTGCCCGCCATCCAGCTCCACGATCAGCCGCGCGTCCTCGCACAGAAAGTCCGCAACAAAGCGATCCACGGGCACCTGACGCCGAAACTTCCAGCCTCCGAGCTGGCGGTTGCGCAGCCGATGCCATAGCCGCGCTTCCGCCTCGGTCTGGCTGCGCCGCAATCGGCGCGCGAAGGGCAGCATATCGGGCACAACAGTTCCCCCAACGAATGCACCCAAGGCTACCCGCAGTCCGCGCCGCTCGCCAAGACGTGCCGTATCCGCCCCCTCTCCCATGGGGAGAGGGTTGGGGTGAGGGTTTTTTCGCTCACGGGGATACGGAGGGTTCTGAACCCCTCACCCGCGCCTGCGGCGCGACCTCTCCCCATGGGAGAGGTGATTGACCGCGAGCATCCCTCCACAGTCACCCCGGACTTGATCTGGGGTCCATACCGATCTGGTTCGGCGCGGGAGGCGGTTGTGACGCGTGCGGCTCCATGCAGAACCATGATGGCATCCCCGCACCGAAACATCACGGAATAGGTCCCAGATCTGCGCGGCGTCATTTCATGCCGCAGCGCGTCCGGGATGACACCGAAGGCTTTGAGAAATCCGCCAAAATCAACAGCGCCGCCCCTCACCGGAGCGTGCCGCCCGACCTCTCCCGACTGGAGACCTGAAACGGGCCGCCCGTCGCTACCGGCGAGGTCACGGCGGGCGACACCCGAACGGGTTAATGCGACTGACGCGCCTGCGGCCAGGGGCGGTCGCGCGGCGCTGGTTTTCGCTTGATACTCCTTCCCGTTCTGGCCAAAGTCACAGAACGGGACGCTACGGAAGGAAGGCAATCGGCACTTTCCCACGGACCGGGCGATCACGAGAGGGGGGACGATGACCGCATCACGAACGTCCATTCGCGGCGCGACAATCGCGTTGCTCCTGGTCGCCAGCAGCGCCGGCATAGCGCGAGCCGAGACGATCCGTCTCGACGTGCCGGCGGGCTACAGCGGCCGGCTGTGGAGCTTCTACGCCTATAATCAGGACACCTGCGCCGACGTCGCGATCCGAGGACACTCCGTGCTGCGCCAGCCGAAGCACGGCACAGTGAGCCTGCGGATCGAACCCAAGCGCGAAACTCGCAAGGGCAAGAAGTGCTTCGGCAAGTCGTTCAAGGCGCTCTACGTCTACTTCAGGGCGAAGGGACGCTACAAGGGCGGCGACGCTTTCGAAGTCCGCGCACGCCACACCTTCAACGCCAGCGAACGGAACATGGTCAGCCAGAGGGTCCGGTTCGTCCTCGATCTGAAGTAGCAGCAGGAGAACCCGAATCCCGCCGCACGCTGAGAGAAGCTCCCTCTCCCAGGAGGAAGGGCTGGGTGAGGAGTTTCGATGTCCTGGAAGTACGGAAGGCGCTGCTCCGCTCACCGGGACGCTCCGCGCCGACCTCTCCCCATGGGAGAGGTGAAGACAATTCGCGTCCGGCCCGACATGCTGGACTTGATCCGGGGCCCATATCGATCTGGTTCGGCGCGGGCGATGGTGGCGAAGGGCCGAGGCCAAGCGGATCTGCGGATCCCCGACGGCGCTCCCGCGCGGAGAGATCGCGGGTCCCGCGTCTGCGGAGCAGCACTCACGTGCCGCGCCGCGCACGGGATGACGCGGAAGGTTTGGCGACTCCAACAACAGCTCCCGAGATGCGCCGCATCCGCCCCCTCTCCCTCAGGGAGAGGGCTGGGGTGAGGGGTTTTTCGCTCACGGGGATACGGAGAGCCCTGCCCCTCACCCGGGCGTGCCGCCCGACCTCTCCCCATGGGAGAGGTGATTGGGGGCCCGAACTCCGGCCGAACTCACCCCGAGGAGGCGCGCCAGTGCCGTCAGCAAGGATGGGCCGCACGCGCGGAGCCCGTCCTTCGAGACGCGAACTGCGTTCGCTCCTCAGGACGTGGCCGTCGTGGAGCGCTTCTCGCGAAGGGCGCTGGCCGCGCGAAAGGTGCGCTTCGCGCAGATGGTCGCTGGGTCCCGGCTCTCGCGATGCACCTGCGGTGCACGCGGGCCGGGATGACATTGAATACGTGGCGCGGCTTTTGGCGCTACCGCCCCGGACGCCCGCTTTTGCCGGGGCGGCCGCGCTTGGCGTTTGACCTGGAATCGTCCGAGCCGATGCCTGGGCGGCCGCGCGGAGGGGTGCCAAGCGGCACTTCCGTGCGGCCCACGGTCATCTCGTCCAGCGTGTTCTTGCGGACCTTGGAAGAGGCCAGAACGTTGGCGTTGCCGGCGAACTGCCTGTCGCCCTTGTAGCCGCCGCTGCGGCCCTCGACGGCGGACTGGCGGGCCAGCGGATCGTCCGAAATCGCCAGTTCGGTTTCCTGCAGCCGCTTGACCTCGTCGCGCAGCCGCGCCGCCTCCTCGAATTCCAGATTGGCGGCGGCGTCGCGCATGCGCTTTTCCAGATCCTCGATATGCGCCTTGAGGTTGTGGCCGACGAGCGGCGCTTCGGCGAAGCCGGCGTCCACCGTGACGTGGTCGCGCTCGTAGACCGAGCCGAGAATGTCGCCGATGTTCTTCTTGATCGATTCCGGCGTTATCCCGTGCTCGAGATTGTAGGCCACCTGCTTCTCGCGGCGGCGGTCGGTCTCGCCGATGGCGCGCTCCATCGAGCCGGTGATCCTGTCCGCGTAAAGAATGACGCGGCCGTCGACGTTGCGCGCGGCGCGGCCGATCGTCTGCACCAGCGAGGTCTCCGAGCGCAGAAAGCCTTCCTTGTCGGCGTCGAGAATGGCGACCAGCCCGCATTCGGGGATATCCAGCCCCTCGCGCAGCAGGTTGATGCCGACCAGCACGTCGAAGGCGCCCAGCCGCAGATCGCGCAGGATCTCGATGCGCTCCAGCGTGTCGATATCGGAATGCATGTAGCGCACGCGCACGCCATTCTCGTGCAGGTATTCGGTCAGGTCCTCCGCCATGCGCTTGGTCAGCACGGTGACCAGCGTGCGGTAGCCCTGCGCCGCCACGGCGCGCACCTCGCCGAGCAGGTCGTCGACCTGGGCGGTGGCGGGGCGGATGTCGATGGGCGGATCGGTGAGGCCAGTGGGGCGGATGACCTGCTCGGCGAAAACGCCGCCGGTCTGTTCCATCTCCCAGCCGCCGGGCGTGGCCGAGACGCAGACCGACTGCGGCCGCATGGCGTCCCATTCCTCGAAGCGCAGCGGCCGGTTGTCCATGCACGAGGGCAGCCGGAAGCCGTATTCCGCCAGCGTCGCCTTGCGCCGAAAGTCGCCGCGGTACATGCCGCCGATCTGCGGGATCGTCACATGGCTCTCGTCGGCGAAGACCAAGGCGTTGTCCGGCAGATACTCGAACAGGGTGGGGGGCGGCTCGCCGGGCGCGCGGCCCGTCAGATAGCGCGAGTAATTCTCGATGCCGGCGCAGGCGCCCGTCGCCTCCATCATCTCCAGATCGAACAGCGTGCGCTGCTCCAGCCGCTGCGCCTCCAGCAGGCGGCCGTGATCGTAGAGCTCGGCGAGCCGCTGCTTGAGTTCCGCCTTGATGGATTTCGTCGCCTGGTTGAGCGTCGGCTTGGGCGTCACATAGTGCGAATTGGCGTAGACCTTGACCGACTTCAGCTCGCCCGACTTCTGCCCGGTCAGCGGATCGAACTCGGTGATGGAATCGATCTCGTCGCCGAACAGCGAGACGCGCCAGGCGCGGTCCTCGTAGTGGGCGGGAAAGATCTCGATGGTGTCGCCGCGCACCCGGAAGGAGCCGCGCTGGAACGACGCGTCGTTGCGCCGGTACTGCAGCGCCACGAGGTCGGCCAGCAGCTGGCGCTGGTTGATGCGCTCGCCCACCTCGATGGCGAATGTCATCGCGGTGTAGGTTTCCACCGAGCCGATACCGTAGATGCAGGAGACCGAGGCGACGATGATCACGTCGTCGCGTTCCAGCAGCGCCCGGGTGGCGGAGTGGCGCATCCGGTCGATCTGCTCGTTCACCGTGGATTCCTTCTCGATGAAGGTGTCGGTGCGCGGCACATAGGCCTCGGGCTGGTAATAGTCGTAGTAGGAGACGAAATACTCCACCGCGTTGTCGGGGAAGAAGCTCTTGAACTCGCCGTAGAGCTGCGCCGCCAGCGTCTTGTTGGGCGCCAGGATCAGCGCCGGGCGCTGGGTGCGGGCGATCACCTGGGCCATGGTGTAGGTCTTGCCCGAGCCGGTGACGCCGAGCAGCACCTGCGTCTGCTCCTGATCGTTGACGCCGGCCACCAGTTCCTCGATGGCGGTGGGCTGGTCGCCCGCGGGTTCGAAGTCCGTTACCAGACGGAACGGCACGCCGCCTTCGGATTTCGCCGGCCGAAGCGGACGGTGCGGCACCCAGGCCTCGCCGTTCTTGTGCAGCGGATTGCCGCTCTCGATCAGCGCCGACAGCGCCGCGACTGTGGCCGTCGCCGAGGTGTCGCCGGACAGCTCCGGAAGCGCGTTCTTGGAACGCTTCTTCTTCCTGGTCTCGGCCACCTGCTTGTCGAGCAGCGCCTCGGCGTCCTCCAGCGAAATATCCAGCCCCGCGATGGGGTTCATGCCGCCGGCCGCCTTCTCGCGCGGGGTGCTGGCCGTCTCGACCTTTTTCGCGCGCGGCTTTTTTGCGGGTTTTTTGGCCGCAGGTGTCTTCGCGGCGGGCGTCTCCGCATCCCGCGCGATCTCCTGCGCCCAATCGGAAATCGAGCCGGAGAGCGGCGCGCCGCTCAGTGGCGCCTGGGGAGACTCACCGAAGCCTTCCACTGTGTCAGGGGTATCGGATTTCTCGGAGGATTTTCTGTCGCTGGCCATTCCGGCAATATGGGGGAAAGGCGGCGGGAGGAAAGAGCGCGTTCCCGATTTGTGCCGAGATTCGTATCCGCCCGCCGCATTCTCCTGACAGGAGGGTGTCACCAGCCCTCACGCGGTCTTGCGGATGCTCGGCGGGGTGTCGGCGTCGTAGAGGTCCTCGATGAAGACGGCGACGTTGCGGCCGCTTTCCTTGGCGTTGTACAGCGACTGATCGGCCATGCGCAGGACCAGCGAGGCGTTGTCGGCGTTGCGCGGGGCGATGGCCCAGCCGATGCTGGCGCCGATCCGGGCGATGCCCGCGCCGACCGGGATCGGCCGCGCCACGTCTTCGACGATCGCGTCGCACAACCAACGCATCCGGCTTTCCTCGACGTTGCCGGTGATCAGCGCGAGAAACTCGTCGCCGCCGACGCGCGCCACCAGCCCGCTCTCGCCGACCAGGGTCAGCAACCGGGCCGCCACCTCGCGGATCACCAGATCGCCCGCGTCGTGGCCATAGGTGTCGTTGACCGCCTTGAAGCGGTCGAGGTCGATCGCCAGCACGGCGCACGGATGCTTGCGGCACGTGGCCATGGCGGCGTCGAGCGCATCGCCGAAACACAGGCGGTTGACCAGCCCGGTCAGCGAATCGTGCAGAGCCAGATGGCGGTTGCGCGCCTCGCTTTCCTCCAGCGCCCTGGACTTGGCCGCCAGCCTGCGCGCGGCGATGGTGCCGAGCACGATGAGCGCCAGCATCAGTCCGGCGGCGATCGGCTCCACGGCCGCGCGGATGGCGGTGCCGGGCGCGGAACTGGCCCACTCGAAATAGCCGATCGGCTGCGCGGCGCCGACGTCCACGGGCACATTGGCGGCGCCCGAGATCTCGTCCGGCGCGTAGTGGAAACCCTTGAGCAGGAACGTGGCGCCAATGCCGGCGACCAGCTTTTCCTCGAGAAACCGCACCGAGACAAGGACGCCCGGAGGTCCCTCCGGATGCCGGGCGGCATCGGTCTCGGGAATGATCGCCGTGGCGCTGACCAGCGCGGGACGATCGCCGATCTCCCGCACGTCGCTGGCGAAGATCGGCGCCAGTTCGCCCTTTTCGACGTATTTGATCCGGTAGCCGCCGGCGGTGGGCCGGCGCTCCGCGAAATAGCCGGCGCGGGCGGTCTCGACCAGATCGCGCGCGATGCCGAGCACCTCGGCGCCGGCGGCCGGAGCCACGATTTCGTCCTCCACGGCCACCATCATCACATCGTCCGCGGGACCGATGATCATCGTCCAGTCGTGGTCGTAGTCACCCCACATCTGTCCCGCCAACGCCTGGGCAAAGGCCGGATCGATCGCGCCGCCGTGCACCTGGCGGATCGTCTCATCGTTGACGGCGGGAAATCTCTGGTCACGGGCAAGCAGGGTCGCCTGGTTGAGAAGCGCCTCGTGAACCAGCGCCTTCTCATGGCGCAGCGCGATCACGTCGGCGCGTTCCGTCATCGTCGTCAGGAGATAGGCCGTGGCGACGATTCCCGCCGCCAGCAGCGTGAAGATCGCCACATAGACGAGATGACGCAGCCCGAAGCGCGCCTTGCGTTGCGCGAAGGCGGTCGGCGCGAAGACGTCCGGCTTGGACAGTCGTGAATCGCGATACATGCGTGAGAGGCTCCACCGGAAGTTTGGCGGAGAGTATCGCCCATACGGGTGAAGCAATTCTAAGCGCTTGCCCGTATTGCCGAAAACGGCCCGCCTTGGTTAACCGGCGGTAAACGGGCATCCGCCGGCTTGCCTCGGGCCAATGCGAAGAAAAGCGGGCGCGCCGGTCACCGGCCGCCCGCCTGTTTCCAGTGCCTCGACCGGGAGGCCTATTCGGAGATTTCCATCGAGGTGACGACCATCTGGTCATCGATGGTTTCGACGCTCAGCATCACCTCGTCACCGACGTCGAGATTGTCGACGCTGACGGCCTCGTCGAGCACGAAGATATCGCCGCTCTCGAGCACGAGCTCGCGGGTTTCCAGATCGAAGGCCTCGACCTTGCCGGAAACCGCTTCCGCGGCGATTGCCGAGCCGGATATCAGGGACAGGACAAGGGCGGAAAGAACAACAAAACGCGTGCGCATGATACGCTCCCGAAACGCCGGCGCTTTCTCTCGAGCGTCCAACCGTGGAAGGCTCCCAGCCGGCGGATGGAACATGAATCGGGACGGCTGCGCGCGCAATTGATCCAAATAAATATTTTCCCATCCCAAATCCCGCCACAGTGTTGATCCTGCAGCACTAATTCAGGCGAATTGGTGTCGCGACGCACCGCTCACGCGCGCGCGAGGCGCAGCCCGGGCGCCAGTTGCACCAGGACGATGGCGGTCAGGATCAGAGCGCAGCCGGCCATGGCGGCGGCGTCGAGCCGCTCTCCCAAAAGCCACGCGCCAAAGAGCGCGGCGAACAGCGCTTCCGAGGACAGCAGCACCGCCGCATCCGAGCTGCGCGTCCAGCGCTGCGCCACGGCCTGGATGCCGAAGGCCACGCCGCCATCGATGACGCCGGTATAGAAGAGCTCGAACCAAACGGTCTCAAGCGCGTCCACTGACAGCGCCGGCCCGCCCGCCACGGCGCCCGCGCCCAGCCCGAGCACGGCCACCACGACGAACTGGACGACACAGAGCGCCATCGGCCGGCCGGTCTCCGCGCCCGTCCGGCCGAGCAACAGCACATGCAGCGCCCAGAACAGCGCGCAGGCGATCACCGCGCCGTCGCCCCAGTTGAGCGCGTCGAGCCGGCCGCCGCCAAGCAGCCAGACGCCGGCGAGCGTCATCAGCGACGCGGGCCAGACTGCGGCATGCGGCCGCTCGCCAAACACCAGAAGCGCCAGCACCGGCACGATCACCACATAGAGCCCGGTGAGAAAACCGGCGTTGGTGACGCTGGTCGTCACAAGACCGATCTGCTGGGCGATGTTGGCGCCGAAGAACACCACGCCGATGCCGACGAAGAGCATGGCCTGGGCACCCGAGATGCCCGCCACCCGGCCGGACCGCGCATCGGGCTGCCTGGCCGCTTTGTCACGGCGCGCCTCGAAAAGCGCGAAGGGCGCGAACACCGTTGCGGCGATCAAGAAGCGCAGGCCTGTGAAGGTGAAGGGATCAAGCGTGTCCATGGCCGTGGACTGGGCCACGAACCCCGAGCCCCAGATCACGGCGGCGAGCAGCAGCAGGGCATTGGCGGTCGAGCGTGTCATGCGGCACGGGCACCGTTGAAAGGAACTGCCAAAGGGATGAAGTGTCGGTCCGCGTTTCAATACAGAAGCGGGCGGGCGGGCGCCATCGTGGCGATTGCGCACGTGCCGCCACGATCAACGGCTCAGTGACCGGGGAATGCGGAACGGCGCGCGATGATCAGTCCGGGCGATCCGCGTGGCCCAGGTCACGCCCGGGGGCGATGAGGTCGCGCAGCCGTTGCTTGAGCACCTTGGCCGCCGGGAAACCGCCGTCGGCGGTCCGCTCCCAGATCCGCGTGCCATCGCAGGTGATCTCGAAATGTCCGCCCGTGCCCGGCACCAGCGCCACCTCGCCGATCTCCTCGGAAAAGCTCGACAGAAGCTCCTGCGCCAGCCAGGCGGCGCGCAGCAGCCAGTTGCACTGACGGCAATAGGTGATGGTGATTCGCGGTTTTCCCGACATGACCGCAGTATGCGCGCGCGCGGGCCCCGGCAAAAGCGGTACACCGGCCCTTAAGGATCAATGCCGCCTTCGGTCATCGAAATGACGACCGCCGTCTTCCCGACGGCCGCGGCCGCGTCAATCCACACCGGCTCCGCCAGCAATTTCAGCTCACGCAGGCCCAATTCGGGGAAATCCAGTCCCATGGAATGGGCCAGCGCCACCCGGGAACCGGGTTTCGGGTTAAGCCCGCAGCAAATGTCCTGTGCGCCCATCTTCAGATGATGCGCAATGTCCCATTCCAGAACCACGCCGTTGTGCCGGCTCATCACCCAGCAGTGCATGTCGTCACAGCAGCCGTTCTTCTCGCGCGGGAAGAAGTACCCCGTGACGTAACCCGCATCGAAGCCGGCCGCGCGCAGGCAGGCGATCAGATAGGTGTTGATGTCGACGCATGAACCCTCGGTCAGCCCGCAGGCGAGATGCGGAATGGCGTCGCGCCCCTCGTAGAACCGCGTCTCGGGATGGCCATAGATGAATTTTCGCGCGACATCCGCGACGATGGTCGCGATGGCCGCATGACCGTCCGCCGCGGCATCGGCGATCCGCAAGGCGTCGGTCACCAGCGCGTCCGCCGGACGCGTGTGGCGGCTGCCGATGGGCACGAACAGCGCCTCGGGATAGCCGGAGCCGCCAGCAGCATATTCGTAGCGCAGCGTCATTGGCAGCGCAGGGTCGGATGGCGTGACCAGGGCCGCCATCTGCCCGGTATGGCGTTCACCGGTCAGACTCCATGCGCCGCCCTCCACCGAGAACCGCAGGGGCGTCTGGTGCGGCGTGGGAATGCCCACCGGAGCGAGCAGCCGGGCGCCTGTCCGCCCGGTCGGCGCGATCTCTACCGAGACCTGCACCGTGGACTCAACAGACGCAATGGCGGAGACAGGTGCGTTCATGAGAGTTCCGATCAAACAACGAGCTGGAAGATCACGCCCGAGAGCATGGCGCCCAGCAGGCCAAGGCCGATATAAGTGAAGAAGACGGGACGGCGGACCAGCGACCACACGCCGGCCATTGCGGGAATCGAGCTCACCGCGCCGCCGATCATGAATGCCATGCCCGCGCCGGCGGTCATGCCCTGCTCCATGAGGCCCGCGACCAGAGGCGGTGCCACGTAGCTGTTGAGATAGGCCGGCATGCCGACAAAGGCGGCGATGACGATCGGCAGCAGTCCTTCGCCGCCCACGGCTCCCGCGATCAGATCGGCGGGCACATAGGTGACCAGCAAGGCCTCCAGCACATAGGCCAGCGCCAGCCATTTGACGAGAAACAGGGCATTGGTGCGCAGTTCCGTGCGGAACACGGCGTTGCGCTCGGCCTGCGGCCAGAAGCGCCAAACGGGCTTGCCCTTGAACGGAGAGGGCCGGCACCCGCAACCGCCCGCGCTCACCGCCTTCACCGGATTGCCCAGGAGCCCGCCGGCCAGCATGAGTTTCACGGCGACGCCGCCGAACAACCCCATGCCGACGGCGAGCACCATCTTGCCGATGGCGAACGGCCAGCCGAGCGCGGCGGCGGTGATCAGCACCGTCGGCGGATCGATCAGCGGCGAGGACAGCCAGAACGCCATGATCGCCGACAGCGGCGCGCCGACGGCCAGAAGCCCGGCGATGAAGGGGATGACCTCGCAGGAGCAGAACGGGGCCAGCCCGCCGAACAGGGCGGCGAGCACGATCGCCTGGGTTTCGCGCCCCTCGAAGGCGCGGCCGATGGTGGCCTCCGCGCCCGCCGCCTTCAGCCAGGCGATCAGCAGCACGGCCACGGCGATGTAGGGCGCGGTTCCCGCAAACGCCGTGGCGGCAAAGGTGACGATCTGCGTGAAGCGGCCGGGATCGGCCAGCAGCACCACGAAGGGCGCCGCGACAACGAGCGTCCACGGCGTCAGAAAGATCCGCTTCCACGGGAACGTCCGCGTTTCGGGCGCGCAGCAGACAGCGCCGCTCGGCGTGCTGCAGCAGCCGGCATTGGCTGAGGTGATTTCAACGTCCGTCATTCGACTTCCTCCGCCCGCCGGGCATCGCTGCTCCGGCACGGCTCGTCTGCGCAGCATTCCTTCAGGATGTAGCCGGCCAATGCCTCCAGATGGCCGTAGGCCGCGTGGTTCATCACCGTGCGGCCCGCCTTTTCCTGGCGGATCAGCCCGGCGGAGGTGAGAAACCGCAAGTGATGCGCCAGCGTGGAGGCGGCCATGCCCGTGCGCGTCTGGATATCGCCCACCGACAGCCCGGCGCGGCCCGCTTTCACCAGCGTCAGCAGCACGACAAGCCGCGCCTCCGAGCCGATCGCCGCAAAGCCCTGCGCCGCTTCCTCGATATCAAGGTTGATCTGCTTCTTTTCCATATCACTAGTTTTATGGTTATTTTGACGAGAGTCAAGTCGCAGTGCGAGATCCTCCTGGCAGTGATTCTAGAGCAGATCCGTTTCTTACAGAATCGGATCTTTGCTCTAAGTCTTTGTTTTGGCGCAAATTCGGACGGATAACCGGTATCCACTTATCCTGGATTTGCTCTAGGCGACGCGAAGCGGCGCGATCCCCTCAAGATCCGCGCCAAGCTTCAACCGCGCGACCTCGAGGTCGTACTGCGTCTGCAGGTTGAGCCAGAAGTCAGGCGTCTGACCAAAGAAGCGGCCGAGACGCAGCGCCGTGTCCGCGGTGATGCCGCGCCTTTCCCGCACCAGCGCTTCAATACGGTCGCGCGGAACGTGCAGGGCCTTCGCAAGGCCGTAGGCCGTCAAGCCGAATTCCGGAAGATACTCCTCACGCAGGATTTCGCCTGGGTGGATCGGTGCAAATCGATCGTCGCTCATGATCCTCTCCTAATGATAGTCGACGATTTCGACGTCGCAGGCGTGACCGTCGCGCCACTGGAAGCAAATCCGCCATTGCACGTTGATGCGGATCGAATGTTGCCCGGCGCGGCTGCCCTTGAGGCTTTCCAGATGGTTGCTCGGCGGCACGCGCAAATCGTCGAGAACAGTCGCCGCGTTGATCTGTGCGAGTTTTATCTGCGCCCGCCGCTGAATATTTTCCGGCAAACGACGGGAGCGCCGCCGCTCGAAAACCCGCCGGGTTTCCTTGTCCGCGAAACTCTTGATCATGGCGAAATCGTACTGATTGACAGTACTAGAATCAAGCCGGGGCGATGCCCCGGCCTGATTCAATGTCTCTGGCGTCGCCCAATACCGGCAGGACTAGGCCTTGCCGAGAATCCGATCGACGCTGAGGGGGCCCGGGCCGGCAGCGGCGATGTACAGGAAGGCGAAGCAGTACATGATGGCAAGCTCGCCGCCATTGAGGATCGGATAGAAATTCTGCGGCGCGTGCGCCATGAAATAGGCCACCGCCATGGTGCCGCTGGCGAGAAACGCCGCCGGGCGGGAAAAGAGTCCCACGACAATCAGCGCGCCGCAGACCAGCTCAACCACGCCCGCGGCGCCCGGCATGGTCGTCGGCGAAATCCCCGACATCTGCGTCGCCGGAATGCTCAGATATTTCGTCGTGCCGTGCTGCAGGAACACCAGTCCGGACACGATCCGCAGTGCGCTGAGAAGATAAGGGGAAAACGGCTGCAGGAATGTCATCGACGTACCTCATTTCGAATCGGTTCAAATATCCATGCCGCGACAATAGCGCACACCCGCGACGCAGTGAACACGGTGCTCGGGCCGCGGCGAACGGCGCGGCCCCGGGGCAGCGATGTGCGGCCTAAAAACTCGGAAAGCCCCGTTGCCGCCATTCGGTGCGCGGTATCGCGGCGCCGATCCGGTGGCTGAACTTCACAACCCGGGTGGCGCCGGCGTCAGTCTCGCAGCGAAACGCCAGCTCGTACCACAAGCCACGGCTGCGGAACGCGGCGTTGCGCGGTTCCAGCACGGTGCCCGGCTGCACGCGGAACGACGGCAGAAGCTCAGGCGGGCGCGGCGGATCGGCGGCGTTCAACTGGGCGCGCAACTCCGTCATGCACAACACATCCACCCGCTCCGAGGGCGGCATGCCGGCCATGGCCGTGCGTGCGCGCTCACCGTCGAGCATGGCGGTGGAAAACAGCTCCTTCGCCTCGGTCATCGGGCCGGAAGGCGCTGCGGCGGATGCGGCCTCCGATGGCCCGGCGGCAGGCTTTGGAAGGGGCGCAGCCAGACGCGGCAGCGCGCTCGCCGCATCCCCCAGCGGCTCGGCTCCGTTTTCCGAAGCCAGCACCGGCAGCGACATGGCGACTTCAGACGGCGGAAGATCCGGCTCGGGAAACTCCGTCCCTGCGGCTTCCAGCTCCGGAAGCTCTGTATCGGAGGCCTCCGGCTCAGGGGCCTCCAGCGGATCCGCAGGCTCCGCCTCGGCAGTCTCCGGGGCTGCGGCTGCCTCAGGAGCCTCCGGCTCCACCTGCTCTGGCTCGGCTTGCTCCAGCTCGGCTAGCTCAGGCTCTGGTTGCTCAGCCTCGGTCTCATCCGGCTCCGTCTGCTCGCCCGCCTCCGCCGCATCGCCGTCGGGGGCGACCTCCGATCCGCTGTCGGTCTCGCCGAATTCCACCACAGGCTTCAGCACGGGGATGTCCTGCGCGTCGCCCTCCGCCGTCTCTTCGGGTGTGGGCTCCGGCGGGACTTGCTCGCCGGGGCGGGGTCTTCGGGCGCCGGTTTCTCAAGAGCTTCGGGCGCGGCTTCTTCCGGCGCAGGTTCCTCGGCCTCCGGCGGGGCGGTCTCCGGTGGGGTGGCTTCAGGCGGCGCGGTCTCCGGCGCGGCTTGATCTTCGGACGGGAGTTCCTCGTCCGGTTGTGGCTGTTCTTCCGGCTGGGCCTCTTCCGGCGGCTGAGGCTCCTCTTCCTGCTCCACGACCTCCGCCTCTTCCGGCGGCGGCACCAGAATCACCGCAACCGCTTCTTCCGGTTCGGGCAGGGGCTTCGTGACCCCGCCGATCAGCACGGCCGCCACAAGGCCATGCAGCAGCAGCGAGACCACGAGTCCGCCACTCCAGAACCGCCGCGTGTCCCCCGTTTCATCCATGCGTCCCCGCTTAGCGGCGATTCGCGCCAAAAGCGAGGCCGCAAAAGGACGCTCGCGCAAATGCAGCCTTCGGTGCGTCTCCAACAAAAAACCCGGCACGATGGCCGGGTTTTCAAAGTCTTGAGCGTGCAGGGCGCTCTTAGCTGTCCAGGAAGCTCCGCAGCTTGCGCGAGCGGCTCGGGTGCTTCAGCTTGCGCAGGGCCTTGGCCTCGATCTGGCGGATGCGTTCGCGGGTGACCGAGAACTGCTGACCGACCTCTTCGAGCGTGTGATCGGTGTTCATGCCGATGCCGAAGCGCATGCGCAGCACGCGTTCCTCGCGCGGCGGGCCCCACATTACTCGCCCACCACGGAATGGTCATCCTCAAGCACCTTTAACGCCCACTCAACGTAAGCCCGCATCTCTGGGGAATGATTGAAGAAAACAAGAAGCTGCGACCCATACTGCTGCAGCACGGGTACTGCGGCGCGAATAAACTCAGCGTTGGCGTCACCGACCATCACAGAGCCCCTGCCAAGATGCCGAGCACCGTTCCGAGGTTGGGGTTCTCGCCCACGCTGAATTTGATCATCGCACGGACCCCGTTGCGGACGATCAAATAGGCGGAATAGCCTACCCGAGAAGTTGACCAGCCAAGCTCCGCCGCGCTGTCGCGTACGGGTCGGTGCAATGCACGCGTTCGCTCGTCCACGAGCTCCCGATTCTCCGTAAGCTCTCTGAGAATCTCATTTCCTGGCAGCGCAATCTCGCCGAGTCTGGCCGGATCTAGTGCATATTCGTCGGCACGATTAACGAGGTCTCGCCCTTCCTCAAACCCCATGATGAACGCGCCATGCTGCCTGCTCACGCTCAACAATAAGGCTTCAAGCTGCGGCTCAAGAGGATCCGCAAACGTACGTCCAACGTTCTGATCCCTGTATGATTGGGCGAAACTAGAAAGGGCGCCGCCAACGGCCCAAAGACCCGTTACATCGGAGCTCTCAACTGGTTCATCAAGAAGTAAAGCGTACTCTTCGGCCGCTGCCGCTAGTTCAACGTATCGGTTCGACGCCTTTAGGCTCCGTGCCAGGCTGGCTGCATTCGCTTTAAGTCGTTTGTGCAATCCAGCTTGGCGAGCCGACTCATCACCTTTCGGGAAGCTGATTTTTTCTGACAGCCGACCCCGTTGGACCCCATATTGCGGCCCCGGCCCCTGATCCGGCTCCGGAGGGATAAGAGCGGCCGAAGGAATATTCTTTCGATGATCTTCCTCAAGACCTTTTCGCCGGACGATGAACTCGATTTGGTTGACTTTCCTGTTCTCCAATTTCCAAAGCTTGAGCAGGAGATCATAGTAATGTGCTTGCAGCCATTGTTTTAAGAATCTGGTGGGTACCGAAAGAAGAACCGTTTCGTCTGGCCCATCGCTTTCGAGGTCGACACGCCCAAACCAACTCTCGGATACATCCTCGCCAAGCTCTGCCCGTAGTTGCCTCTTCACACGGCTCCATTGATCCCCTGTTGGCAATCCTGCAATGTCTTGGAATTCTGGAGCCTGCCACCCGGCAATATCCGCGACTTCGTCCATGATCTGCTCGACCGACCGCGCGTCGGTCACGGTCCAGAATTCATCCGGCTTCAGTGCAATTTCGATGTGCGCACGTTCGCCGAACAAGCTACGCGGCGGGTTGTCCATGCTGTTGGGCAGGATCGCGCGGTACCAAGCCACAATTAGTCCAAAGGATGTTGAAGTACCGAGTTCGCTAGCTGCGAAGAGATCGAGCGGTCGGCGCGCCCAATCCGGGAAATTGGCTCTGTAATACGGTTCGTCGCGAACGTCGCTGAGCCACAATGGCTCCGCAACCAGCGTCCCATCGCTTTCATTCAACCAGTTGCAATCGTCCGAAACGGCCACCCACGATTGTGTTTCGGCGACGCCGAAGTTGTGGGCAGCGGCAGCGGCGGCGGCATAGGCGGCGGCGTAGGCATCACCGTAGGCGGCGTAGGCGGCAGCAGCGACGGCGGCCGCGGCCGCGTCGGCGGCAGCGTAGGCGTCGTAGCCGGCAGTGTCGGTAGCCGCGTCGGCGGCGTCAGTGGCGGCGGCAGCGGCAGCGGCAGTGGCTGTGGTCATCTCTTGGGTTGCATACCTGACCGCCGCCCAAGAAACGAAGCTCGCCCGGAACGCTTGCAGGATTAAGCTGTGCTTTTGTTCAGTCGGAAAGCGGCTACCCGGAATCGCATCGATGGACAGGACCAGAGTAAAGACGCGAAGCGCCGCGCGCACGGCGATGACACGCGCCCAATCGGCCGACTTGCCCTTCAGCCATCGCCTTAGATCGTCCTCGGAACTGATCTCCACAGTGTCGTCCGCTCCACCCGATCTCCCCACGGTACCCGACCCTCTCCGCAATTCACCGGAATATCAAGTGAATGGAGCCTCAAACAAAAAGCCCGGCGTTTCCACCGGGCTTTCGAAATCCTGAGCTTGCCGAGCACGCCTAGCTGTCCAGAAAACTCCGCAGCTTGCGGCTTCGGCTGGGGTGCTTCAGCTTGCGCAGGGCCTTGGCCTCGATCTGGCGGATGCGTTCGCGGGTGACCGAGAACTGCTGGCCGACCTCTTCCAGCGTGTGGTCGGTGTTCATGCCGATGCCGAAGCGCATGCGCAGCACGCGTTCCTCGCGCGGGGTGAGCGAGGCGAGCACGCGGGTCGTGGTCTCGCGCAGGTTCGACTGGATCGCCGCGTCGATGGGCAGGACCGCGTTCTTGTCCTCGATGAAGTCGCCGAGATGCGAATCCTCCTCGTCGCCGATCGGCGTCTCGAGGCTGATCGGCTCCTTGGCGATCTTCAGGACCTTGCGGACCTTCTCCAGCGGCATCTGCAGCTTTTCGGCCAGCTCTTCCGGGGTGGGCTCGCGGCCGATCTCGTGCAGCATCTGGCGCGAGGTGCGCACGATCTTGTTGATCGTCTCGATCATGTGCACCGGAATGCGGATGGTGCGCGCCTGATCGGCGATCGAGCGGGTGATCGCCTGACGGATCCACCAGGTGGCGTAGGTCGAGAACTTGTAGCCGCGGCGGTACTCGAACTTGTCGACCGCCTTCATCAGGCCGATGTTGCCTTCCTGGATGAGATCGAGGAACTGCAGGCCGCGGTTGGTGTATTTCTTGGCGATCGAGATCACGAGGCGCAGGTTGGCCTCGACCATCTCCTTCTTGGCGATCCGGGCTTCCTTTTCGCCCTTCTGCACCTTGGAAACGATCTTGCGGAACTCGATGATCTCGAGGCCCGTCTCGGTGGCCAGCGTCTGGATCTCCTGGCGCAGCTCGCGGATCATGTCCTTCTCGCGGGCGACGAAATCCTTCCAGCCGCGCGACGACAGATTGGCGACGCGGCGGATCCAGTTGGGGTCCAGCTCGGCGCCCTGATACTGCTTGAGGAAGTCCAGCCGGTTGACGTTGTAGCTGTCAGCCAGACGCAGCAGGCGGCCCTCGTAGCCCATCAGGCGCTTGTTGATGTCGTAGAGCTGCTCGACCAGCGCATCGATGCGGTTCTGGTTGAGCGACAGGCTCTTGACGTCGTCGATGATGGTCTCGCGCAGCTTCTTGTAGCGGCGCTCCTGGGACGGCGACAGGGTCTTGTTCTGCAGCCGGTTTTCCACCAGCTGGTCCTGCAGGCGGCGCAGCTTCTTGTAGGCGTCGGCGATCTCGTCGAAGGTCTCCAGGACCTTCGGCTTGAGTTCGGCCTCCATCGCGGCGAGCGACAGGTTGGCCTCGAATTCGTCATCCTCGTCGTCGTCGCTGGAGCTCTCGGTGCTCTCGCCCTCGGTGCTGGCGCCGTCGGTCTTGGCCTCGGTGGTCTTGGCGGTTCCGGCCTCAGCCGGGGAGGCGGCGGAGGAGCCCTCTTCACCGTCTTCGGAGTCGTCGTCGGAGGCGGCTTCACCATTGGCGCCGACGGCGGGCACGCCCTTGCCCTCGGGATCGGCATAGGTGGCCTCGAGATCGATGATCTCGCGCAGCAGGATGTTGCCTTCGTTGAGTTCGTCGCGCCAGATGATGATGGCCTGGAAGGTCAGCGGGCTTTCGCAAAGCCCGGCGATCATCGCCTCGCGGCCGGCCTCGATGCGCTTTGCGATGGCGATTTCGCCCTCGCGCGACAAAAGCTCGACGGAGCCCATCTCGCGCAGATACATGCGCACGGGATCGTCGGTGCGGTCCGTCGGCTCTTTCGCGGTGGTCTTGGCGACCGCGGTGGTCGACGCCTCGACGAGATCGCCGCCATCGGCGGCTTCCGCGTTCTCGGTATCCGCCTCGTCCTCGGACTCGATCACATTGATGCCCATGTCGGAGAGCATCGACATGGTGTCCTCGATCTGCTCGGAGGTCACCTCCTCGGAGGGCAGTACGGCATTGAGTTCTTCATAGGTGACATAGCCGCGCTTCTTGGCGACCTTGATCATTTTCTTGACCGCGGAATCCGACAGGTCAAGCAACGGACCGTCGCTGGACTCGCTCGAGGCTTCCTGCGTCTCGTCCGCTTGCGTCGCCTTTGCAACCATTCTTTGAACTCCAGAACCGTAGGGTCTGTCACGGCATCCGCTTGGAACCGTCTCGCCGGACGCGGCCAGGCGCGCCTGTCGCCCGAATCCAGCACCCCTGATAACTCTTGGTGTCTTAAGCCCCAATTAACCGTAGTTGCCCGATTGCACGCGGCGCGGAAGCTGCAAGCCCGGTCGCGGCGCCCTGTGGCGTCATCGAAGGCTCGAATTTCCCGTCACGATTGCGCATCCGCGTATGCGCAAGACGGAAGACATTGTCTCTTCCGCCCCGCGCGTTCACCGGTTTCGCGCACATCCACTTCACAACAAAGTTGCGCGGCGTACGATCTCAAGCTGCGACTCAACGGCTCTTCCGGGCCCCTCGCTGCGCGCGGGTCCCTTTGGAACACTTAAGGATTTTGGACAGGAATGATTTTTCGCCCGGCCTTTTGGCGGCGCTGCAAGCTGTCCAGATAAGTGTATGTAACTTGGCGGCAGCGATTCGCAAGGGTGATTCGTTATGGTCAAGGCGAAAAAGGCCATTTGCCGCCATACCCACCGCCAATTTTCGCACCAATCGACGCCGCTGCCGCGCGCGGCCGCTAGCCAGCCTTCAGAAATCCCGCCGACGCGCGCGTGCCGTTGCCGCTGGCGGTGAAGGCCGCCCGGATCTGCTTGGCCTCTTCCGCGAGATCGTGGTCGCGCCGGCCCTGTTCCTCGTTGCGGCGCATCAGTTCCTGCTTCAGCGCCTGGATGCGCTGCCAGGCGCGCTCGTCAAGATCGTCGGCCGCCGCGGCGAGCTCTTCGTCGAGCTCGCGCTCCAGCGCGCGCAGTTCAAGCTCGTCGAGGAAATGCTCGAAACAGCGCTCGATGAATTCGGCCGGCGGCTCGCAGTTGAGCACCTGCAGCCGCTCGTTCAGCCGCGTCCAGTTCGGCTGCAAGGGTTTCTTTGCGTCCCCCGCCTCGCCCTCGCGCATGACTTCCTTGAAGATCTCGTAAAAGCGCGGGTCCAGCGTGTCGAAGAACGATGTCACGCTCTGCCGGTCGAGATCGGTCGCGACCCGGCACAATTCCATCTTGAAGCGATCGTGCAGCTCGTCGTTGAAGCTGAGCTGCGACAGCCGCTCCACGTGGCGCTCGAACAGCTCCAGATACTGAATGCACAACCCGCAGACCACGCGCTCGGTATTGAACTGCGGGCCCTGCGGTCTCTCGATGCGCTGGCCCTGTGCCAGATCGCCGTGTGGGACCTCGCCGCGACCGGACCATCCGTCCTTTCGGCCGTCCTTCCGGCCATCCTTGCGGCGGCCCGGATCGCGTCCCTCGGAGCGCGCCGCGCGCGCCGCTTCCCAGAACAGGTTCGACAGCTTGAGCCGGATTTCCAGCTGATAGCGGCGCTTGACCCGGTCGTCGCGGATCGTGGCGACCATGTCGTCGAGCGACTTTTCCAAAGCCGCCTTGCGCTCGGGCGTGTTGATCTCGCGGCCGGTGATCTCGCGGCTCCACAGGACGTCGGACAAGGGCGTGGCCGCGCGGACCGCCTCCAGAAAGCGCTCACGGCCGCCCGCCTGGATCAGATCGTCCGGATCCTGGCCATCGGGCAGGAACACGAACTGGAAGGAATAGCCGCTCTTCAGCGAGGGCAGGATCCGGTCGACGGCGCGGTGCGCCGCGTTGACGCCGGCCGCATCGCCGTCGAAACAGACGACCGGCTCGGCCGCCAGCTTCCACATCCGGGCGATCTGGTCCTCGGTGAACGCCGTGCCCAGCGCCGCGACCACGTGCCGGACGCCGGCCTGATAGACGGCGATCGCGTCCATGTAGCCTTCCACCACGATCGCCTCCTTGGCCTCATAGGCCGGCTGGCGGGCACGGTGAACGTTGAACAGCATCGAGCCCTTGTGAAACAGCGGCGTCTCGGGCGAATTGAGGTATTTGGGCTGGCCCTCGGGATCCAGCGTGCGGCCGCCGAACGCCACCACCTGGCCGCGCTCGTTCTCGATCGGAATGATGATGCGGTTGCGGAACCGGTCGTAGGAGGCGCGTCCGCCTTCCGGTTTGATGACCAGGCCCGCCTCGACCATCTGCGCCTCATCCACGCCCTTGTCCGAGAGGTGGTTCTTCAGCGCGTCGCGGCCGTTGGGGGCGAAGCCGAAGCGGAACTCGCGCAAGGTGTCGGCGGTGAGCTTGCGGCCTTCGAGATAGCTCCGCGCGTCGCGCGCCGCCGGGCCGCGCAATTCGCCTTCGAAGAATTTCGCCGCCATCTCGCAGATTTCGGCGAGGCCCGCGCGCTTGTGCTCGCGCGCGGCTGCCTGCGGATCCGCCTTGGGCAGCGTGACACCGGCATCGCCCGCCAGCCGCTCCACGGCCTCGGGGAACGACAGCCCTCGGTTTCCATGAGAAAGCGGAAATGGTCGCCGGACGCGCCGCAGCCGAAGCACTTGTAGTGATTGCGCCGGTCATCGACGTGAAAGCTGGGGCTCTTTTCCTGATGAAACGGGCAGCAGGCCCAGAAGTCGCCCTTGCCGGGCTGCGTCTTGCGCCGGTCCCAGGTCACACGCCGGCCGACCACGTCCGACAGCGAGAGCCGGGCGCGAATGTCGTCAAGCAGGGAAGGCGGAAAACGCATGCGGTCGCTCTTGGTGGATCGGGGTCAGCATAGCGCGAATCGTGGTGCTTGAGCGGAACGAATTTCGCTCAGCCTCCCGGACACGGACGCTGGCTGTGGACCGGTTTTCTGATAACCGGTGGACACGCTGGGGACAACCCGGGGACGGCGTTGTGAAGAAAGGGCGCCTCAGGCGTTGCCGGCGTCGCGCAGCAGGTCCTTGACCATGCAGCTGGCGCGGGCGAAATCCATCTTGTTGGGATAGCGCTCCTTGAGCGCCGTCATGGTGCGGCCCATGTCGCGCAGGCCGTGCGCGCCCAGCGAGTCGACCACGGCCTGACAGGCCTGCTGCATCTCTTCATCGTCGAACTGCTTGGGCAGAAACTCGCGGATAATCGCGATTTCATCGCGCTCCTGCTGCGCCAGATCGAGCTTTCCTGCCGCCTCGTACTCGACGGTCGATTCCTTCCGCTGGCGGATCATCCGGCGCAGGATGTCGAGCACCTCTTCCGGCGTGACGCCATCGCGGCCCTGTTCACGCGCAGCGCCCGCCCGGTCGCTGATCGCGGTGCAGATCAGACGAAGGGTCGCGGCGCGGCGTTTGTCCTGCGCCTCGACGGCCTTCTTCAATGCGGCATTGATGTGCTCGCGCATGACTTCCCTCACGGAGTTTCGGGACATCGCGGCCGCCGCGGAACACTCCCACTGCACGCCGTCTCACGCCGAATTCCTAAGATACTGATTTTTATAGTGAAATTTCGCGTTGTCGAGTGTTGACCAGCGCTTTTTGTTGCCCTAGTGTGCGCGCCTGAGCGCGCCTCAATGAGGTGTTGTCGGCTGCCCTGCCGGCCGGACCCAGGCGGGCGCGCGCATGATGTCATCAACCGGATCGAGAATGCAACCCATGACGAACGCAGACGCCTGGTCCGCGACGCCGACGACGGCCGCCCTCATTCTGGCAGACGGCACCGTAATCGAGGGATTCGGGCTCGGCGCCGTGGGTACGGCGCAAGGCGAAGTGTGCTTCAACACCGCGATCACGGGCTATCAGGAGATCCTCACGGACCCGTCCTACGCCGGCCAGATCATCACCTTCACCTTCCCCCATATCGGCAACATCGGCGCCAATGACGAGGACATCGAGACCGTCAACATGGCGGCGGCCTCCGGCATTCGCGGCGTCGTGCTGCGCGCCGACATCACCGATCCGTCGAACTACCGCGCGATGCGCGGCTTCAATGACTGGCTGAAGGCGCGCGGCATCGTCGGCATCTGCGGCGTGGACACCCGCGCGCTGACCGTCCACATCCGCGAAGGCGGCATGCAGAACGCGGTGATTGTGCATGCGGCCGACGGCACGTTCGATTTCGACGCGCTGAAGGCGCAGGCCAAGGCCGTGCCGGATCTCGAGGGCATGGACCTGGCGAAGTCGGTGACCACCGCGCAGCGCTTCACCTGGGACGAAACGCCGTGGACGTGGGAACACGGCTACGGCCGCCAGGAAGACCCGCGCTATCATGTGGTGTGCATCGACTACGGCATCAAGCGCAACATCATGCGGCTGCTGGCCGACCAGGGCTGCCGGGTCACCGTGTTGCCGGCAACGGCCACCGGCGAGGACGTGCTGGCGCTGGCGCCCGATGGGGTGTTCCTGTCCAACGGCCCCGGCGATCCGGCGGCCACGGGTGAATACGCCGTGCCGGCGATCCGCAAGGTGATCGAAGCCGACGTGCCGCTGTTCGGCATCTGCCTGGGCCACCAGCTTCTCGGCCTGGCGCTTGGCGGCACCACGACCAAGATGCATCAGGGCCATCACGGCGCCAATCATCCGGTGCTCGACCGCACCACGGAAAAGGTCGAGATCACCTCGATGAATCACGGTTTCGCGGTGGACGCGAAAAGTCTCCCCGACACGGTCGAGGAGACCCACGTGTCGCTGTTTGACGGATCGAACTGCGGACTGCGGGTCACCGGCAAGCCGGTGTTCTCGGTGCAGTATCACCCGAAGCCTCGCCCGGCCCGCGCGACAGTCATTATCTGTTCAACCGCTTTGTCAACCTGATCCGCGCCCGCAAGGGCGACGCGCAGGTCGCCGAACGCGCCTGATCGCGGAAGCCCGCTCAGGACGCCGCGCGCTCGGGCAATGGCGAGGACATGTAAACAAAAACGCCGGCGGTCGACGGACCGTCGGCGTTTTTTGTTTGCGATCGGCTCGAGGTGAGCGTCAGGCAGCTTCCGATTTCATCAGTTCTTCCAACTGGCCGAGAACCTGCTCGGTTTCCGCCAGCTGCAAACGAACCTGCTCATACTGGTCGCGCAGCATCTCTTCCTGCTGCGAGCAGATCTCGCGCAGCTTGCGAAGCTGTTCCGCGCGCTGGGTCTTGCCAACCGCGAGCTTCAGGACCTGGCGGATTTCCACGAGCGTCAGGCCGATGCGCTTGGCTTGCAGAATAACCCGCATGCGGCCGATTTCCTGCTCGCGGTAGAACCGGCGCGATCCGCGACGGACCGGGGACAGCAACCCCTTTTCCTCGTAGAAGCGGAGCGTCCTCAGGGTGACCTGGAACCGGTCCGCCATTTCCGAGATCGAGAGCAGAGTCTCATCGTCGACCGACGTCTGAATCGGCTGAGCGATGTCGGGAACAGCCACGGGTGTTTTCACGTTCGTATTCATAGTACCTGCTTGTGAGTGGATTATCGTTGTGAATTGAGCCCTCCACATCAAGGCTCGCTGCTACCAGGGCATTCGGGGAATGCGCGGGACTGAGGCGATCGGGCGCCTGAGCGCCATGCCGGCTCGCTTGCGCTGCCGGCCAATCGCCGTTCTGGACTGCCCGCTTGGCGTTTCAATTCCTTTGTTCTTCTTCTTGTCGTTGGCGCATACGGCGGGATTCATCCATCGCGTAGCGGAAGTATGCCACCAAAGCGCATTTGCGAATTCGCCGTCGATGCCGAACATTTATCCCGATACACCGCCGGGCGGGATTTTCCGCATGACGCATACGGAAGCTCCACTCGGTTCAGCCGGCATCCGTGTCCCGGATACCGAGCGCGTACCACACAATCATGACCGTTGAGGCATGACAAAAGGCCGCGATACAAACTTGGTAACACGGCCGTATCCTGTGGCGTCTGGCGCTCGCCGCAGACCGGTCGCCACACGCTGACGGAATCCGACTATCCGCGCCTGGGCACCCCTGCAGGCCCTGACGGTATTCACGTGGCGTGCAGCCGAACCAGCGTTTGGCCGCACGCGTGAAGTTGCCGATGGTCGAGAACCCGAGCCTGTAGGAAATCTCCGAGATGCGGAAATCCGTTTCCTCGATATAGCGCTTGGCCGTCTCTTTACGAGTCTGCTCAAGCAGATTGTGGAAGGTGGTGTCGTAGCCGGCAAGCCGGCGCTGCAAGCCGCGGCTGCTGTAACCCAGATGCCGCGCGATCGGTTCGAGCGCGAGTGTCTCGTGGCTCATCCGGCGCAGGATTTCCTCCTTCACCCTCAGCACCATGTCACTTTTGCCGCGGCGTTCGCCGACCAGACGCTCGTTGAGGGCGCTGAGCGCCGCAAAAAGATTCGCGTCCGCATTGGGATTGCGTGCGTCCATCAGGTGCGTGGCGACAGAAAACGCATTGCGCTCCGCCTCAAACGTCACGTCCGGGCCGAGCAGCTTGTGATGCAGCGCCACCGAGCCCGGCTTGCGCCGCTTGAGCTCGACCGCCAGCGGCGCGGCGTCCGGCGGCAGCATCGTCCGGATGCGGCCGATAAACAGCGCGGCGCCTCGATCCACCAGTTGCTCAGGCCACAGGACAACCGGCGAATAGCTCCACGAAACGGTCGTGATGCCGTCTTTCTCGAAAATTTCGCACGCCGCCGCGTCAACATGGGCGATCTGGAAGCGCAACAGCACGTCGATCGCGGCGCGCAGCGTCGGCGCATAGGTAAGACACAGCAGGACGGGCCCAAGCGCCAGGTCGCTGACGCTGTCGATCCAGCGCAAAACGGCGAGTTCGTCGCCGCATGCGTCCGCCGCCAACTCGAGGAAATGGGAAAACCGGGCGGCGCCAACGTAGCTCTCAAAGCACGACGGATCGACATGGTCGACCCCGGCGCGGCGCGCCAGCGCGGCGTAGTCGATATCCTTCGCCGCCAGATAATCCGCCCAACCGTGCAACGCGCGCGCATGAAGCAGATAGTCGCCGCCGCGCGTCTCCAAAGCCGCGTTGCCGCGCATTTCGCCAGAGTGCTCCGGACGCGTTCCAGGCACCGCTGGCGGCAGAGCCAAACCGCGGCCGGCATCGGATGCAACCGTGCCCTGTCCGCGCGTCTCGGCTGCGCCGGGGAATTGCACGACATTCCCGGAGGCGCTGTCTTGTTTCGAACCACTCATCGTTGCCAACGAACCACTCATCGATATAGGTCAAGTCATCATGCAGCGTGATTTGGATGCAAGCGGATACAACTTGCCGGAAGCAAGTTTGCATTCTCATGCACCCGGGATTCCCAGAACGAAAGCGCCACGCCCGGTCAGCGCATCGCGCCGGAAACTGTAACGCCCTATCGCTGCACTTGGAGACGCTTCCCTGCTGCGGGAGGCTCGTCGCACATTTCTTTCATAACGCAAAGGCATTCATGAGAACAGCATTAATTGACAATACAAATAATTTTTAGAAAGATAATCCGGAGCCGAAAATTTTAATAATTAGAGATACAAATGAAAAATTATGGCACCTTTTCGAAAATTACAGTTCATCCATCTGTATCCCTAAGTGAATTGTCGGTATATGTTAAAAGTGTTCATAAAATTATATCGGAATTATATTGCGAAATACGCCAAGATTCCGGGATAACTGGCTTTTGAGCATTCAGCCGGGAGCCGCTCCACCTTATTAAAATATCGCATGTCCTGTTCAGACTAAAATCTGGAAACATGAATACGTTTCACCAGTTTCAAATCATGCTGTCCAGCAAATCCGGATCATGCACAGCCGGATCCAGAAGGCGTCCGGGTGCGGGACCATGCGTCGCGGGCATCATCGCGGCGTCTGCGACCGACCGCGGCCGGTGGGGTTGCGCGCGTTTTCGGCCACTCCTTGAGGACGCCGTCCGGGCAAAAACAGGACCGATCTCGATATTATCCGGCAAATGGGGGTCAACCGGTCTTCCCGCGCCGCGATTTTTTCCCTATAACCCGCGCCCAGCAACACCGCCTCTCTACACCACGATCGTGACCCGAACCGGGGCGCTCCCGCGTCCATGGCGGGCACGCTGCGAGCCACGATGCCAAAACGTACCGATATTTCCTCGATCCTCATCATCGGCGCAGGCCCGATCGTCATCGGCCAGGCCTGCGAGTTCGACTATTCGGGCACCCAGGCCTGCAAGGCGCTGAAGGCCGACGGCTACCGCATTGTCCTGGTCAATTCCAATCCGGCAACGATCATGACCGACCCGGATCTGGCCGACGCCACCTACATCGAGCCGATCACCCCGGAAATCGTCGCGAAGATCATCGAGAAGGAGCGTCGCGAGCGCCCGGACGAAAAGCTGGTGCTGCTGCCGACCATGGGCGGCCAGACGGCGCTCAACTGCGCGCTCAGCTTGCGCAAGATGGGCGTGCTCGACAAGTGGGACGTGGAGATGATCGGCGCGACCGCCGACGCCATCGACAAGGCCGAGGACCGCGAACGCTTTCGCGAGGCGATGAACAGGATTGGCCTTGAAACCCCGACATCGCATCTCGCCCATTGCATGGCCGACGGGTTCGCCGCGCTGGACAAGATCGGCCTGCCGGCCATCCTGCGTCCCTCCTTCACCATGGGCGGCACCGGCGGCGGCATCGCCTACAACCGCGAGGAGTTCCTCGAGATTCTCGAGCGCGGTCTCGACGCCTCGCCGACCACCGAGGTGCTGATCGAGGAATCGGTGCTCGGCTGGAAGGAATACGAGATGGAGGTGGTGCGCGACCGTGACGACAATTGCATCATCATCTGCTCGATCGAGAACATCGACCCGATGGGCGTGCACACGGGCGATTCGATCACCGTCGCGCCGGCTCTGACCCTGTCGGACAAGGAATACCAGATCATGCGCGACGCCTCGCTGGCTGTGCTGCGCGAGATCGGCGTGGAGACCGGCGGCTCGAACGTGCAGTTCGCCGTCAACCCGGAAGACGGCCGGTTGATCGTCATCGAGATGAACCCGCGCGTTTCGCGCTCCTCCGCGCTGGCGTCCAAGGCCACCGGCTTTCCGATCGCCAAGGTGGCGGCGCGGCTCGCGGTCGGCTACACGCTGGACGAGCTGGAAAACGACATCACCGGCGGCGCAACGCCGGCGGCCTTCGAGCCGACCATCGATTATGTGGTCACGAAGATCCCGCGCTTCGCGTTCGAGAAATTCCCCGGCGCCGAGCCGGTGCTGACCACGGCGATGAAGTCGGTGGGCGAGGTCATGGCCATCGGCCGCACTTTCCCCGAAAGCCTCCAGAAGGCCTTGCGCGGCCTGGAGACGGGTCTGTCCGGCCTCGACGAAATCGAGATCCCCGGTTTGGGCATGGGCGACGACAAGAACGCCATTCGCGCGGCGCTCGGCACGCCGACGCCAGACCGCCTGCTGAAGGTGGCCCAGGCGATGCGGCTGGGCGTCGGCAACGACCAGATCCACGCCTCGTGCAAGATCGATCCCTGGTTCCTGGACCAGATCCGCAGCATCGTCGAGCTGGAGGCCAAGATCGCCAAGCACGGCCTTCCGGACAACGCCCGCGCCTTCCGCATGCTCAAGGCGATGGGCTTTTCCGACGCCAGGCTGGCGAAGCTCGCGGACAAGAGCGAAAAGGACGTCAAGGCGGTGCGCACCGCGCTGAACGTGCATCCGGTCTACAAGCGCATCGATACCTGCGCGGCGGAGTTCGCCTCGCCGACCGCCTACATGTATTCGACCTACGAACCGCCGTTCGCCGGCGCGCCCGCGGACGAGTCCCGGCCGTCGGACGCAAAGAAGGTGATCATCCTGGGCGGCGGGCCGAACCGCATCGGTCAGGGCATCGAGTTCGACTACTGCTGCTGCCACGCGGCCTTCGCGCTGGCGGACGCGGGCTACGAGTCCATCATGATCAACTGCAATCCCGAGACCGTGTCGACCGACTACGACACCTCGGACCGATTGTATTTCGAATCGCTGACCGCCGAGGACGTGCTCGAGATCATCCGCGTCGAGCAGACCAGGGGCACCGTGCACGGCGTGATCGTGCAGTTCGGCGGCCAGACGCCGCTCAAGCTCGCCCACGCGCTCAGCGAGGCCGGCATTCCGATCCTGGGCACCTCGCTCGACGCCATCGACCTGGCGGAGGACCGCGACCGCTTCCAGCAGCTGTTGCACGATCTCGATCTCAAGCAGCCCAACAACGGCATCGCGCGCTCGGCCGACGAGGCTCGCGCCATCATCAGGAAGATCGGCTATCCGGCGGTGATCCGTCCGTCCTACGTGCTGGGCGGCCGCGGCATGGAGATCGTCCGCGACGACGCCCATTTCGATCGCTACATCAACGAGGCGGTTGTCGTCTCCGGCGACAGTCCGGTGCTCATCGACAGCTATCTGTCCGACGCCATCGAGGTCGATGTCGACGCGCTGTGCGACGGCAAGGACGTGTTCGTCTGCGGCATCATGGAGCACATCGAGGAAGCCGGCATCCATTCCGGCGATTCGGCCTGCGCGCTGCCGGCCCATTCCCTGTCGCCCGCCATGCTCGAGGAGCTGGAGCGTCAGACACGCGCCATGGCCCTGGGACTCAATGTCGGCGGCCTGATGAACGTGCAATACGCCATCAAGGACGACGTGATCTACGTGCTTGAGGTCAACCCGCGCGCCTCGCGCACCGTGCCCTTCGTCGCCAAGACCATCGGCATCCCGGTGGCCAAGATCGCAGCCCGCATCATGGCGGGCGAGAGCCTGGCGTCATTCAATCTGAAAAAGCCCGACATCGCGCATGTGGCGGTCAAGGAAGCCGTCTTCCCGTTTGCCCGCTTCCAGGGCGTGGACACGATCCTCGGCCCGGAAATGCGCTCGACCGGCGAGGTCATGGGGCTCGATCGCGCCTATCCGGTGGCCTTCGCCAAGTCGCAACTGGGCGCGGGCGCCCTGGTGCCCACCAGCGGCACGGCCTTTGTCTCCGTGCGCGACGCCGACAAGCCGCGCGTGGTGGACACGGTCCGGCTGCTGCTGGACTGCGGGTTCACGATTATCGCCACCGGCGGCACGCAGCGCTTCCTTGAAGAAAACGGTCTTGCGTGCTCGAAAATCAACAAGGTTCTTGAAGGACGACCGCACATCGTCGATGCTATCAAGAACGGAGAGGTTCAATTGGTCTTCAATACGACCGAAGGTGCTTCGACTCTTTCCGATAGCCGGTCGCTTCGGCGCGCGGCGCTGCTTCACAAGGTGCCTTATTACACGACGCTCGCAGGCGCGATCGCCGCGACGAAGGGCATCGAGGCATATAAAACCGGTCATCTTGAAGTCCGGCCGCTGCAGGACTACTTCCCAGCGGTTGCCTAATTCGACTGCCCGAGCGCCCGGGGGGGATCCCCGGGGTTCACACCGGAGCGCCGGCGTCTCTCGTGAGACGTCGAAGGGACGCTCCCACGATCTTAGACAGATCGGCCTATGAGCGGACCTCCGCTCGCAGGTCGGTCTATTCATATTGTCTGACGCGTCCCGAGGGGCGTCGTGCAGAGGCCAAAGAGGTCCCAGGGTTATGGAAAAAGTACCGATGACGATCGGCGGGCACGCCCAGCTCGAGCTTGAGCTGAAGCATCGGACCTCGGTGGAGCGCCCGCGCATCATTCAGGCGATTTCGGAAGCGCGCGCCCACGGCGATCTCTCAGAGAACGCGGAGTATCACGCCGCCAAGGAACAGCAGAGCCTCAACGAGGGCCGCATCAACGAGCTCGAGGACAAGCTCGGCCGCGCCGAGGTGATCGACGTCTCCAAGATGTCCGGCGCCACGATCAAGTTCGGCGCCACGGTGACCCTCATCGACGAGGACACCGAGGAAGAGAAACGGTACCAGATCGTCGGCGACGTGGAGGCGGACGTGAAGTCCGGCCGCGTGTCGATCTCCTCGCCGATATCCCGCGCCCTCATCGGCAAGGAAGTCGGCGACACCATCGAGGTCGCGGCGCCCGGCGGCGCGCATTCCTACGAGATCACCGGCGTCGAATACATCTGAGGGCCGCAGCTCCGCCATTCATGGACGAGCGTGTCGCCGGATCAGAATTTCGACCATGGCGATGAGCGTCACGGCGTGGGAGACCTCGCCGTGACGCTCATTGTCGCGCAGCAGGCGACGCCTCCGGATCATCCGGCAGACGGTGCGCTCGGCCGCGGCGGGGAAACATCCGCCGTGCGCCCGGCCTTCGCGGCGCCCTGAATGACCCCGAGCGGGGATTGCTTAGAGCGTTTCCTTGATAAATGGACCCATTCTGCGGCGATGAATTTTGTCGAGGATCAAGAGGATTGGCGAAGGGCATATCGCGGATCTGGCCGGGACGGGCCTCGCCGATAATCGGGAAAATTCATCCCGCCCAAAGGGTTGGTCGAAACCGGCCGTCCGCCGCGTCAACGGCCTCCGCCGTAGCATGGGCTACGCCGTTCGCCCGTTTCCTCGCGGATCGAACCGGTTTGGACCAACAGAATTGATCCCATTTAACAAGGAAACGCTCTAGCCTCCGCCCACCCGTGCCCCGTCCGCAATCGTCCGCCCGGCCGCGTTGAGCGTGTCAATGGCGAAGCCGGCTGCGGCCTTGTAGCGGGCCATGAACTCGGTGCGTTCGTCCGGCGGGATTACGTCGTCGATGTTCTCGAACACGCCTTCGCAGCGGTCGTTGACCAGATTGAGCAGGCCGAAGGGTCCCGCGCCGCGGTTGCGCAGGATGAGCTCGGAGATGGGGCCGCAAAGCTTGTCGTTGAAGGCGGCGAGCGCCGCCGGCGTCACGCCGCGCTCCAGCATCATGGCGCCGAGAACCCGTGCGTCGATGATCGCCTGGCTCGCACCGTTCGAACCGGTGGGGTACATGGCGTGCGCCGCATCGCCCATCAGCGCGACGGGGCCGTCGATCCATGTGTCGACCGGATCGCGATCGATCATCGGGTTCTCGTAGGCCACATCGGCGCCGCGCAGCAGTTCCGGAACGTCCATCCAGTCGTAGGTCCAGTCGGCAAAGTAATGCGCGAAGTCGTCCAGCGGCGCCTCGCCGAACCAACGGGTGGAATCGCGCGCCGACGGATCGTCGTAGGTGACCTCGGCGATCCAGTTGATCAGCGCCAGGCCGGTGTCGGGATCGGGCGGGGAAATCGGGTAGATGACCATGCGCTGGCGGTGTGTGCCCAGGCCGATGAAAGACGAGCCGGTGCGCACGGGCTTGGCGCGCGTGGTGCCGCGCCACATGACCGCGCCGCCCCAGTGGATCGGCGGCTGGTCCGGGTGCATCTGCGCGCGGATGGCGGAATGAATGCCGTCCGCGCCGAACAGCAGCGTGCCGGTCTCCTCGCTCGTTGCGCCGTCGGCATGGGTGATCAGCGCGGTGACCGTGCCGTCCGGGTTCTTGCGGTAGCCGGTGACGCGCGCGCCGAGGCGGATGGCGTCCGGGCCGGCGCGTTCGGCGAGCGTGCGGGCGAGCAGCATGTGCAGCGCGCCCCGGTGCACGGCGTATTGCGGCCAGTTGTAGCCGGCGAGAAGGCCGCGCGGTTCGGAATAGATTTCCTGGCCGTGCTGGCCCACCAGCGCCCATTCCCTGGCGGGCACGCCCACCTGGTCGAGCTGATCGGCGCCGATGCCGAGATCGAACAGCTCGCGCACCGCGTTGGGCTGGATGTTGATGCCGACGCCGAGCGGCTTGAGCTCGCGCACGCTTTCGAAAACGGTGCAGCGCACGCCGATCTGATGCAGCGTCAGCGCCAGGGCCATGCCGCCGATGCCGCCGCCCGCGATCAATACATGAGGCTCGTTCACGCAGTCCTCCCGAGATTGTTTTGCCGACCGGTATAAGGGCGGGCCGCGCAATTGCAAACAGGGATGCGGCGAGCCCTTTCCAGGACGTGTCCCTCTTGACCTTGCCGACAGCACTTCCTTCATTAGGACCAAGGAGTGCCCATGTCCCTTCGTCCGCCGCGAAAATTTACCAAGGAGCTCGACCCGCTCAGCGCCGCGCTCGAGGCCGAAGTATTGGCCGAGAAGGCGGGCACGCTGGCGCGGCTGGGCACCAGGCTCGAGCACCGGCTCGCGCGGCTGAGGGAGTTCGAAGAATGCGGCGGAGCGGACGCCGACCGGCGCGCGGCGCTTCTGGCGGAAGCGGGCGAGGCGCTGTGGCATGTGGTGATCCAGCGCGAGTTGTGCGGGCTGCGCAATTCGGCGCAATTTTATCGCGACTATTGCGTGCCCCGGGCGGTCATTCTGCGCATGGGGCCGAACCTGCGCCGTTAGGCTCAGGCCCGGCGCAGGCGCGCCCAACCCATGATCGGCACTAGTTGCACGGCGAGGATGGCGGCGAAGATCAGGCCGCAGCCGACGAGCCCCAGCGGCCCCAGCCGTTCGCCCAGCAGCCAGGCGCCGAAGAGCGCGCCGAACAGGGCTTCGGACGACAGCAGGATCGCGGCGTCGGCCGTGCGGGTCCAGCGTTGCGCCACGGCCTGCAGCGTGAAGGCGAGACCGCCGGAAATCACGCTGGTGTAGAACAGCTCGAAGGCCGCGCCCTCGATGGCCGCCCAGCTCAACTCCTCGAACACCAGCCCCAGGCCGACGCCCAGAACACCGACCACCATGAATTGCACCAGCGACAGCATCAGCGGCCGGCCACTGTCGGCGCCGATGCGGCCGATCATGCCGACGTGGATTGCCCAGAAGACCGCGCAGGCGACCATGGCGGCGTCGCCCCAGTTGAGATTGCCGCCGGTGAGCGCGCCGCCGCCCAGCAGCCAGATACCGCCAAGCGCCGTGCCGGCGGCGGGCCAGGCGATGACATGCGGCTTTTCGCGAAATGCCACCAGCCCCAGAAGCGGCACCAGCACCACGTAGAGCGCCGTCAGAAAACCGGCGTTGATCACCGTGGTGGCGACCAGGCCGATCTGCTGGATCGCAATGGCGAAGAAGAAGGCGAGACCGAGGAACACGAAGGACCGGTAGTGGCGGCGGGAGACCGGCGGCTGGGACGCGCTTTTTGCCTTGCGCGCCTCATGCCAGGCAAACGGCGCGACGCACAGGCTGGCTATCAGAAACCGGATGCCGCTGAAATACAGCGGGCCGATGTCGTCCATCGCGGTCGCCTGGGCGACGAAGGCGGAGCCCCAGATCGCGGCGGCGGTCAGCAGCAGGGTATTGGCGGTGAACCTGGTCATGCCGCTCGCGTAACCGAGCGCACCGGGCGATGCAAGCGCGATGATGGCGGGCCGGCCGTGCGCCCGAATGGAGAAGGCGGCACGCGAGCAAGACGATCGATGCGTTCATTCCCGGGTGCTGCCGGCCGTTAAAGCTCCAGCGTGTCGAGCCCCGCCTCCAGATAGTCGGCCAGCATCGGCATGCCGAGAAGATAGGTGGAGGTGGGACCGGCGGCGCGGCTGCGCGCGTCGTCTGTTGCGGAGGCGAAATCGGCCGGCTCATAGTCGCCGCGGCCAATCCACGCGATGGCGACGAGTTCCGCCGCCTCATCGACGTTCAGATCGTCGATCAGTTCCGTCAATTCCTCGGCCGAGAAATCGTCGTTTTCCTCTTCGACCAGGCCTTCGTGGTGATGGCCTTCGCTCAGCGTATCGGGATCGAACTCGACATCGCCCTCGTGGCCGTCCTCGAACGTGTCCTCAAGGGCGGCGTTGGCGACGCGCGCCTTCTGCACGAGCATGCGGATGGTCTCGGGATTGATGGTCAGTTCGATGGCCATGTGCGCGCTCCGCGGCGGTCAGGAACCCGCACATAGAATACCTTTTCTCAAAATCCGTCGAGAGGCGCCGCGCCGCGAAGGGAACGGCGCGGCAGCGCGGCCGGATCAGCCCCAGTCTTCCCAGCGCGGCCGGGCGGAGCGCCGGAACTGGCGGGCGAAGCGCCGCCACATGGCAGCGACCAGGGCGAACATCACAACAAGCGTGGCAAAGGCAATTCCGATGCCGATCGCGGGGGACTGCGCCTGGGTCGCCGCCGTGGCGACCGCGGGAAACAACACCAGGCATGCCGCGCCTGTGAGCAGGGTGACCAGCCGCATTGGCGCCCGCAACGCGCCGGTGCCCCGGGGCGTGTCGCCCCGGACTGTCTCCATGGCCGGCCGTGTGTGCATGCCGGTTGTTCCCTTGATGGCGGACCGTTCGTGATCGTGTGCCATGCCGTCTTCCTCCGCGCATTATCGCGTTTCGATCAGCCGTCACTGTGCCGTGCGAATGAGACGCGGAAATGCTCTGAATATGACAAATGCGGAGGCTTTTCGGGGCGGAAACGTGGCAATGGCTTACCGGTTCGTTAACGGTCTTGGCAGGCCGTCCTTGCCGGCGTCAGGGCTGCCAGTCCATGGGGACGTGTCCGGGCTGGTTCGCCACGCGCTCGAGCCACGCGCGGACCGCCGGATAGCGGCCGAGATCGAAGCCGCCCTCGTCCGCCACATGGGTGTAACCGTAGAGCGCGATGTCGGCCGCCGTGTAGCGGTTCGCCGCGAGAAAGTCGTTGCCCGCCAGATGCTCGTCCATCAGGGCCAGGGCGGCGTTGCCCTTCTCGTGCCACAGCGGGAACTGATCGGCCTTTTCCGCGCGGCCGCCGGGCTTCAGCGACCACCAGTAGCGCGCCACCGCGATGGCCGGCTCATGGACATATTGTTCCCAGAACAACCACTCGTAGACCTTCGCCCGCTCATAGGCGTCACCGGGCAGCAAATCGGTGCCCTCGGTTAGATACAGCAGTATGGCGTTGGATTCGGCGAGCGTCCGACCGTCGGCCAGCCGCAGGGCGGGAATGCGGGCCTTGGGACTGATGGCCAGGAATTCCGGCGTGTGGGTGGCGCCCGAAAAAATATCCACGGTTTCGACGCGAAACGCGATGCCGAGCTGGGCCATGGCCAGACGCGGCTTGTAGCAGTTTCCGGAGTCCCGCATCGAGTAAAGCGTGTGCATTCGAAATGTCCTGTATGTGCGAGGCCGTGGGGTCAGAAAAACGACCGGCGGGCGGAAAGCCGTGTGGAATGGGTCCGCCGTTGAATCCTAGGGCCGGTCCGCGCCGGCAACCAGCCAAATGTTTTGATACGACCGATCACTGCGGGCGATGGGTTTGCGCTGCCGCCTGCCGGGGGGCTTGCGTTTTGCGATCTATATTATTATATTCTAAAATACTAATTTATAGGAACGCCACCTGCCTGTCCGGGTACGTCCTTCAAGGAGAAATCCATGTCCATCGATCGTTTCGTTCTGGCCTTCGCGGGCACCGTCATTCTCGCCTCGCTGCTGCTGGCGCTGTATGTCGACATGCGCTTCCTGTGGCTGACCGCCTTTGTGGGCGCGAACCTGCTGCAGTCGGCCTTCACCGGCTTCTGCCCGCTGGCGATGATCCTCAAGCGGATCGGCCTGAAGCCGGGCGCCGCCTTCTGATCGTCCCTCCCTGACGATGCCTCGACGGCCGGCGGCGCCATGCGTTGCCGGCCGTATTTTTTGCGCGCCCGGGTCAGCCGCGCAGCCTGTCTTCCATTTGCCTCCTCAGATCGGCGGCGACACCCTCGATCGGGGAGACGTCGTCCCAGCCGATCACCGTGCCCGCGGCCACGTCCCGGACAAGCGTGACCCCATGCGCCAGGCCGATGGGCAGTGCGTTCAGGGTGACGCTCCGGCGCGCGGGCAGCAGCTTTCCCCAGACCGTGAACCCGCCTTCGCCGTCGAGCCTGTCGCCGGGCTTGAGGTTCTGTTTGGCCACGGCCACCACATCGCCGCGAAAATCCGTTGGCTGGCCCGTCGCCTCGTTGCGCAGGGCGGCGGAGAGAATCGAGATGTTCAGCTCCAGGCCGATCATGTGAAACGGCTTGTACATGGAGGCGTAGCGGCCGCTGTCGTCCGTTTTCAGCCCGTATTGGGCGAAGCAGGCGGCGGCATAGTCGTTCGGCGCCTCCAGCACCACATAGACGCCCCAGCGCAGGTCGCGGTAGACCGGGCGGCCGTCGCGCTCCAGGCTCGAGACCACCTCGACCATCCCCGGGCCTTCGAGCTGGCCGCCGGCCTCTTGCGGGCGCAGCACATGGGCCAGGTCGTCGACCCCGCATGGCGGGAACCGCAATCCGTCCGAGGGCACGGCGAGATCGCAGGCGTTGGCGATGGCCGCCATCTCGATGGCCGACTTGGTGCCGTCGAGAAACGAGTTGAACATCTGCGGGTTCATGCCCGCGCTCTGAGCCTGTTCAGGCGTCAGCCCGTAGTGGCCCCAGACGGTGTCCGGCGTGCTGAGGTGATAGCTGGGAAGATATTTGGTGCCCTTGCCGGCGGCTGTGACCCGGAAGCCGCAGGCGCGCGCCCAGTCGACCATTTCCGCCGTCAGCGCGGGCTGGTCGCCATAGGCCAGCGAGTAGACCGTGCCGGCCTCGCGCGCCTTCTCCGCCAGCATGGGCCCTGCGAGGACATCCGCCTCCACGTTGACCATGACGATGTGCTTGGCGTTGCCGATGGCGTCGAGCGCATGCTTGATGCCGGCCAGCGGGTGCCCGGTCGCCTCCACGACCACGTCGACATCGCCGCTGGCGATCAGGTCGCGGCCGCTGTCGAGAAACCGGACCGCACTGATGCATTCGCTGCTCCAGCCGACGTCCTTGCATGCCCTGCGCGCGCGTTCGGGATCGAGATCGGCGATGGCCGTCACTGCAAGGCCGGGGCTGGTCGGCACCTGCGAGAGAAACATCGAGCCGAACTTGCCGGCGCCGATCAGCCCGACCCGGACGGGATTGCCCGACGCGGCCCGTTCGGCCGCCAGTTTCGCAAGGTTCATCACCGTCTCCCCCGTATCGCTTGTTTGGGGGATGGTTTCCGCTCGCCCGCGGTTTGGCAAGCGGCAAACATTTGTTCCCGGGCGAACGGTCAGCCAGGACGCCCGCGGAAGGCATAGATCCGCGATCCGGTGAAATTGACGATGAGCGCCGCAGCCGAGGCGCCGGCAAGCGCGACCAGTGGCTCGAGCGCGGCGAAGACGAAGAGCAGGGCGGCATAGACGGAGAAGTTGAACGCCGCGCCGACGCCGTTCACGGCCACAAAGCGCAGCCATTCGGCCGTACGGCGGGGATCTTGTGAGCTGAAGGTGTAGCGGCGGTGGAAGCCCCAGGTGACGCTGACGGCGACGAGGATGGCGAGCACGCGCGCGGGGATCGGATCGAGCCCGACGCCCCGGTGCAACAGCAGCAGCACACCGGCGTCGATTATGAGACCGAGGATGCCGATGAGGCAGAAGCGTACGAACGTGGTCAATTCACCGCGCACGAGGGTCTCCCGCTCATGTGAACGTCGGCATGGCGCTGAGCGAGGGCAGCTGCAGGTAGCGCAACCGCTTGGCCTCGCGCCGGCCCTCGCTGATGGCCTTGAGGATCACCCCGGCCGTGGTGCTCAGGATGCCGATCTGCATGATGCCGGTCGCAAGGATCGCGGTGGGGAAGCGCGGCACCAGCCCGGTTTCTAGAAAGGTGGCGACGATGGGCGCGCCGAGAATGACCGCGACCAGGCATTGGGCGAGGCCGATGCCGCCGTAGAAGTGCAGCGGTTTCAGCGCGCGGTACATCTTCATGATGATCCAAAGAATGCGCAGCCCGTCGCGGTAGGTGTTGAGCTTGGAATGCGAGTTTTCGGGACGCGACGCATAGCGCACCGGCACCTCCGCCGTGGCGATCTTCAGATCCAGCGCGTGGATCGACAGTTCGGTCTCGATCTCGAAGCCCGAGGAACTCACGGGGAAGGATTTCGCGAAGCGCCGCGACATCGCCCGGTAGCCGGAGAAGATGTCGGAGAAGCCGGGCCGAACAGGCCGCGCACGATGTGGTTGAAGGTTCGGTTGCCGAAGCGGTGGCCGCGGCGGTAGGCCTCGGACTCATCGGTCTGGCGGACGCCGACGGTCATGTCGAGGTTGTTGGCGACCAGTGTCTGGATGAGCAGTGAGGCGGCCTTCGGATCATAGGTCATGTCGCCGTCGGCGATCAGGTAGATGTCCGCGTCGATGTCGGCCAGCATGCGGCGCACGACGTTGCCCTTGCCCTGCAGGTGCTCCCGGTGGACGCTCGCGCCGGCTGCCTGGGCCTTCGCCGCCGTTTCGTCCGCCGAATTGTTGTCGTAGACGTAGATCCGGGCGCCGGGGAGGGCCTGGGCGAAGCCGGCGATGGTCGGTGCGATGGTCTCCGCCTCGTTGTAGCAGGGCAGCAGCACCGCGATGCTGTGACGCCTGCTTGCATCCTCGGGCGTGCCGTGCGGGCTCGCGGCGAGCGGTGCGGCGGCGGATGTCGCTGGGCTAGGCATGCCGTATGTCTCCGTGTGCGGCTGCAACACTCTGCTCGCTCCAGGCGCGGTTCATCACGACACCATAGAAGGCAAGCATGGCGAGGAAGCCGATCGGCAGCGGAATATGGCCGCCAATGGTTCGCGAGATCAGTGGAGCGATCCACAACACCGCGAGCGTGGTCTTCTCCCAGTCGCGAAAACCCATGCGTACGCCGTGGGCGGCGAACCAGGCGATTGCCGGGGCGAGCGCCACCATATCGTAGTCCAGCGCATAGGGGGTGACCAGAAGCGAGGCGGCGATCAGGGCGGCGGCTTTCAGCGCAAACGCACTGGATCCGCGCCACAGCCATGTCAGCGAGACGGTCAGCGCCGCGGCCAGGACCAATTGTGCCGCATAGGCCGCCTCGACGCTGCCGCCCAGGTGGCGCACGGCCGAGAACAGACTCTGGATCTTCTCCCAGCCCGTGCCCCCGGCCTCCAGCACAATTTCGCGCGTGAACCCGGTGCTCTCCAGGAACGCGGTCCAGATGTCGATGCCGAAGGCAAGGGTTGCGACCGCGACCAGCGCCGCGACGGTCAGGCTGGCTGCCGCGAAGGTCGTCCAGCGGCCGCTCACGGCCAGCACGAGCGGCAGGAAAATCCCGAACTGCGGCTTGTACGCCAGCAGCCCGATGAGCACGCCCGCCAGGATCGCGCGCCTGTCGAGGCACAGCAGCGCGCCGCCGATCAGCGCGGCGGTCAGAAATCCATTATGGCCGTGACCCAGGTTGATGAACACCGCGGGAAAGGCGAGCGCGGCCACAAGCGTTAGCGGGTGCGGCGCAATCTTTCGCACGACGACGAGATACAGCGGCAGCGTTGCCGCCTGCCACAGCACAAGCGCGGGCGCATAGGGCAGCAGCGCCAGCACGGCTGCGACCAGCAGGAAGAACGGCGGATAATGCCAGCCGTAGAAGGGAATATCGGCGCGCGCGAAGGTCTGCTGTTGGACCGCATAGTGGCTCGCCGGGTCATAGGCCAGTGGCGCGTGACCCTCGAGCACCATGCGCCCCGCGGTCCAGACATTGGAAAAGTCCGTGCCCAGCGGTTTGCCGAAGGCGTCGACCAGCCCGTCGGCGAACACGACCAGGCCCGCCAGCGCGAGCAGCGCCTGGGCGATCAGTATCCACGAATAGACCTTGATCCGCTCGCGCGTTAGCCAGTCGCCCGAGCGCAGCAGTGCCAGCATGAGGCCAATTCCGGTTGCCGCTTCAGTGGCGTTATTTCCTACAGCGAAGATTCTAAGGAATGCTTTCACGCCATGTTAATTTGCCGCCGCCGGCCCGATCCGGCGGATCGGGCTTGAACTTCGACGCTGCCGGGCCTAGAGCATATGGCGTTCCATGGATCGGCGGAATGGCTCCATTTCGCCGGATTTTGCTTCGGACCGGACGTGCCTCCGTCGCGATCCGAGAGTGAGGAGATACAGATGGCCTTTATCGCCGACGCGCTTTCCCGTGTGCAACCGTCCGCTACGATCGCGGTCACCAACAAGGCGCGGGAACTGAAAGCCGCGGGCCGCGACGTGATCGGTCTTGGCGCAGGGGAGCCGGATTTCGACACGCCCGAGAACATCAAGCAGGCGGCGATCGATGCCATCAATCAGGGCAAGACCAAATACACCGCCGTCGACGGCATCCCGGAACTGAAGCAGGCGATCTGCGACAAGTTCAAGCGCGAGAACGGCCTCGACTACACGCCGGCGCAGGTGACGGTCGGCACCGGCGGCAAGCAGGTGCTCTACAACGCGCTGATCGCGACGATCAACCCCGGCGACGAAGTGCTGGTGCCTGCGCCCTACTGGGTGTCCTACCCGGACATGGTGTTGCTGGCCGGCGGCACGCCGGTCACCGTCGACGCTTCCATGGACACCGGCTTCAAGATGACGCCGGAGGCGCTTGAGGCGGCGATCACGCCGAAGACCAAGTGGCTGATCTTCAACTCGCCGTCCAACCCCTCGGGTGCCGCCTACACGCGCGCCGAGCTGAAGGCGCTCACCGACGTGCTGATGAAGCATCCTCAGGTCTGGGTGATGACGGACGACATGTACGAGCATCTCGTCTACGACGATTTCGAGTTCACCACGCCCGCGCAGGTCGAGCCGGCGCTCTACGAGCGCACGCTGACGGTCAATGGCGTCTCCAAGGCCTATGCGATGACCGGCTGGCGCATCGGCTATGCCGCGGGTCCGGTGGAACTGATCAAGGCGATGGCCAAGATCCAGTCGCAGTCGACCTCCAATCCCTGCTCGATTTCGCAGTGGGCGGCGGTCGAGGCGCTGAACGGGCCGCAGGACTTCATCGGCGAGAACAACAAGGTGTTCAAGCAGCGCCGCGATCTGGTGGTGTCCATGCTCAACCAGGCGACCGGGATTTCCTGCCCGACGCCGGAAGGCGCGTTTTATGTCTATCCCTCCTGCGCGGGGCTGATCGGCAAGACGGCGCCTTCGGGCAAGGTGATCGAGACGGACGAGGATTTCGTCACCGAGCTGCTGGAGACCGAAGGCGTGGCCGTTGTGCAGGGCTCGGCCTTCGGTCTGGGACCGAACTTCCGCATTTCCTACGCCACCTCGACCGAGGCGCTCGAGGAAGCCTGCATGCGCATCCAGCGGTTCTGCGGCAACGTCAGATAGGCCGTCTGCGAGTTCATGTGTGCGGGGCGATGGAACCAATGGTTCCTCGCCCCGTTGTATTCCCGAGCCTTGAATCACGGTCGTTCTGGTGGCGCGTTCGCCGCTGGGTCGTCAACTTCGTGATGACGCTTGGTTGCAGATGTTCCGCGACGCTCGCGCGAGCACAGCGAAAGGAATACACATGACACGTTCTATGAAAGCACTGCTCGCCACCGCCCTCATCGCCACTGCTGCGCCCGTCGGGCTCGCGCATGCCGAGGATGCCGGCGTGAAGGCCGGTGTCCTCAATTGCACGGTGGCCGGCGGCACGGGCTTCATCTTCGGTTCGTCGAAGACCCTGAGCTGCGCCTATCATCCCGTTCAGGGTGCGACCGAGGTCTACACGGGCTCGATCACCAAGTTCGGCATCGATGTTGGCGTCACCAACGTGACCCAGCTGTCCTGGGCCGTTTTCGCGCCGAGCTCCGATGTTGAGCCGGGCGCGCTGGAAGGCGACTATGCCGGCGTGACGGCCGAGGCCACGCTTGGTGCCGGTGTCGGCGCCAACGCGCTTGTGGGCGGGTTGGACAAGTCCGTCGCGCTGAATCCGCTCAGCGTTCAGGTGCAGACCGGTCTGAACGTCGCCGCCGGCATCGCGTCGCTGAAGCTGACCTCGGTGCAGTGATCGCCCTGGCGCGGCCGCTTGAAACACGAGCACGGAACGCGCCGGAGGCACTGCGACGATGACAAGAGGGTTCCTCCGATGCGTATGATTCGAACATTCCTGGCAGGCGCGCTGGTTTTTGCCAGTGCGCCTGCCGTCGCGCAGACACATGTGAAAATCGGCGTACTGGATTGCGCGGTGAAGAGCGGTCAGACGACCGTTCTGTCGTCGGCCAAGGATCTGTCGTGCAATTTTCTGCGTGGCGAGGATGCTCCCGCGGACGTCTATTTCGGTCAGATCCGGCGCGTCGGAATCGAGCTTGGGTCAACCGAAAACGGCGTGATCCGCTGGGTCGTGCTGGCGCCAAGCGAGGATGTGCCCACCGGTGCGCTGGCTGGCGATTATGTCGGCGTGTCGGCGCAGGCGACGCTCGGCGTCGGAGCCGGCGCCAATGTGCTTGTCGGCGGCAGCGAAAGCTCCTTCGCGCTACAGCCTGTCAGCCTCCAGACTCAGACCGGACTCAATCTTGCCGCCGGGATCGCGGAGCTGGAATTGCGGTCATTCAACTGAGCGGGCCGTTGCGCTTGTGATCGATCCGCAACACGTTTGATGGATTTACCTTACCTTACGTAATGTTACTTCGCCAGGCCGGGACTTCGTGGAACCATGCACGGAGCAACGACGGAGGCTTGGCATGGTAGACCGATCGAAATGGTTCATGTGCACCGCCTTGTCCGGCGGCTGGCTGATTGCCGCTGTGCCCGGTTTCGCGGCCGATTATTCCGACGCGGCTTTCGGCGCCGGCACGCGTCCGGCTGTTTCCGAGATCAACGGCAAAATCGCCGGCGGCTTCGGCATCTTCGATGACGACGCGCTGGCGTTCGGGCTTGGCTCCGTCAGCGTGCCGCTTGGACATGCCTTCGGCTTCCAGCTCGACGGTATTGGCGGTGGCGCCGGATCCGGTTTCGGCGGCGTCGCCGGCCATGCCTTCTGGCGCGATCCGGACCGCGCGCTCCTCGGCGTCTATGCTTCCTATCTGAAGAACAACCGTGTCGATTTCGACGTCGGCCACGTTGCCGCCGAGGGCGAGTTCTATTTCAACCGGGTGTCGCTGGAAGGCCTGGCGGGCGTCGAATTCGGCGATGCCGACACCGATTTCTACGGTTCCGCCAACCTGGCGTTCTATCCGGTCGACGATTTGCGCCTCTATGCCGGCTACCGCTATGTCAACGAGATCAACGTCGCGGCCGCCGGCTTCGAATGGCAGGTGCCCAACGACCGGGTTCACGGCCTGTCGCTGTTCGGCGACGGCCGCGTCTCCGATACCCGCCTGTGGTCCGTGTTCGCCGGCCTGCGGATCTACCTCGGCGACGACAAGTCGCTGATCCGGCGCCACCGCGAGGATGATCCCAACGGCACCCAGCTGATCGACGATCTGTTCGGCCTGTCCGACCAGCGGGGCTCCTCCTGCGACCCGCCGAACATGATCATCGACGGCACCTGCGTGATAATCACTCCGGAATAGGCCGTCCGCCTCGAGAGCGGCAGTTGGGCCGTGATCGTCGCTCTGACGACGCTCGGAGCGCGTTTTTGAATCCATCGGAACAACCGGTGTTTCGCGCCCGTCTCGACCCGCCTCAAAAATCCCGCACATATTCCTGGTATTTTCCACCCGGCAAACGCGCGATGGTCTCGCACGGTCGGAAGCTGACGTCGATCCGCGGGTCGAACTGCCGACGCAGATAGGCGGCCAGTGCCGCCCGGTCCTCGGACTGTCCCGGCTGTTGCGGAACATAGCGGTATTCGACCGCAAGCGGCGCCGTCTGGGCGATCTGGAATTGCCGGCTCGGCACGTGACGCAGCATCTCCACCGAGGATGCCTGCGGCCAGATGCTGCGGCCGCCGGGAAAGGTGAACATGTGCCGCTGCCGGCCGAGTATCCGCGCGATCGTCGGCAGGGTGCGGCCGCAGACGCAGGACGCGGCACCGGCGGTGGCCAAGTCGCCGGTGTCGTAGCGGATGAACGGCATGGCGAAATTGTAGAAGCTGGTCACCACCAGCCGCCCGGGCGCGCCGGCCGGCACCGGATCGCCCGCCGCGTCGACGATCTCGACGAACTGGCTTTCCGCACACACGTGATAGTGCGGCGCCTGCGGGCATTGCCCGGCGATTTGACCGAGTTCCTGGGTGCCGTAGGCATCGACGACGCGGCCGCCCGACAGTCCCGCAATCTCCCGGCGCGTGTCGTCGCCGATCACTTCGCCCGTGGTCAGCACCGCCTCCAGTGGAAGCGGCGGCCCCTGTTCGGCGGCGGCGCGCAGGATTGCCAGCGCCGCAGTCGGATAGCTCAACAGATAACTCGGCGCGACACGCCGCAGCCACGCCGCCTGTTGCGCCGCGTCGCTGCCCTCGATGCCCAGATGCCAACCCTCGCCCGTCCCCTCTCGGCTCCACGGTCCGCCACACAGGCCGTCGGGAAGCACCGCGCGGCCGCTCCAGTCGATGGTGATGCGCGCCAGCCGCTTGTCGAAGTCAAGGCCGTGCCAGCGGTGCAGCCGGGTGGTCATGGCGTTGGAGGCAAGGTCGGCGAGCGCGCTGCGGGCGTGGTGGAACGACATGCCGGTGGAACCCGAGGTCTGGCCCTCGACCGTGGCACCCGCCTGCTCCGGCACGCGCGCCGCGCGCAAGGCGTCGACCTGCTGCTGCGCCTGTGGCCGGGTGAAGATGGGCACCTCGCGCCAGGCTTCGGGTACGAACCGGTCCGCGGAATCGAACAGCGCATCCAGCCGCGCGCGATAGAATGGAACCTGCGCGCGCGCGTGCCGCGCCAGCCGCTCCAGCGCCCGGCCGCGATAGCGCGCCATATCGCCTGGCGACAGCCGCTCGGTGGTCGCGAATGTCGCGGTGAAATGCTCAAGCGTCGTGTCGCTCATCGAGTCCCGCCGTCGAATCCGCGGTCGGCCTCTGGAACGATGTCCCCGGCCGAACGCCGCAAGGCTGTTCTAACCCCGCGGCACCTTTCTGTCTTCCGCCAACCGTATTGGTTCCGCCCCGTGCCGCGCGCGGTGGGTTTGGCCGTTGGCGCATCGCCCCGGATGCCGCAGTGCGGCGCGAGTTTCCCTTGCGTGATGTCTCGTTGCTTGAGACGATAAAGCCCTATCGGCGCTTCCCGCAGCCGTACATCGCACGGCCATCGGGCGCAGCATGCCGAGCACACAGCGGGAGAGATCATCATGGGAGACGACCAAGGCAAAGACACCGACCATGGCAGAGAGGCCGGGCCCCGGTGCGTAGCGCTCGTTGGACCTTTCGCCAGCGGCAAGACGTCGCTGCTCGAGGCCATTCTGGCGCGCACGGGGCCATAGCCAGGCAGGGCCGGGTGGCGGAGGGCAACACGCTCGGTGACGCGACGCCGGAAGCCCGCGCCCATACGATGAGCGTGGAGGCGAATATCGCCGAAACCGATTTCATGGGTGATGCCTACACCTTCATCGACTGTCCCGGCTCGGTGGAGTTCCTGTTCGAGTCGCAGGGCATCCTGGGTGGCGCGGATGTCGCCGTGGTGGTGGCCGAAGCCGACGAACGCAAGGTGCCCGCGCTTCAGGTGATCATGAAGACGCTGGAAGACCGCGGCATTCCGCGGATGCTGTTTCTCAACAAGATCGACAAGGCGGACAAGGGCGTGCGCGCCGTGCTGGAAATGCTGCAGCCGGCATCCAGCATTCCGCTCGTGCTGCGCCAGATCCCGATCTGGAAGGACGGCGTGGCGACGGGCTTCATCGATCTGGCGCTGGAACGCGCCCACGTCTACCAGCACCACGCGGAAAGCGAGATTGTGCAGATCCCGGACGCGGAGAAGAGCCGCGAGCTGGACGCGCGCTTCGAGATGCTGGAAACGGTGGCCGATTATGACGACGCCCTGATGGAGCAACTGCTGGAGGACATTCCGCCGGAACCCGACGCGGTGTTCGCGGATCTGGCGGCCGAACTGCGCCAGGGACTGATCTGCCCGGTGTTCATCGGCTCGGCGGAGAACGGCAACGGCATTCTGAGGCTGCTGAAGGCCTTGCGGCACGAGTCGCCGTCCATCGTGGAGACGCGGGCGCGGCTCGGCGCCGGCGAGGCGCAAGGCACCGTGGTGCAGGTGCTCAAGACCATCCACACGACGCACGGCGGCAAACTCTCCGTCGGCCGGGTGCTTTCAGGCGAGGCGGGCGACGGCTCGGTTCTGCTGCGCACCAGCGGCGAGGAAAATCGCATCTCGGGACTGTTTCGCGTGATGGGCACCCAGGCGCTCAAGCGCGGCGCGGCTCACGCCGGCGAGACCGTGGCGTTCGGGCGTCTCGATACGGTGCAGACCGGCGACACGCTTGCGGTGGACGCGCCGTTTGCGGAGAATCTGATCGCGCTGCAGCCGCCCGAGCCGGTGCTGGGCATGGCCGTGTCCCCGGTCGAGCGCAAGGACGAGGTGAAACTGTCGGCGGCGCTGTCAAAGGTGGTCGAGGAGGATCCCTCCATCCGCGTCACCCAGCTGCAGGACACCGGCGAGACGCTTCTGGAGGGGCAGGGGGAAATGCACCTCCGCGTGGCGCTGGAGCGGCTGACCGGAAAATACGCCATCTCCGTGGATACGGCGCCGCCGCAGGTCTCTTACCGCGAGACGATCCGCGCGGGCGCTTCCGCGCGCGGCCGCCACAAGAAGCAGTCCGGCGGTCATGGCCAGTTCGGCGACGTGGCTTTGGAGATCCGGCCGCTGCTGCGTGGCGAGGGCATTCAGTTCGCCGAGACGATCACCGGCGGCGTGGTGCCCAAGCAATATATTTCCTCCGTCGAGCAGGGCGTGCGCGAGTATCTCAAGAGCGGGCCGCTGGGCTTCCCGGTGGTCGATGTGGCGGTGACGCTCGTCGACGGCTCGTATCATTCGGTCGACAGTTCCGACCAGGCCTTCAAGATGGCAGCGCAACTGGGCATGCGGGAAGGCATGGGCGGCTGCAAGCCGGTGCTGCTGGAGCCGATTTCGGAGGTCTGTATCCATTGCCCCTCGGAGGCGACCGCCCGGATCAACGCGATCGTCTCCAGCCGCCGCGGTCAGATCATGGGGTTTGACGCGCGCGACGGTTGGCCGGGCTGGGACAGCGTGCGGGCGATGATGCCGGAGGCCGAGCTGCAGGACCTGATTGTCGAGCTGCGGTCGGCGACCGCCGGTGTCGGCACCTACACCAAACGCTTCGATCATCTGAACGAACTGACGGGAAAGCTGGCCGATCAGGTGCTGATGAAATACGGACGCCGCGCAGCGTGAGCGCGGGGTGTCTATGACACGGAGATGACTACCCATAAAACGGAGGTGATTTGCCCATGACACGGCAGTGATTTGCCCATGACACAGAGGTGATTTGAATGTGTGCCGGGCCCGTTCTAGCTGTACTTGAGACTGGAACGGACTCGGGAGAAGACCATGCTGATCAAGCGCCGACAGGGCTGGGAGATACCCGAAAGCCAGGCAACGCCGGAGGGCATTTTCCTCAACCGGCGCGCGTTCCTCTCGGGCACGGCGGCCCTCGGCGCGTCGATCGCCACAAGCGCCATGCTGCCGGGTCGCGCCCGGGCGGAGACCGATCCCAGCGCCCATCTCTATCCGGCCGAGCGCAACGAGGCCTTCGTCCTCGACCGCGCGGTGACGCCGGAAGAGATCAATTCCACCTACAACAATTTCTACGAGTTCGGTTCGCACAAGCAGATCTACACCTACGCGCAGAAGCTGCCGATCCGGCCGTGGGAAGTGCGCATCGACGGCATGGTCGATGAGGAGATGACGCTCGGCATTGACGAGCTGCTCGCCAGGGTATCGCTTGAGGAGCGGCTCTACCGGCACCGCTGCGTCGAGGCCTGGGCGATGGCCATTCCGTGGAGCGGTTTCGCGCTGGCCGATCTGGTGCGCATCGCCAGCCCCAAGGCGGGCGCGAAATATCTGGCGATGGAAACCTTCTTCAATCCCGACGTGGCCTCGGGCCAGCGCCAGTCCTGGAATCCGTGGCCTTATACCGAAGCCGTGACCATGGCCGAGGCGACCAACGATCTGGCGTTCCTCGTCACCGGCGCCTACGGCAAGCCGCTCGCCAAGCAGTTCGGCGCGCCGCTCCGCCTGGCCCTGCCGTGGAAATACGGCTTCAAGTCCATCAAGTCGATTGTCCGCTTCACCTTCACCGATGTGCGCCCGCAGAGCTTCTGGGAGAAGATCGGCCCGAGCGAATACGGTTTCTGGGCCAACGTGAATCCGGATGTGCCGCATCCGCGCTGGAGCCAGGCAAGCGAACGCATTCTGGGGACGAATGAGACTGTGCCGACGCAACTGTTCAACGGCTATGGCGAGCAAGTTGCCGGAATGTACGCGGGACTCGACGGCGAAAAGCTCTTCATGTGACCGCGGCCGGATGATCGCCGCCCGGGTGTGGCGTGGCAATCGGCATGCCGCAATCGCATGGCTGCGACATTCTGTCAGGCCGTCAGATTGCCAAGGCGCAGATTAAAATCTGGGCGCGCTTAATTTTTCATCAAATAGTGGGATTGGACAAAAAAGAAGCCGGACTCCAGAGGAGCCCGGCAGTTCTGACCGCAATTGCTTGCGGTGCAATACCTTCCAGAGGGAACAGCTGGTTGCCTCGTCGTTTGCCGGGAGGAGATTGCAAACGATTTGACGATCAGCTGGCGCTTATATGCGCAAACGGTGCCCGCCAGACAAGCAGTTCGGACGCAATGCTGGTATGCGATTTTCGCATATGTGAAGGGAGCTGCTGAAACCGCAGCGTCAGAAGGTCCAGCGCTCGGCGTTCGACAGCAAAAAGTCCCGGAACGCGGTGATGCGCGCGGTGTTGCGCAGTTCCGCCGGGTAGACGAAGTAGGTGTCGAAACTGGGCGCCTGGGCCTCGGGAATCAGCTGCACCAGGCCAGAATCGGCCTCGATCAGATAGTCCGGCAGGATGCCGATGCCAATGCCGCGTTGAATGGCGCGTTTGATCGCGACCACATTGTTGACGCGCAGCGCGGTTCGCCGCCGCTGTCCTTCCGGCATGCCGGCGGTTTCCAGCCAGTTCATTTCGCGCAGATAGGCGGGGGCGGGCTCGCCGAACATGACGATGCGGTGGTTGTGGCTGTCGAGATCGTCGACGGTCGCGGGGCTGCCGAAGCGCTGCAGGTAGGCGGGCGAGGCATAGAGATGAAAGTGCACCGTGAACAGCTTGCGCTGGATCAGGTCGGGCTGCACCGGCTGGCGCAGGCGAATGGCGACATCGGCCTCGCGCATGGTGAGGTCCAGCTCGTCGTCGTTGAGGATGATCTGCAACTCGACATCCGGATACAGCTCGACAAATTCGTTCAGCCGTGACGTCAGCCAGGTGGAGCCCAGACCGACGGTCGTGGTGACCCGCAGCAGGCCGGAGGGCTTTTCCTTGCTGTCCGTCAGCCGGGCCTGCACGGCTTCGAGCTTGCGCAGCACGTCCTGCGCCGTGCGGTAGAGCAATTCGCCCTGTTCGGTCAGCAGCAGGCCTCTGGCGTGCCGGTAGAACAGCGAGACGCCGATCTCCTGTTCGAGCGCGGAGACCTGCCGGCTGACGGCGGACTGGCTCATGTGCAGCGTATCGCCGGCATGCGTGAAGCTGCCGGCCTGGGCGGCCGCATGAAAGATGCGCAGTTTATCCCAATCCATCACCGGTCCCCGGTTGGTCGGCGCGCCAGCGCAAGGAGATGGCCGGCACGCGCGGCAGCAATATGAGAGCCGGTTACTCGGCTGCTTCCTCGGAGACGGTTTCCAGCGCCGTCACGTATTTTTCCGCTTCCAAAGCCGCCATGCAGCCCATGCCGGCGGCCGTGACGGCCTGGCGATAGACTTCATCGGTCACATCACCGGCGGCGAAGACGCCCGGGATCGAGGTGCGCGTGGAATCGCCCTCGGTCCAGATGTAGCCCGACGGCTTCAGCTTGACCTGGTCCTTGAACAGTTCGACCGCCGGCGCGTGGCCGATGGCGATAAAGATGCCCTCGGCGTCCACGTCGGTGGTGGCGCCGGTCTTGACGTTCTTCAGCCGCGCGCCGGTGACGCCCATCGGCTGGCCGCCGCCGAGCACTTCCTCAAGCGCGCTGTCCCAGATCACGTTGATCTTCGGATTGGCGAATAGACGGTTCTGCAGGATCTTCTCGGACCGCAACTCGCCGCGGCGGTGCACCAGTGTGACGCTCTCCGCCAGATTGGCGAGATAGAGCGCTTCCTCGACGGCCGTGTTGCCGCCGCCGATCACGATGACCTTCTTGCCGCGGTAAAAGAACCCGTCGCAGGTGGCGCACGCTGAGACACCGAGGCCCTTGAACTTTTCTTCGGTATCGATGCCGAGCCACTTGGCCTGGGCGCCCGTGGCGATCACCAGCGCATCGGCGGTGTAGACGTCGCCGCTGTCGCCGATGAGCCGGACCGGCTTGGCGGTCACGTCGGCCTCCACGATGGTGTCGTAGATGATCTTCGTGCCGACGTTCTCGGCCTGCTTTTGCATCTGCTCCATCAGCCACGGACCCTGAATGGGATCGGCGAAGCCGGGATAGTTTTCCACATCGGTGGTGATCGTCAGCTGCCCGCCCGGCTGGATGCCGCACACCAGCGTCGGTTCCAGCATGGCGCGCGCGCCATAGATTGCCGCGGTGTAGCCCGCGGGGCCCGATCCGATGATGAGAAGCTTGCTGTGATACGTGGTCATGGCGTCTTGCCCGGGCTTGTCGCTGCCCGCGCATGCGGCCAACGGGGTCTGTAACGGTTACGCGTGCGCATCCGCCTTGCGGCGATAACGCTCGAGGATCGCGGCTGCGATCGTGCAGGTGGAATCTAGTGGCTCGTACCTATAGGTTTCAAGGCGTCCGGCAAAGGGGCGTGTGATCCCCAACTCTGACATTTTTTTGAGAAAATGCCGAATTTTCGCATGGCCGCCGCTTGGCTCGAACACCAGCACGGGTTTTCCGGTGACCGCGGCCTCGCCGACCATGTTGGTCGAATCCGCCGTCACCACCACGGCATCCGCGTGAGCGAGAAAATCGGCAAGCGGATTGCCGCCGGTTCCATCCCACAGCACGTGGTCGCCGGAGGCGGCGATCTCGCGCAGGACGCGGGCGAGTGACTCGGGCGTGCGCCGCGATGTGGTGATCATCAGGTGGGCGCCCGACGCGGCAAGGCTTTGCAGCTTGGCGGAGAGACTTTCGATGTCCCGGGGTGTGAAGGTGTGGTGCCGGCTGTCGCCGCCGACCAGAACCGCGACGCGCGGCGCGGGCAGGGCCGCAATGTCCGCCGGCGTCGCCGCGCGGCACTCTTCCAGTATCTGGGCGGAGAAGCGGTGCGGCGGTGTCGGTGTCGCCAGGACGTTGGGACCGCGCAAAGCATCATGCTCGGGAACCCAGATGAAGTCTGCGGCGCCGGCGCCTGTGCGCGGGTCTTTCAGAAATACCGTGAAGCAGGCGCCCCGGGAGGCGCGGCGCAGGGCGCGCAGGTAGGGTACGGCGCGGCGGCCCGAGGCGATGGCGACGTCGGGCCAGGGTGGGGCAAGCGGGCTACCAACGCGCGATGGCGCGTCGCGGGGGTCTATGGGGCCCCAGGGCATCAGCAGCGCGAACAGAGGGCGCGGTGCCACGCGCCGGATCGTGTAGGGCACGGCGAGCGCCTCGGCGACGCCGATGCATTGCGCCTCGTCGCCGGGTTTTCCGTCGCTCAGCACCCAAACGCTCCGGGGGGTGGCGAGTCTCGTCAAGCCGCGCGCCTTTCGTGATCTTTTCGAATCATGCGTGGAATTGTTATAGTCTTGCAAATTCACGCAAAGAATCATAACGAAGCCTCTGATGAATTGTGCACCTGCGAATACGAGGAGACCAGCGTGAAGGCGCGTCTTGATGCTATCGACTGGAAGATCCTGAAGGAACTTCAGGACAACGGGCGCATCACCAACGTGGAGCTGGCGCGGCGCGTCGGCATTTCCGCGCCGCCGTGCCTGCGCCGGGTGCGCGCGCTCGAGGAAGCCGGGATCATTCACGGCTACCGCACGCTGGTTGACGAGAAGCAGCTCGGCTACGACCTGACGGCGTTTGCCATGGTCGGCCTGCACAGCCAGGCGGAGAGCGATCTGCTGGCCTTCCAGGAAACCGTCGAGACCTGGCCGCTGGTGCGCGAGGCGCACATGTTGTCGGGCGAGGTGGATTTCCTGCTCAAGTGCGTGGCGCCGGACCTGCAGGCGTTCCAGACGTTCGTGATCCGGGATCTCACCGCCGCGCCGAACGTCGACAGTGTGCGCACCGCGCTGACCATCCGCCGCACCAAGGACGTGCCGCTGGTGCCGATCGACTGAGCCGGCTTGCGGGCGCGCTTCCGGACGTCCGCCTCAGAATGCAAAAAAGCCTCCCCGGGCGACCGGGGAGGCTTTTCATTCACGACAGGCGTGAATTAATCGATCGCGCGGAGCGAGCCAGCGGAGGTACGGCCGTCACGACCGGTCTCGAGCTCGAACTCCACCTTCTGGTTCTCGTCCAGGCCGTGCATGCCAGCGCGCTCAACGGCCGAGATGTGCACGAAGACGTCCTTGCCGCCGTCGTCCGGCTGGATGAAACCAAAACCTTTGGTGGTATTGAAGAATTTAACGGTGCCGGTAGCCATCTACCTGTCTCCATATTTTAGGACCGCACTGCGATATGCCGCGGCTTCGACTCAGTTACCGAAATCATCGAGAGACTGCGGCCTTGGTCAGACAGGCAGGATCTATCAATGCGTATCAACTGGTGGCGGCCATTTAAAACTTTGTACAGCCAGAATCAAGAGCTTCTGTCGCGAAAAATTTATGAGCACGGGGCACATACCGACCGTGTATGTCCGAACGTTGAATGTCACTAGAGGCAAATCTTGTCAGAATTCAAACGATTTAGTGGCGTTCGCACAATTTCCGGGAAAGCCCGTGTGCCGCTGCGTAAATTTTGTGCTCTCAATTTCGTGATCGAACCGGCGCGGAACGATTGCCCGCGACGCGGGCGCGGCGGCATGCATTCGGGCGCTCCGGGCCAGCTTTGCAGGTCCGAAAAACGGTGAACGGGCAAATCCGCCGCATTACTGTCCCGCGGTTTCAAGCAATCGCCGCGCAATCACCTGGGCCTGAATTTCCGCGGCGCCCTCGAAGATGTTGAGGATCCGGGCGTCGCAGAGAACGCGGGAGACCGGGTATTCCTGCGCGAATCCGTTGCCGCCGTGGATCTGCACGGCGTTGTCGGCCGCAGCCCACGCGACGCGCGCGCCCAGCAGTTTCGCCATGCCGGCTTCCAGGTCGCAGCGATGACCCTGGTCCTTTTCGCGGGCCGAATGATAGGTCAACTGGCGGGTGATCATCACTTCCGCGGCCATCATCGCCAGCTTGTCGGAAACGCGCGGAAAGTCGATCAGCGGCTTGCCGAACTGCACGCGATCCTGAGCGTAGCGCAGGGCCAGGTCCATGGCCGACTGGGCGACACCGATGGCGCGGGCCGCGGTCTGGATGCGGGCGCCCTCGAATGTCTGCATCAATTGTTTGAAACCCTGACCCTCGACCTGGCCGAGCAGGTTCTCGCCCGCCACCTCGAAGCCGTCGAAGGCGATCTCATATTCCTTCATGCCGCGGTAGCCGAGCACCTCGATCTCGCCGCCGCTCATGCCGTCCGCCGGGAACGGATTGGCGTCGTCGCCGCGCGGCTTCTCCGCAAGGAACATCGACAGGCCCTTGTAGCCGGGCTCGGCCGGATTGGTGCGGGCCAGCAGGGTCATGACGTCGGCGCGCACCGGATGGGTGATCCAGGTCTTGTTGCCGGTGACCTTCCAGACGTCGCCGTCCTGAACCGCGCGGGTTTTCAGCGAGGCGAGGTCGGAGCCGGTGTTGGGCTCGGTGAAGACGGCCGTTGGCAGGATCTCGCCCGAGGCGATCAGCGGCAGCCATTTGTCCTTCTGCGCGTCGGTGCCGCCGCACAGGATGAGTTCGGCGGCGATCTCGGAGCGGGTGCCGAGCGAGCCCACGCCGATATAGGCGCGGCTCAGTTCCTCGGAGACCACGCACATGCTTTCCTTGCCGAGCCCGAGCCCGCCGTATTGCTCGGGAATGGTCAGGCCGAAGACGCCGAGCTCGGACATTTTCTCGATGATGGAGAGCGGGATGTATTCGTTCTTCAGGTGCCATTCATGCGCGTGGGGCATCACCTCGGCATCGGCGAAGCGGCGCATTTCGTTGCGGATCTGCTCGTAGGTGTCCTCAAGCCCGGCATCGCCCAGGGTCGAGGAACCTTCGCTCTCGCGCATCAGGGCGACGATGCGGGCGCGCAGCTCCGGTGTGTTTCCGGTGCTGATCAGCGTCTCGACCGTGTCGGTGCGCGCGTCCGCGGCCGTCTGGGCGGTCACGCCCAGATCGGCCAGGCGAACGATCTCGCCCTGGTTCATCGGGATGCCGCCGAAAATCTGCGCCAGATACTCGCCGAACGCCAGGCGGACCAGCAGCGTCTCGATCTCGCCGAGACGGCCTTCGCCCTGCATGCGGTCGGCATAGGCGCTCATCTGGCGCAGCGCCTCCACATAGGTGGCGATCCAGGCAAGCCCATGCGTGGCCCGCTGCTCGGCCTCAACGCGGGCCGATGACACGCGGCCATCGACAAGGAACCGGGCGCGCACGGCGTCGCGCGCCTGCGCCAGAAGTCTGTCCAGCGTCGGCAGGGCCTCGCGGGCAAGTGTGATCGCATCGATGCCGGATGCGTTCGAAACGGTTTCTGAGGCCACGGCCTGGCTCATGGGAATGCTCCGTGCTGCGCACTGAACGCGCCAAATTGCTGCATCGCAAACTTAGCCGGGTCCAGCGGCTTCGCAATGCATCTTTTGGTCAAACGGCAAAGATCATGCCCAAGCCGGCGTCCGCGCCGCATGCTTCGCGGCGCGCGCGACAGGCGGCGGTGCGCCGGAAAGCGCATCGGAGACAGAGTCAGGCGGTTGGAAATGTTATGAGTTCGAAGCGCGCGCGAAAGTCGCGCGAGGGTGCCTATTCGGCCGGCTGGGAACTGACGAAGGCGTTGGAAATGGTCGGGTTGTAAAGCGATTCGGTCACGCTTTCCCTCAACGTGATCAGCGAGCCGATCAGCGCGATCGTAAGGATCGCGGCAATCAGGCCATATTCGATGGCGGTCGAGCCACGCTCGTCGCGCAGGAAGGTCGCGGCCAGGTGACCGAAGGCTGTCTTGTTGGTTTTTCCGGTCCGAAGCGCCATTGCACCCACCCATGCTGCTCAGACCGTCCCGCGCGATCTCCTCACAGAAGATCGATCAGGTGCGGGATGAGCGGTTCATCCGCCGGCGGCATCGGATAGTCCCGCAGGCGCACCGGACGTACCCATTTGAGGGATTGCCCTTCCACGCCGCGGGTCGTACCCGACCATCGCCGACATATGTAAAGTGGCATGAGCAAGTGAAAATCATCATAAGCGTGGCTGGCGAAGGTCAGCGGCGCAAGGCACTCTTTCTTAACCTCAATTCCAAGTTCCTCGGCGAGTTCCCGGATCAGAGTCTCCTCCGGACGTTCGCCTGTTTCGACCTTTCCACCGGGGAATTCCCACAATCCGGCCATGGATTTTCCAGCCGGCCGCTGCGCGATAAGAACCCGGCCGTCGACATCGACAAGGGCGCAGGCGACGACGAGAAGCATCCGTGACATGGGCGCAGTGTTCCGTAGTGAGACGCGGCCCGAACGGCCGGTTAACGATAACGAGGAATTGGTGGGTCGTGGCGCACCACTCCGCGGCCCGCGGCTGGCGGGCGCCGATAGTGATAGCGACAGGCTTTGGAAAAGCCCAGTCCCGCGTATGGCGCCTGTGCGCTCCGGTTGTGTCCGGCGACCTGCAGCGACGCGGTGACGGGGTTGCAGGGCGACAGCCGCGCGACCCATCCCTCGCTGATCGTTTTGTCGAGCGCGGGGAAGGCCCTGAGATCGGCCACTCCAGGGTCTGGATCAGCGAGAGGTCATCCGGCCGGTCGACACAGGGCGCCTCAGCTTCTGTAGTCGCCATTGATCGCCACATATTCCTTGGTGAGGTCGCAGGTCCAGACGGTGGCCGAACCGTCGCCGAGGCCAAGGTCCACGCGCAGCGGGATTTCCTGCCGTTTCATCACCGCGGAGGCGGCGGCTTCGGAATAGTCGGGATCGCGTTCGCCCTCGACGGCCACCCGCACATCACCGAACCAGATGGCGAGGCGGTCGCGGTCCGCCGGTTCGCCGGCCTTGCCCACGGCCATGACGACGCGGCCCCAATTGGCGTCCTCGCCGGCGATCGCCGTCTTGACCAGCGGCGAGTTGGCGATGGACAGGGCGATGCGCTTGGCCGAGGCATCGCTTTCCGCGCCATGGATGCTCACCTCGACGAACTTGCGCGCGCCCTCGCCGTCCTTGACGATCCAGTGCGCCAGTTCCCGCATCAGATCGGCCAGGGCCGTGCGGAACGTCTCCAGGCGCGGGTCGGCGGCGTCGGTGATCATCGGCGCGCCGCGCTCAGCAGCCTTGCCCGTGGCGAACAGCAGGACTGTGTCGGACGTCGATGTGTCGCTGTCGATGGTGATGGCGTTGAAGGAGCCGCCGACGTTCTGCGACAGCAGCGACTGCAGCACGGGGGATGCGATCGGCGCGTCGGTGAACAGGAACGACAGCATGGTGGCCATGTCGGGCGCGATCATGCCGGCGCCCTTGGCGATGCCGTTCAGCGTCACGTCCACGCCGCCCAGATCGATGGTGCGGGTGGCGACCTTGGGAAAGGTGTCGGTGGTCATGATGGCCCTGGCGGCCTCGATCCAGGGACCCGCCGTGGCGCGCTGCGCCAGATCATCGGCGACGGCCGCGAATTTTTCCGCGGCCAGCGGCTCGCCGATGACGCCTGTCGAGGCAAGATAGATTTCCGAAGGCGCACAGCCGATGGCCCTGGCGACGATGTCGGCTGAAAGCTCCACCGCCGCCTGACCCTTCTTGCCGGTGAAGGCGTTGGCATTGCCGGAATTGACCAGCAGGGCCCGCGCGGCTCCGTCTGCGAGGTTCGCTCGGCACCAGTCGACCGGCGCGGAAGGGCAGCGGGATTTCGTGAACACGCCGGCGACGCTGGTCTCAGGGTCCAGCAGCATCAACAGCACATCGGTGCGGCCCTTGTATTTGATCCCGGCCTCGGCGGTGGCGAAGCGCACGCCCGGCACGTCCGGCATGGACGGATAGGATTGCGGGGCAAGCGGCGAAATGGCGGTCGACATGGGGGCCTCGGACAGGATTTGCGGGTTGTGGCGTCGGGGACGATGGCAAAGCCTTGCCCGATGCCTGCGGCACGCGCAAGCCCATTCCGGGCATCCGCCGCCGCCCGGCGACCTGTCCGGCTATCCGGGAAGGCCGCGTCCGCTGCGGTGGAGGAAGGCCCCGAACCGGCGATGAATGAGCGGGATGATCGCCCAGATCATCACGATCACGATGACCGGCACCAGCACGAGGGTGCGCTGCCACAACGCCCAGCCATTGGTGAGCGGGAAGACGAGATAGAGCAGTGCGGTGACGACCGGATAGACGCCGAGGGCGACGAGAAGGGCGAAGCGGGGACGGGAGAAGGAACTGGCTGCTGGTTTGGACATTCGGAGATCCTGCCTGGGAAGCGATTTCAGTATAATACGGAACGGCTCGTTCCGTTGAATAGAACGATCCGTTCCGTTCTGTCAAGAGCGATGCTACTGTGCCGAAGGCCGCGTCGATCCAGGTGGAAAACACCGGGAGACGCGGCAGCACGGATACGGCCGAAAGACGCCTGAGCGGAGAAAAGCGCCGGGAAAACCGGGAATCAAGGGGGAGACGATGACCGAAGATGCCGGACAACCGCGCAAGTCGATCGGCGCGCGCCGCAATCCCGCGAGCGCGGATGCCATTCGCGACGCCGCGGAGGCGATCTTGTGCGAAGCCGGCTATGCCGGCTTTTCGATCGAGGCTGTCGCCCGGCGCGCGCGCGCCGGCAAGCCGACCATCTATCGCTGGTGGCCCAGCAAGGCCGCGCTGCTGCTGGAGGTCTATCATCGCCAGAAAGGGGATGTCTTCGATCCGGACAGCGGGTCGCTGGAAGAAGATGTCTTTCTGTTCCTGCGCAGCCTGTTCCGGCTGTGGCGGGAAACCCCGGCGGGCAACACTTTCAAGTCAATCCTGGCGGAAGCGCAGACGGATACCGCGGCCGCGGAGGCGGTGAAGGCCTACCGTGCCGATCGGCTCGTCCACACAAGCCGCATTATCGAGCGCGCGCGGGCGCGCGGGGAGGTCCGGGACGATGTCGATCCGCTGCTGGCGGCCGATCTGATCGCCTCCTTCGCCTGGAGCCATCTTCTCGTCGATGCGCTGGCGGACGACATCGATCTTTTTCGAAAGGCGGCCCGGCATCTTTGCGGAAGCTGGGCTCCTCAATAAAAGCGCCGGCCGTCGTCATGACGGCCGGCGCTCGCAAGATCCGGTTCGCGCGGGGGGGGCGCGACTTTGAGGCTTATTGTGCCGAGGTTGCTTATTGTGCCGAGGTTTCGGGAGCGTCCGGTGCGTCCTGATCGGAGCCCGGCACCTTGACAATCTCGATCGTCGCCTCGGCCTTCAGCTTGGCCATCACTTCCTGGAAACGTGTGCGAAGAAGGTCCTCGCGCAAGTTGTTCTTGACCGCCTCGAAGGCGGGCGCGGGCTGCTTGCGGTCTTCCTCAGCCTTGATCACGTGCCAACCGAACTGGGTCTCGACGGGGGTTTTCGTGTAGGCGCCGATCTCGAGCGAAAAGGCCGCATCCTCGAATGCCGGAACCATGCGGCCCTTGGTGAAGAATCCCAGATCGCCGCCGCTGGGACCGCTCGGGCCGGTCGACTTCTCCTTCGCCAGTTCGGCGAAGTCCTTGCCCGCGTCGAGTTCGGCGATCACGGCCTTCGCTTCTTCTTCCGTCTTCACCAGAATGTGGCGCGCGTGGCGCTCGTCCGGGCCCTCGAAGTCGGCGAACTTGGCGTCGTAGGACGCCTTGAGTTCTTCGTCGGTGGTCTCCAGCGCCACGTTCTTGCGGAAAAACGCGTCGCGCAGGGCGCGGGTTTCGAGATAGGCAATATGCTTCTTGAATTCGGGATCCTCGTCGAGGCCCGCCTTACGCGCGGCGTCGGCAAGCACATGCATGTCGACCATCACGTCGGTCAGAACCTTGGGGCGCATGGCTTCCGGCACCTGCATCAGGTCCTTGGCGTAGTCGACGCCGACCAATGCGAGGTCGGTCTGGGTGATTTCGGTGCCGTTGACGCGCGCGACGACTTCGTCATCCTGCTCGGCGTGTGCGGGCATCGCAACGAGCGTGGCCAGCAGACCTGTGATGGCGAGCGGACGCGCGGCTGCGGTCAGGACGGTGCGAAACATGTGATATCCTTGTGTCTGGGCCTTTGTCTCACGGGCCGTTGTGCGGGCCCCGTTGAGCAGCCTGATGGCGGGACCTTGCGCCTCGGTCGTCGCTCGCCTCCAGCGACGTGACCGTGTGCAGGGCCCGGCGGACGTTTCCCTCTGGCCGGGCGAGAAATCGTCATGCCCGGCGTGCCGGGGCACACTTGCCGAAACCGGCGGCGTTGACAAGCTTTCAGGGCGCTCTTATCTGTCGAGCGTCCCGGCCCGCGGTGGGGATTGGTCTTTATATGGGCGGTGCGTGTTAAAGGACAATCGTTTTCCGCGCGCGCCGCTGCCTGTCATATCTGCTCGTCTCTCAAGCCGTGCCGCATTTCGCGAAGCGGTCCGGTTTCCCAAAGGAAGGACCATCATGGTCGGCCTCGGCGCTCTCGCCCGTAAAATCTTCGGTTCCGCCAACGATCGCAAGATCAAGACCTATACGTCCACTGTCGAGGCCATCAACGCCCTCGAGCCAGAGCTGCAGGCGCTTTCCGACGACGCGCTGCGTGCGCGCACCGACGTGTTTCGCGCGCAGCTGTCCCAAGGGCCTCGCTCGACGACATTCTCGTGCCCGCCTTCGCGACGGTGCGCGAGGCCGCCAAACGGGTGCTCGGCCAGCGCCCCTACGACGTGCAGCTGATCGGCGGCATGGTGTTGAACGAGGGCAAGATTTCCGAGATGAAGACCGGCGAGGGCAAGACGCTGGTCGCCACGCTTCCGGTCTACCTCAACGCGCTGACGGGCAAGGGCGTGCATGTGGTCACCGTCAACGACTATCTGGCCAGCCGTGATGCCGACTGGATGGGCCGGATCTATCGTTTCCTGGGGCTGACCACGGGCGTCATTATTCACGGTCTGCAGGAAGACCAGCGCCGCGCCGCCTACGCCGCCGACGTGACCTATGGCACCAACAACGAGTTTGGTTTCGACTATCTGCGCGACAACATGGCGCATGAGCGGTCCATGATGGTGCAGCGCGGCCACCATTTCTCGATCGTCGATGAGGTGGACAGCATTCTCATCGATGAGGCGCGCACCCCGCTGATCATCTCCGGTCCGCTCGAGGACCGCACGGATTTCTACAACACGATCGACACCTTCATTCCGCGCCTCTCGGAAGAGGATTATGAAGTCGACGAGAAGCAGCGCTCCGCCCATTTCACCGAAGCGGGCAACGAGAAGCTCGAGAGGCTGCTCGCCGAGGCGGACCTGTTGAAGGGCGAGTCGCTCTACGACATCGAAAACGTCACGGTCGTGCATCACCTGCAGCAGGCGCTGAAGGCGCACCGGCTGTTCCAGCGCGACAAGGACTACATCGTGCGCGGTGGCGAAGTGGTGATCATCGACGAATTCACCGGTCGCATGATGCCGGGCCGCCGCTTCTCCGAAGGCCTGCATCAGGCGCTGGAGGCCAAGGAAAAGGCCACCATTCAGCCGGAAAACCAGACGCTCGCCTCGATCACCTTCCAGAACTACTTCCGCATGTACGAAAAGCTCGCGGGCATGACCGGCACGGCGCTGACAGAGGCGGACGAGTTCCTCGACATCTACGGACTCGAAGTGATCGAGATCCCCACGAATCTGCCGATCAAGCGGATCGACGACGACGACGAGGTGTATCGCACGGCGCAGGAGAAATATAACGCCATCCTGATGCTGGTCGACGAATGCAAGTCGCGCGGACAGCCCATTCTGGTCGGCACGACGTCGATCGAGAAATCGGAGCTGATCGCCGAGCTCCTGAAGAAACATGGCTACCGGCAGATTGACGTGACCGACCCGGCGGCGTTCCAGCCGCTGTATGACGGTGACCAGGGCACGGCGAAGGAAAAGATCTTCGCGGTTCTGAACGCGCGCTATCACGAGCAGGAAGCCGCGATCATCTCGCAGGCGGGCATTCCCGGCGCCGTGACGATCGCCACCAACATGGCTGGCCGCGGTACCGATATTCAGCTTGGCGGCAATGCCGAGCTGCGTATCGAACGCGAGTTGGCGGACATGGAAGAGGGTGAGGAGCGCGCGGCCAGGGAAGCCGTGATCCGCGCCGAGATCGAAGCGTTGAAACAGACGGCGCTGGCAGCCGGCGGCCTCTATGTGGTGGCCACGGAGCGGCACGAAAGCCGCCGCATCGACAACCAGTTGCGCGGCCGTTCCGGCCGTCAGGGCGATCCCGGCCACACCAAGTTCTTCCTGTCGCTGCAGGACGACCTAATGCGGATCTTCGGCTCCGAGCGCATGGACGGCATGCTGCAGAAGCTCGGCCTTCAGGAAGGCGAGGCGATCATCCATCCCTGGATCAACAAGGCTCTGGAGAAGGCGCAGCAGAAGGTCGAGGCGCGCAACTTCGACCAGCGCAAGAACGTGCTGAAGTTCGACGACGTGATGAACGACCAGCGCAAGGTGGTGTTCGAGCAACGTCTTGAATTGATGGACGGCGACGCCATCGCCGACACGGTCGCCGACATGCGCCACGATGTCATCGATGATCTCGTCGCCCGCCATATCCCGGAAAAAGCCTATCCCGAACAGTGGGATACGGATGGACTTGTGGAAGAGACGCGCAGTGCACTGAACCTCGATCTGCCCATCAAGGAATGGGCGGCCGAGGAAGGTATTGCGGACGAGGAAGTGCGCCAGCGCATGAAGAACGCCGCTGACGCGGTGATGGCCGCCAAGGTCGCCAACTACGGTCCGGACCTCATGCGCCGGGTCGAAAAGGCGGTCCTGCTGCAGACACTGGATCACTTGTGGCGCGAGCATCTGGCGACGCTGGATCATTTGCGCTCGGTGATCGGCTTCCGCGGCTATGCCCAGCGCGATCCGCTGCAGGAGTACAAGACCGAGGCCTTCACCCTGTTCGAGGCCATGCTGTCGAACTTGCGCCAGATTGTCACCGCGCAGCTGATGCGCGTGGAGCTGGTGCAGGAGCAGCCGCCCCGCGAGGCGCCCATGCCCGAGATGCACGCCCATCACATCGACCCGCTGACGGGTGAGGATGAGATGGCGCTGGCGGATGCCGCCATCTCGCAGGGACGTCAGGCGCGTGACCCGAACGACCCGTCAAGCTGGGGCAAGGTCGGCCGCAACGAGGCATGTCCTTGCGGGTCCGGCAAGAAGTTCAAGCACTGCCACGGCGCCCTGGTCTGATTTCGGAATCCACGGCACTGCGCACAGACGGACACGGCGGGCTCAGGCCCGCCGTTTTCATGTGCGGGTCCGGGCGAGCGCGGCCCGTGTTGGCATGTGACATTTGCCGAAATCCGGGTTAGGCAGAAGCCGAACGAGACGGCGGCAGGATCGAAGGTGATGCAGCACGACAGCAATCCCTACACGCAGCGCCGCGCGGCAAGCCGCCCGGCGCGGCCGCGGCTGTCCATCATCGTGCCGATGTACAACGAGGAAGCCGTCGTCGACGTGTTTCTCGAGGCGATGCAGCGCGCGCTGGGCGAGGCGCGATCCGCCGGGTCCGACTTCTCGCACGCCTATGTCTTCGTCGACGACGGCAGCCGGGATTCCACCGCGGAGATCATCGCCCGCAGGCTTTCCGAAGGCGTGCCGGGCACGCTCATCGGCCTTTCGCGCAATTTCGGCAAGGAGGCGGCGCTCACCGCCGGGCTCGATCATGCGGACGGCGACATGGTCGTCGTCATCGATGCTGATCTTCAGGACCCGCCGGAGCTGATCGGCCCGATGATCGAGCATTGGCGCGCCGGTCACGACGTGGTCTACGGGCTGCGGGTGAACCGGTCGAGCGACAGCGTGCTCAAGCGGCGCTCGTCGCAGGCCTTCTACCGGCTTTTCAACCGGCTCGCGAACATCGACATGCCCGCCAACGCCGGCGACTTCCGCCTGATGGACCGCGCGGTTGTCGAGGCGTTGAAAAGCCTGCCGGAGCGCAACCGCTTCATGAAGGGCCTGTTCGCCTGGGTCGGTTTCTCGGCCGTGGCGGTGCCCTATACGCGGCCGGAGCGGGCGGCGGGCACCAGCAAATGGAATTACTGGAAGCTTTGGAATTTCGCGCTCGATGGGTTGATAGGTTTCACCTCGATTCCCTTGCGCATGTGGTTCTATTGCGGCGCGCTGATCGCGGCGCTGTCGTTTGCCTACGCGCTCTATCTCGTCATCCGCGTGCTGCTCTACGGCGTCGACATGCCGGGATATGCCTCGCTGATGACGGCGGTGCTGTTTTTCTCGGGCATTCAGCTTCTGTCGGTGGGCATCATTGGCGAATATGTCGCCCGGCTGTTCACCGAGACAAAGTGCCGCCCGATCTATGTCGTCGCGGATGTGATCGGCGGGGCGGCGGCGGACGGTGAGGGCGACGCCAAGGCCGGCGATCAGGACGCGAATCCACCGGCGCAGGCGTCATGACGACCGGAGACACCCCACCGCGCCCTCAAACCAGCCGGCACCGGCTTTTCACGGAGATGTTCACGGCCTGGCGCTTCGGGATTGTCGGCCTTGCCGCCACCGCCACCCATGCGGGCATCGCCCTGGCGCTGACGGTGAGCGGGCTCGCGCATCCGCTGGTCGCCAATCTGATCGCGTTTCTTGTCGCCTTTGCGGTCTCCTTCCTCGGGCATCATGTCTGGAGCTTTCCGGATTCGGCAAGCACCGCGCGGCGCAGGCGTCGGCGGATGATGCGGTTTTTCGCGCTGGCGTTCGCCGGGTTTGCGGCGAATTCCGCGGCGCTTGCGGGCTGGCTCGCCTGGGTGCCGCTTCCGGACGCCCTCGGTGTCATCGTGTCCATCGGACTGATCCCGCTGGTCACCTACCTCGGAGCCCGGATGTGGGCGTTCGCCGAGCCTGCCGTGTAAACGATAAGTGCGCGTGCGATGTCTGGCGGAGAAAGTCTCGCTGGTTCGCTCGTGCCGACGCGCTATTGTATTGAGCCACGGACGGACCATTTGAATGCCGTCGTCATCCGCCCCGCGAGGTCGCCATGTCCCATGCCGCCATGATCACATCCGTCGAGGACTGGCTGACCGATCAGGCACTCGGGTCGCCCAGCATCGCCACGATGTACCGTGAGGTTTGCGTCCGGTTGTCGGTGATTGGCATTCCGATCGCGCGGTCCATGATCACCTGGCCGATCCTGCACCCTCTCATCAAGATCGAGACAGCCCTGTGGCGGCGCGACCAGAACGTTGTTCTGGAACAGTACCCGCACCGCGAGAAGGAATCGGAGGAGTGGCAGCGCAGCCCGCTGAAGCATCTGCTCGACGCGGGCCAGGTGCTGATGCGCCGCAGGCTGTCGGGCCCCGAGGCGCTGATCGATTTTCCGCTTTTGGCCGACCTGGCGGAGCAGGGCTACACGGACTATCTGGCCATGGTGACGGAATTCACTGTGCCGCGGATGGGAAAGGATCAGCACGAGACGGGCATTCTCATCAGCTGGGCGTCGGACCGGCCGAGCGGCTTTTCCGATGAGGATATCATCGCGCTCAGGCGGATCCAGCGCGGGTTCGCGGTGGCCTGCCGGACGGTGATCCAGGCGCGGATCGCCAATAACATCACCGAAACCTATCTCGGCCGGCACGCGGCGGAACAGGTTCTGGCCGGCAACATCCGCCGCGGCGATGGCATTACCACCAAGGCGGTGATTCTCTATTCGGATCTGCGCGACTCGACAAAGCTCGCGGAAACGCTCGACCACGACGACTATCTGGCGCTGCTGAACGACTACTACGAATGCTCGGCGAGCGCGGCAATCGACGCCGGCGGCGAGGTGCTGGCCTTCATCGGCGATGCGGTTCTTTCCGTGTTCGCGCTTTCCGAGACCATGGTCTACGAGGATGCGATTCGCGCGGCCAGCCTGTCGGTGCAGGACGCCATCGCGCGCGGAGATGCGGTCAACCGGACGCGGCGGGAGACGGGACTTGCGCCATTCCGCTTCGGCGTTTCCGCATCGGTCGGCGAGGTGATGCTCGGCAATATCGGGGTGCCGACGCGGCTGACGTTCTCGGTGATCGGCCCGGCGGTCAACGCCGCGGCGCGCATCGAAAAACTCACCAAGACCGTTGGCGCGCAGGCCTTGGCCACCGCCGCGATCGCGGCCGTCTTCCCCGATTGCTGGCAAAGCATCGGGCCGCATCGTCTCGACGGCATGGCGACGCCGGTGGAACTGTATCGCCTGCGCGAGGACATGTCGTATCAGGCGGCCGTCGCCTGAACGGCCTTCTGAACGGCACCCCGTCGGGACAAAGAAAAACCCCGGTGTTTCCAGCGGGGGTTTCGCATTTCAGTGCGGTGTCGCCAGAGTTCAGAGCACCACGACCTTGGCGCCGACCTTGACCCGTTCGTAGAGGTCGATGACGTCATCGTTCAGCATGCGGATGCAGCCCGACGACACGGCGCGGCCGATGCTCCAGTCCTCGTTTGTGCCGTGGATACGGTACAGAGTCCGGCCGATATACATGGCGCGGGCGCCAAGCGGGTTCTTTTCGCCGCCGGGCATGAAGGCGGGGATCTTGTTCCCGGCCTTGGCTTCGCGGGCGCGCATTTCCGCCGGCGGCGTCCAGGACGGCCATTTGGCCTTTCGGGTGATCTTTTCCGTACCCTGCCACTCGAAGCCTTCACGGCCGACGCCGATGCCGTAGCGCATGGCCTTGCCGTTGCCCATCACGTAGTACAGGCGTCGCTTGGAGGTGTCGATGACCACGGAGCCGGCCGGCTCGCCGCCCGAATAGTCGATCTGGTCGCGCTTGTATTTCTTGCGCGCCAGCTTGGCCGCGACATGCTGCGGGATATAGGTCTTCATCCAGGTCTTTGACGAGGGGTCGAAACGCAATTGCTGCGCAAGCGACGAGCCCGGAGCCATGCAGACGGCGAACGCAAGAAGGATCAGCGGCACGAGACGGCGCATCAAGGTGTTTCCCTTCATGGATGGACCCTTTCGGATGTGTCAGCCGGGGCGGCGCGGGAGGCCTGCGGCCCGATCTGTCGAATCAATGATTTCCGGGCCGAATCATATCGCGTGATGCGCCTCAATACTGTGTTGTGGAACACACACCGGTCCCATTTTTGTGGCCTTGGCGGGGTGCTCGCCCCCACTGCGTGTCCGATTCCGATGGCTGGAGCGCCGCGTGATCAGAGGCGTTGCCTGAGGGGGCGTTTCCATGTTTGATGCCCGCCAGCGATCGCCCGGTCGCGATTTGAGGTCGCCGGCCGCCACACTCGCCAGCCAAGACGGAAACATCTGCCATGGACACGAAGACTCGCATTCTGCCGCATGTCGTGAAGGGAGAGGGCGCCGGCGCGCCCGTGGTGCTTCTGCACGGGTTCGGCGGCGATGCCCTCTCCTGGAGCAACGTGCAGACGGCGCTCGCGGGCAAGCGCAGATCCATCGCGTTTGACCTGCCGGGGCATGGGTCGGCTGTCGATTGGCCTGAAATCGGCCATGCGGGACTTGCCGCTAAGGCGGTGAGCGCCGGGCTCGACGCGCTGGGTCTCGAGCGCATTCATCTGGTGGGCCATTCCATGGGCGGCGCCATCGCGACGCTGATCGCCTTGCGCGCGGGGGACCGGATCGCCAGCCTGACGTTGCTGGCGCCGGGCGGATTCGGGTTCGAGATCAACCATCGCCTGTTGCGCCGCTACGCCGCGGCGCGCGAGGAGGCGGATATCCAGATCCTTTTGGAGCAGTTTTTCGGCTGGGAGTGCCCCATCCCGCGCAAGCTGGCCGCCCACATCGCGAAGGACCGCAACTCGCCCGGGGCAACCGAGGCGCTTCAGACCATCGTCGACGCGATCATCGATGGCGACGTCCAGAAGGTGCTGCCGCGCGAGAAGCTCGCCGAGCTTGAGTGCCCCGTGAAGGTGGTCTGGGGAACCCAGGACCGGGTGCTGCCCACCCGTCAGTCGCACGGTCTGCCCGGCGTCGTTGCCACCCACATCTTCGAGCGGGTTGGCCACATGCTGCAGCTCGAAATCCCGCGCGAGGTGACGAAGCTGATTCTGGAGAATGTAGCGGCGGGAGAATAAGGCGATCCCCTCGCCGGGATGCCGGCCGTCAGGCGGCCGGCAGCAGGTCCTCGCGCCACGGCTGGCCCAGCGCCCGCCGCGCCATCATGTGCGAACGGGGATGGTTGATCGAATCGACCGCCAGAAGGGCGCCGTCGCGCAGATAGGCGACATAGAACGAGCCGCCCGCCGGATCGCCGACGATCCTGGCCTCGTCGTGCCCGGAAGACAGCCCGGCAATCTGCAGCTTCACGTCATACTGGTCCGACCAGAACCATGGCACCGGGTCATAGATTCCGGGATTGCCGCAGATGGTTGCCGCAGCCGCTTTCGCCTGGTCGATGGCGTTCTGGACGCTCTCCAGCCGGATCCTTGCTCCGAAGCGGGCCGAGAAGAACCGCGTGCAGTCGCCGGCGGCGAGAATATGGGGATCGGAGGTGCGGCAGGCCTCATCGACCAGAATGCCGTCATCGACCGCTAGACCGGCGGCGCGCGCGAGCTGGTCGTTGGGTGCGGCGCCCACGGCGACCAGCACCAGGTCGCAGCCGATGCGTTCGCCGGATGTCAGGCGCACGGCGCGCGCCGCTCCCGGCAGGTTCGGCGTGCCGTCTTCGCCCTCGATCGCGTCGATCGACACGCCGAAGCGCAGCTCGACGCCGTGGCTCTTGTGAAGGCTTTCGAAGAATGTCGAGAGCACCGGGGTCACGACCCGCTTGAGCACCCGGTCCTGGGTCTCGAGAACGCAGACCTCAAGCCCCAAAGTGCGGGCCACCGCAGCGACCTCCAGACCGATATAGCCCGCGCCGATGATCACCAGCTTGCCGCCTCTCATGGAGGGACGGAGAGCGTCGACGTCGGCCATGGTGCGCAGCGGCAGCACAGCGGGACGGTCGATGCCGGGCAGAGGCAGGCTGCGCGAATGGGTGCCTGTCGTCAGCACCAGGTGATCGTAGTCCAGGATCTGCGTGTCGCCGCAGCTCAGCGTGCGCGCCGCCGGATCGATCCCGGTCACCGTGACGCCGGTGCGCAGGGCAATGCTGTTGGTCCCGTAGAATTCCGGCGGCCGCAGCCAAAGCCGCTCGGCGTCGAGCTCGCCCGCGAGATACTTCTTGGACAGCGGCGGACGCTGGTAGGGCGGTTGCGGTTCTTCGCCCAGCATGGTGATGGGGCCGGAGAAACCGCCCTGGCGCAGGCTCTGGGCGGTTTGCGCGCCGGCCTGGCCGGCGCCCACGATCACGCAATGCTCGGTCATGCAGTCCTGATCCGGTGAGTGTCCTGGAAAGGGTTCTGCCGGGACAGACCCCGGCGCCAGACCGACATGTCGCGCGAAATGCGGCCAAATTCAAGGCCGCTGCGTCTCCGCGCGGCGGCCGCGAGATCTACACCGCGCGCAGCTGCTTCATGAAGCTCTTCATTTCGGTGTCGATGCGCACCGCTTCCTCCGTGAGGATCGCGGCCAGCCGGTCTACCGCCTCGCCGGTGCCCTTCGCCTGGTGACGCGCCTTGGTGACGGCGGCGACGGCGCCGCTTCCCTCCGCGCTCAAGGCCTCGGCTTCCGCGATGCTTTGCGACAGCAGACGCACGGTTTCCTCCTGCCGGGCCAGCGCCTCGGCGACGCCGCCGGCGGTGGCGTTGACCTCGTCGACGACCGTGTTGACGTCGTCAAAGGCGGAGACTGCGGATTGCGATGCGGACTGGATCGCGGTGATCTGCGCCTCGATGGCTTCTGTCGCGCGCGCCGATTGCCCCGCAAGGCTCTTGACCTCCTGGGCGACCACGGCGAAGCCGCGGCCGTGCACGCCGGCGCGCGCTGCCTCGATTGTGGCGTTGAGCGCCAGCATGTTGGTCTTGTCGGCGATGCTGCGGATCGCCTCGACGACCTCGATGATCTTGCCCGACGCGTTGCCGAGCGCCGACATGGTCGCGGCCGAATTCCCGGAACGGCCCTTTGCCTGGTCGGCGATGCCGGCCGAGCGGGCGTTGCGGTTGCCCGCCTCGCGAAGGTTTTCCGCCAGAGCGTCGCGGATCGCGGCAACGGAGGCCAGCGTGCCGGTGATGCTCGTCTGGGCGTCGCCTGCCTTGTCGGCGGCGCCGAGGACGTTTTTCGATGTCACCTCGACGGCGGTCACCGCTTCGTTCATGGCGCCGGCCGCCGTCCTCAGACTGGCAAGCGCCATGGCCATGGTGTTCTCGAAGCCGCGCGCCAAAGCGTCGATCTCCTCTTCGCGGGCCAGACGGCGCGCCGCCGTGGCGGCAGCGGTATCTCCAGCATTGCCGCTCGTTTCGCTGGCTGCGCCGTTCGTTGCCGCCGTTGGCTTCGATGCGGACGTCACAAGGGAGGCGGGGGGCGAGGGCTTGATCGCGCCCGCCACGGACAGGTTGTCGTTCACCGCTGCGGTGGCGGATGCCTGAAGCGTCGCTTCAACCGGGACGGCGGACAGGGCGACAGCGGGAGACGGCGCGTCATCGGTATCGATTTCCCATGGCGGGATGTCGGACACCGCGTCATCGTCCTCCTCATCGTCGTATTCGCTGGCCGGCTCCCAGGGGTCTCGTCGGCAAGGGTGGCGTCGGCTTCCAGCACGGAGACGCCGGGGATTGCGTTGGTGATGCCGGATTCGTCCGCATCGGCGGCGGGGACCGGTTGCGCCTCTTGCCGCCGGGCCATGGCACGGCCAAGACCAAAGCACCCCAGCATGCACAGCGTGAGGCCCATGGCCATTCCGCCGGCGGCGATCGGCAGCGATGCGGTTTCGGGGACCGCGGGCGGGCGGGACTGGATCCGGGTCGTGCGATCGAGAATGACGTCCAGATGCTCGTCGACCACGGTCGTCGCCGCGGTTCGTTTGGCCACGGCACTTCCGTAGGCCTGCAGAGCCTCGCGATAGGCGTCGATGAGGCTTTCGATCTTCTCGCCGCGTTTCTTGGGCAGGCGGGTGTCGTCGAGAATGCCTTCGAGCGCGGCCAGCTTGCCCTCGTAGGGCGACAGATCGACGATGCCGGCGGTGATCAGGAAAACCGTCTCGATGCGCCGGATGTCCTCGAACGCTTGCGCCACCTTGCGCAGGGCCGCCTTGGCGGACTTGCCCTTGACCGGCGCCGCCAGATCCGTCTGGACCGCAGACCCGGCCGCTTTCAGGACGCCGAGCGCCCCGTCTTCCGTGCCGTCGCCGATCGCCTGTTGAACACCTCGCACGGTGCTGAGCTGCATGTCGAGCTGGTCCAGCATGGTGATGAGATCGTCGCGCTGGGCGGCGAGCGGTGCGAACCGGCTGAGCGACGGCAGGCTCGCCAGGGTCTCGCGCAAGAGGCTTTCCGCCGTGCGAAGGGCCTGCTCGCTGGCGGTGTCGGGACTGGCGAGATAGATCCGGCCCGCTTCGCGCAGGTCGCGCGCCGCAAGGCCCGCGTCGCGCAGTCCGAGCGACAGTTCCGCGCCCGCGGAATAGTCGTGCCATGCGGCGGCGGTGCGCATGTGGTACCAGCCGAAAGTACTTGCGATCGTCAGCAGTCCCAGCGCGACAAGCGCCGCCCGCGCCACGACGCGCGGGCTCCTCGGAGTGCTCCCGGAAGGTCGATTACTGCGATCCGCGGCCCGTGCCATACGCCACCCTACGATCGGAACCTTAACGCCCACGCGCCGGTGTCCTGCTGTGTTACGTGTTTCGCTTTATGACTTATTAACCTTGACAAATCGTTGCACATTCCCGTCCCAAGGCCGGAAAAGGCGGACAATAGGCATTCTCCCGAGGGGCGCAACGAGGCGGATCTAGGTGGCGCGCTTGGCTGCTTCTGTGCTCGTTCCGACACAGCGTGTGGGCATTCTCGCGCCGTCGCGAGGACGTGCGCTTTGCCGCTTGCCGGTCTTTCCCGCCAGGCATAAAAGGCGCGCATGTCCCTATCCTCAGCCGTTGTCCGACTCACCCCGATCCTGTTCGTGCTGCTCTGGTCCACCGGTTTCATCGGATCGAAGCTTGGCGCGCCTTACAGCGAACCCCTGACATTCCTGGTGCTGCGCTACATTGCGGTGCTGGTGGTGCTCGGCGGCTCCATGCTGGCCATGCGCCCGGCGCGGGGCATGTCTGTCTCCGACTGCCTGCACGCCATGGTCGTCGGCGTGCTGATCCACGGCGTCTATCTCGGCGCGGTGTTCTGGGCGATCGACCATGACATGCCCGCGGGTGTCGCCGCCCTGATTGTCGGTCTGCAGCCGGTCGTCACCGCGCTGTTCGCGGGTGTGCTGCTGGGCGAGCGCATCACGGCCAAGCACTGGATCGGCATGGCGCTGGGACTCATCGGCATCACGCTGGTGCTGGGTCCGAAGGCGGGCGTCGCGGGTGCGGGTATCGATGCCGCCACCGTCGGCGTCTGCGCGACCGGCGTTCTCGGCATCACGCTGGGCACGATCTATCAGAAGCGCTTCGCCCAGCAGATGGACATGCGCGGCGGCGTGACCTTCCAGTATGTCGGCGCGTTCATCGTCACGTTGGCGGCGGCGCTGGTGCTGGAGGACTTCCAGGTGGAATGGAGCGGCCAGTTTCTCTTCGCGCTGGGCTGGCTGGTGCTGGTGTTGTCCATCGGCGCGGTGACGCTGCTGATGATGCTGATCCGCAAGGGCGCGGTCTCGAAAGTCGCGACCCTGTTCTATCTGGTGCCGGCGGCCACCGCGGTGGAAAGCTATTTTCTGTTCGGCGAGGAACTCGGAATCGTACAGCTTGTCGGCATGGCGATCGTTATTGGCGCGGTGGCGCTGGCGTCGCGCACGCCGGCCGCGGCGCCCCCCGCGACCACCACCTGAGCCTCTCAGGCTAAGACGGCGTCTCGCCGGTCGGGATTTCCCTGGTTCCCAGCGCATCGGCCAGCCGCACCTTGGCGGAGCCGGGGGCGAGCGGCTTCTGCTGGCTTTCGTGCGGCGCCCAGCCGGAGAGCGACAGCATCTGGAACGTCGCGCGGATGCGGCCGTCGGGATCGGCGTGGCGCTCGGCGTAGAGTTCCGCCGCGCGCAGGAACATGGCGCGGGTCGCGGCGCGGCCGCGTTCGCGCAGCACGCTCGTCGCGCCCATGGCCCGCAGATCCCGCATCAGGTCGAACAGCGTGTCGTAGCGCACCGTGAAGCGGTCCTGATCGGCCACCGGCAGGGCGAAGCCGGCGCGTTGCAGCAGCCCGCCGATTTCACGCGTATCGGCGAATGGCGCCACGCGCGGGCTGGCGCCGCCCGTAAGTTCCGCCTCGGCCATCAACAGCACGTCGCGCAACTCGTGCAGGGTCTCGCCGCCGATCAGCGCACCGAGAAACAATCCGTCGGGCTTCAGGGCCTTGCGGATCTGGATCAGCGCGCCGGGCAGATCGTTGGCCCATTGCAGAGACAGCGAGGACACCACAAGATCGAGCGAGCCGTTCGCGAAGGGCAGGGACTCGTCGTCCGCGACGAGATCCGGACCGCTGGAATCGGAAGTCTCATTGCTGTTTTCGGAGACATCCGGAGCGAAGAGATCCGCTCGAATGACGCGCTCAACCTTGCCGCTCGAGGCCAGCGCGGCGCTGATGCGGCCGGTGTGGCCGCCCAGGTCCAGCGCCAGGGGGAATGTGCGGCTCAGGGTCTCCAGCCGTTCGGCGAGATCCTCGGCGGCCAGGGCCAGCAGGAAATCCGCGCCCTCGGCATTGGCCTTCAGCGCGCGCGCGCGGCGCAGCGCCAGCAGACGGCGGTTGAAGGGCGCGATCTGGTCGTCGTGGGTCATGGGCTTGTGGTTCGCACGTGATTGGCGCGGCCTTTCGGCCGCCGCAATGGTGCCCGGCGAGCGTTCGGCTGGTGCCGAAGCGGGTCCGGATGGTGTAGGCTGGTTATGGCGTGGAACGCGGACAAAGACAATGATGGCGGCAGAGCGTGCATTGCGGGCAGGCACGGAAGGGGCCCTTCCGCTGGTCGCGCGCGGCGCGCGGGTCCTGGCCGTCGGCTCGCGGATCGTGGGGCGGCGGCTTCTCGATCTGGCCCTGCCGCCGGTGTGCTGCGTTTGCGAGCGCCCCTTGGCGGAGGATGTCGGGCTGTGCATGCCGTGCTGGTCGCGTCTGACCTTGATCGAGCGGCCGTATTGCGAGCGTCTCGGCACGCCGCTGGCCTACGATATCGGTCCCGGCGCGCTGAGCGCCGCGGCCATCGCAGAGCCGCCGCCTTTCGGCCGGGCCCGCGCCGTCTGCGTGCATGACGAGATTTCGCGCGCGCTGGTGCACGGTCTGAAATACCGTGACCGGCTGGAACTGGCGCCGCTGATGGCGCGCTGGATGCTGCGGGCGTCCGATGGTCTCGTCCATGAGGCCAATCTGATCGTGCCGGTGCCGCTGCACCCGCGCCGTCTGTGGCGCAGGAGGTTCAACCAGTCGGCGTTGCTCGCACGCGAGATCGGCAGCCAGGCGGACCGTCCGGTTCTGCTGGAGGGATTGCAGCGCATTCGCGCCACGCCGCGTCAGGTTGGGCTGGACGCAGCGGCGCGGGCCGCCAACGTGCGCGGGGCGTTCAAGGTGGATGGCCCGCACCGCGCGGCGCTCGAGGGCCGGAGAATCCTTCTGGTCGATGATGTGGTGACGACGGGCGCGACGCTCGGCGCGTGCGTGCGGGCGCTCGTGCGCGCGGGCGCCGCATCCGTCGATGTGCTGACTTTTGCGCGGGTGCACAACCGCTAAGCTCGGGTCCCTGCGTCAGGCGCCGCGCGCTGTACGCGGATCTTGCCGGAACGGGAAGGCTTGCCGGATATCGGCATGCAATCCTATATGCATGGGAACCGATTTCAGGAACGGGACTGACGCTTGCGGGCCCGGCCTGCGCACGAAAGAGAGAGCATGGCCAAAATCCAGATCTACACGCGCCAGCTGTGCGGCTTCTGCACGGCGGCGAAGCGGCTTCTTGACGACAAGGGGCTGGAGTATGAAGAATTCGATGCGACCTATGCGCCGGAAAAGCGCAAGGAAATGATTCAGCGCGCCAACGGGCGGTCGACATTTCCGCAGATCTTCATCGGCGCGACCCATGTCGGCGGCTGCGACGAACTTTTCGCCCTGGATCGGGCCGGAAAGCTCTCGGCGCTGGCCGCGGCCTGAGGCCCTTGCCGTCTCGATATCAAGCGCGGCATCCCGGCCAAACGACGGAAACACGGATGGAATTATCATGAGTGCGTTCAAAGCCGCCTGCATCCAGATGCGGTCCACCACCAGCGTCGCCGAGAATGGAGCCGCCGCCGAAGCATTGATCCGCGAGGCGGCCTCAAAGGGCGCGTCCTATGTGCTGACGCCCGAGATGACCAACATCCTGGTGCGGGACCGTCAGGCGCTTCTCGATGCGATCGCGGTGGAGGAGGCCGATCCGACGCTCGCGCTGTTCCACAAGCTGGCGGCGGAGCTGAAGATCTGGATCCACGCCGGATCACTGGCGATTCTGGTCGAGGGCGAAACAGTGGCCAATCGCGGTTTTCTGATCGGCCCGGACGGCGGCGTCCGCGCGCGCTATGACAAGATCCACATGTTCGACGTCGATCTGCCCAACGGCGAGAGCTGGCGCGAGTCGCGCACCTATCGCCCCGGGGAGACGGCAGTCGTCACCGAGCTGCCGTGGCTCAAGCTCGGCATGGCGATCTGCTACGACGTACGCTTTCCGCAGATCTTCCGCACGCAGGCGCTTGCCGGCGCGCAGTTGCTCACCGCGCCCGCGGCCTTCACCCGGCAGACCGGCGAGGCGCATTGGCATGTGCTGCAGCGCGCCCGCGCCATCGAGAACGGCGCCTTTCAGATGGCCGCCGCGCAGGGTGGCCATCATGCGGACGGTCGCGACACCTACGGTCATTCGCTGATTGTTGATCCCTGGGGCAAGGTGATTGCCGAGGCCGACCACGACGAGCCCTGCGTTGTGCTCGCCGAGATCGACCCGGCGGCCTCGGATGCCGCGCGCGGGCGGATCCCGGTGCTGCTCAACGAACGTGCGTTCGAGCTTGGCGATGGAGCGGACGTGGTCCTTTCCGGGGCGGCGGAATGATCCATTTCGCGCTCGTCTGCGACGGAGGGCATGCGTTTGACGCGTGGTTTCGCAACGCGGGCGATTTCGATGCCCAGGCGCGGGCCGGGCACCTTGTCTGCCCCGTCTGTGCGAGCGCGGATGTGCGCAAGGCGCTGATGGCGCCCAATGTCTCGACGGCGCGCAAGAAGGCCGCAGCGCAGCAGGAGGCCGGGGGCGTCCGTGCATCCGGCACCGCGGGAATCGACGAAGCCGAGGCGGATACGCCGCCGCAGGTCCCGGTCCCTTCGCCGGCTGCAAGCCTCGCGGCTGCCGATCCGCGGCGCAGCGAGGTGGCGGCCATGATGCGCGCCCTGCGCGACACGGTGATCCGCAACACCGAGAACGTGGGCACGGGGTTCGCGGAAGAAGCGCGCAAGATGCATTACGGCGAGGCCGAGAAGCGCGGTATCCACGGCGAGACCAGCGCCCGGGAGGCGCACGAGCTGCGAGAGGAAGGCATCGATATTCTGCCGCTGCCGACCCTGCCCGAAGACAATAACTGATGGGCCACGACTGATGGGCCATGACACGGAGCGCGGCGGCGAGCCGCCAGCGCCCCGGATCGGGTCCGTTCCCGTGATGGACCGGTCTTTCGGATGCGGCCTCTTAAGCGGCTGTCTTCTTGGCCATCGACGTGATGGCTTCCTCGGCCGAATTGGCAGCCTCCATCGCCGTTTCCGTTACCGCCGTCGTGGTGGTCCAGGCTTCCGCCATGCACTTGTTCATCTGCTCGCCGGCCTTTTCCGTGGCCTTGGCGTAGTCGGTGAAAAGCGTTTGCCAGAAATCGGTGATCACCTTCGCGGCGTCGTTCGGCTCACGGCATTCGGACAGGGTCTTGGCGCATTCGAAGTCGGCTTTCAGCCGCTGCTTCATGAAGGCCAACTGGTCGTCGACCATGCTTTCGAGACAGTTGATCGTTTCGCGGCTGCCGGTGGAAACCGTGTCGGCGAAGCGGCTGCCATAGCGGTCGGCGCTTTCGGCCCACGCGGAGTCGAGCCAGGGCATGGGGATGACGCTGGGATCCTTGCTTGCGGATGTCGGTTTGCGTGCCATGACGGCCTCCTTCCCGTTGCGGATGAAATCTTCTGGCGCGCGGGCGTTGCCGCGCATTCGTTGGCGCCCGCTTGACGCATGCGGGTCTTGGTATTCATGCTTCACAATCGGACTTTCCGCCCGCCATCACGCCAAGACAACATGACATCCGTGTGGCATTTCCGGTGGCAGGGGCTGTCTTTTACGAAATTTTTCGCCGTTTTGTTGTGTTGTGAAACAGTTACTGAGCGCCAACGACCGCTGTCCGATCGCCGTTACTCAAGGTGGCCCGATTGTACCAGATTATCTTTGATGTGAATCAAGAGTAATCGTCTCTCTTTTGCTGATTTTTGCGCTTCCTGTGCGACAAATTGTTTCTTGACTATTTTCGATATCCAATATTTGCGCATGTCTTGCGCCTGTTGCATTGAATTTGTGCAATTGATCCAAAGCAAGGGAACGAGCGTTGCAAGGTTTATGATCGGTTTCGCCGCGGGCGCGAGGCTCATTGCGGGGACGGCGTCGATCTGGAGCGTGGTGTCGTCATGGCGCCATTGTTTTGCGTGCAGGCTGGCGAGTGATCGCGGGCGATGAGGACTGGGACCATGGTGAGCAAGACAGAGTTGATCGAAACACCGGCGCGCGCCGCTGAATTGTATCCGTTTCCGATCGGCGCGGGCCGGGCCGTTGCGCCGCAGCCGCCGCTTGACGAGGCGGACAGTTACTCCGCGCGCGCCTTCGCCGAGGTGGCGGATCGGGCGTTCCGCGCGGGCATTGCGCGAGCGACGCTCGGCATCTCCCCCAGCTCATTGGCCCAGGCCTATTTCGATTGGTTCAGCCATATCGCCGCCTCGCCCGGCAAGCAGATGCGGCTTGCGGAGAAGGCGCTGCGCAAGTCCGTCCGGATGTCGCAATTCGCGGCCACTTGCCTGTCGGGGAGCAGCTCGGCGCGTTGCATCGAACCGCTGCCGCAGGACAAACGTTTCTCCGATCCCGCCTGGGACAGATTTCCCTTCAACCTGATCCACCAGTCGTTCCTGCTCAATCAGCAATGGTGGCATAACGCGGTCACCGGTGTTCGCGGGGTCTCGGTGCATCACGAGAAGGTCGTGGAATTCGTCACCCGGCAGATCCTCGACGTGTTTTCGCCGTCCAACAGCCTTCTGACCAACCCGGAGGTGCTGGAAAGGACGCGCGCGGAGGGCGGGCGCAACCTGGTGCGGGGTTACGAGAACCTGATCGACGACTGGGAGCGCTGGCTTGGCAACAAGCCGCCGGTCGGCACTGAAGATTTTCAGGTCGGCGAGACGCTGGCGGTCACGCCCGGCAAGGTGGTCTACCGCAACGACCTGATCGAGTTGATCCAGTACACGCCAACGACCAAGACGGTGGCGCGCGAACCGGTGCTGATCGTGCCGGCCTGGATCATGAAATACTACATTCTCGATCTGTCGCCGGAAAACTCGATGGTCAGATACCTGGTCGAGCAGGGCCACACGGTGTTCATGGTCTCCTGGAAGAATCCTGGCCCGAGCGAGCGCGACTTCGGACTGGAGGCCTATCGCCGCCTCGGCGTGATGGCGGCGCTCGAGGTAGTGGGCGCCATCGTGCCGGACGCCAAGGTGCATGCGGTTGGCTACTGTCTGGGGGGTACGTTGCTGGCGATCGCCGCCGCCGCCATGGCGCGCTTCGGCGACGACCGGCTCGCGACAGTGTCGCTGTTTGCCGCGCAGACCGATTTCACCGAAGCGGGCGAACTGACGCTGTTCATCGACGAGAGTCAGGTCAGCTTTCTCGAGGACATGATGTGGGAGCAGGGTTTTCTCGACACAAAGCAGATGGCGGGCGCCTTCCAGTTGCTGCGCTCCAACGATTTGATCTGGTCGCGCAGCATCCGCGAGTATCTCATGGGCGAGCGCCCGGCGATGTTCGATCTGATGGCGTGGAACGCCGACGCCACCCGGATGCCATACCGCATGCATTCGGAATACCTGCGCCAGCTGTTTCTCGACAATGATTTCGCCGCGGGGCGCTATCATGTCGGAGCGGAGCCCGTCGTGGTGGAGGACATATCCGCCCCGTTCTTCGTGGTCGGCACAGAAAGCGATCATGTCGCGCCCTGGCGTTCGGTGCACAAGATCACGCATCTTGCGGATTCCGAGCTGACCTTCGTGCTGACCACGGGCGGCCACAATGCCGGTATCGTGTCCGAGCCGGGCCACAAGCACCGCTCCTACAAGATCATGACGCAACCGGCGCACGACGGCTTTCTCGATCCCGAGGGCTGGAGCGAGGCGGCGGAGCAGCGCGAGGGATCCTGGTGGGAGGCCTGGGCGGCATGGCTGACCGAGCATTCCTCCGCTCAGGTGCCGCCGCCAGAAACGGGTCGCGCCGACGCCGGTTATCCGCCGCTGATGGATGCGCCGGGAAGCTATGTCTTGATGAAATGACGCGGAATGCGAGGCTCAGGCATCGAGCCACCCGCGCAAGGCGCTTGTTACCACCTCGGGGCGTTCGAGCGTCGAGAGATGGCCGCAATGGGGAACCACCTCCAGCCGCGAGCCCGGGATGATCGCGTGCATTTCCTGCGCGCGCTCGGGCGGCGTCAGCGCGTCGGCATCGCCAACGAGCACCAGTGCCGGACAGGTGACATTGGCGAGCGAGGCGCGCGAGTCGGGCCGGGCGATGATCGCCGCCTGTTGGCGCAGGAAGGCTTCGGGCCCGGTGTCGCGGGCCATCTCCTCGGTGGCGCCGCGCAGATCCGCGTCCGCCACCCGGTCCGGGTGCACCAGGCTTGGGTGCAGTAGCGGCACGATGCGGTTGAACTGACCCTTTTTGGTGATACCGACCAGCGTCTCGCGGCGCGCGGTCTGCTCCGGCGTGTCGGCGCGCGCGGCGGTGTCCAGCAGCGCCAGGCGCGATACGCGGTCTGCCGCCTGGCGCATGATCTCCATGGCCACATAGCCGCCCATCGACAGCCCGACGAGCGCAAAGCGCTCGGGCGCCTGAACCAGAATGGCGGCGGCGATTTTTGCCATGGTCTCATGGCCGCGATGATCGGCGACCATCAGCGGCCGGTCGCCAAAGGCGGCCAGCTGCGGCGCGTAGAGGATCTCGGTGCACAGCAGCCCCGGCACGAAGACAATCGGTTCCATATCCCATCCCATCCTTTGTCGTACCTCCGATATAGCGCACCGCGCGCGCGTCGGCTTCCGGTCCGTGTGCGTTTCCCGCCGGAAAGATCGGGGCGGGGCTTCGGGATCGCTTGTTTGTTGACTAAGTCAATCAATTATGATGCTTTTACAACGATATGGGATCTGTCTGGAGCTGACGCATGCACGATGGTCCGCCGCGCGCCGATGTGGAGGCGATGCGCGCCTTCAACCGGTTCTACACCCGCTTTGTGGGTGCGCTGGACGAGGGTCACCTGGGCAGCGCCTATTCGCTCGCGGAGGTCCGCGTGCTCTACGAACTGGCCCGGGGCGAGGGCAGTGTTGCGGCGCGCGACTTGCGCGAGATGCTGGGCCTCGACGCGGGCTATCTCAGCCGCATGCTGAAGACGTTTCGCGATCGCGGGCTGGTGGACGCGCATGCCAGCGCGGACGACCGCCGCCAGGTCCTGCTGTCGCTGAGTGATGCCGGGCAGGCGGCGTTCGCGCCGTTGTATGAGGCTGCCAACGCGGAGGTCGCCCGGGTGCTGGACGGCCTGCCGCCGGACAGGCACCGCCGGCTTCTGGCGGCGATGCAGACCATGCGCGCAGTGCTCGACGGCGAGACGCGGCAGCGTGCCGCTTACGTGCTGCGGCCGCACCGGATCGGAGACATGGGCTGGGTGGTGAGCCGGGAAGCCCTGCTCTACGCGCGCGAATACGGATGGGACGCAAGCTTCGAGGCGCTCGTCGCGGAGATCGTGGCCACCTTCCTGCGGCGCTTCGATCCTGCCCGGGAGATCTGTTTCATCGCGGAGATGGACGGCGAGCCGATCGGGGCGATTTTTCTCGTCAATGGGGATGTGGAGGGTGATGCGGCGGGGCTCGCGAAAATCCGCCTGCTGCACGTGGAGCCCTGCGCGCGCGGGCTTGGCATCGGCCGGCGTCTCGTCGAGGAGGCGATCCGCTTTGCCCGCGAGAGCGGCTACCGGCGCGTGACGCTGTGGACCAACGACGTGCTGACCTCGGCGCGCCGGATCTATCAGGCGGCGGGGTTCGAGCTGGTCGAGGAGGAGCACCACCACAGTTTCGGCAAGGATCTGGTCGGTCAGAACTGGGAGCTGCTGTTGTAGCGCCGGCCTTTATGCCGGCCGTTCGGCCAGCAGCATGTAGTTGACGTTGAGATCCTTCGAGCGGTCCCATCGGTCAAACAGCGGGTTGTAGGACACGCCCGTGCGCTCGATCACCCGCATGGCGGCCTGCTCCAGCGGGACTTCCAGTTCGTCCGGCTTCACCAGCTTGTTGTAGTCGTGGGTGCCGCGCGGCAGCCAGCGCAGCACCACCTCGGCGCCGACGATGGCGAGTGCATAGGCCTTCAGGGTGCGGTTGATGGTGGCAATGAACATCAGCCCGCCGGGGCGCACCATCTGCGCGCAGGCATCGATGAACAGGGGCACGTCGGATACATGCTCGACCACTTCCATGTTCAGCACCACGTCGAAGCGCTCGCCGGCCTCGGCCAGGGCTTCCGCCGTCGTCGCGCGGTAGTCGATCGTCAGGCCGGACTGGGCCGCGTGCAGCTTCGCCACCTCGATGTTGGTGGCGCCGGGGTCCGCGCCGACGACCTCCGCGCCGAGCCGCGCCATCGGTTCGCACAGCAATCCGCCGCCGCAGCCGATGTCGAGGAACCGCAGGCCCTTGAAGGCGTCGGGCGCGTTCGGATCTCGGCCGAAGCGGGCGCAGACCTGCTCCTTGATGTAGGTCAGACGGACGGGATTGAACTTGTGCAGCGGCCTGAATTTGCCGGCCGGGTCCCACCACTGCGCAGCGATCGCGGAAAACCGCGCTATCTCGCTTTCGTCGACGGTGGTCGTCTTTGCCTTGCCGGTCATACGTGATCCTGTCGCGTTCGTCTGTCTCGGGCGGCGTCGGAACCGCCGCTCCATTTGGTCGGTGTTTGCCGCTGGCTTGTCAAGCAGCCGCACCGGCTTTCGCAGGTTGCGGCGCGCGCGGCTAGTCTGTATGCATACGCGCCAATCCCAAGTGCGCTGAGCGCGCTGCTTCGGTGACGCCTACACAAACACAGCTCGCAGAAACTGGCTCCATGTCTCGTCTGGTTATGAAATTCGGCGGAACGTCCGTCGCCGATCTCGATCGCATTCGCAATGTGGCCCGTCACGTCAAACGTGAGGTCGACGCCGGCCATCAGGTTGCGGTCGTGGTCTCCGCCATGGCGGGCAAGACCAATGAGCTCGTGGCGCTCTGCCGCGAGGCTTCGCCGATGCACGACGCGCGCGAATATGACGCGATCGTCGCCTCGGGCGAGCAGGTCAGCGCCGGGCTTCTGGCCATCGTCCTGCAGGAGATGGGCGTGGACGCGCGCTCCTGGCTCGGTTGGCAGATCGCCGTGACCACCGACGGATCGCACGGGGCGGCGCGCATCGCCGACATCAATGGCGAGAAACTGCTCGAGCGCCTGGCGATGGGGCAGGTGGCCGTTGTCGCCGGCTTCCAGGGCGTGGCGCCGGACAACCGTATCACCACGCTCGGCCGCGGCGGCTCGGACACCAGCGCCGTGGCGATCGCCGCCGCCATCAAGGCCGACCGCTGCGATATCTATACCGACGTCGACGGCGTCTACACCACCGATCCGCGCATCGTGCCCAAGGCGCGGCGGCTGGACCGCGTCGCCTTCGAGGAGATGCTGGAGATGGCGTCGCTCGGCGCCAAGGTGCTGCAGGTGCGCTCCGTCGAACTGGCCATGGTGCACGGCGTGCGGACCTTCGTACGCTCCAGCTTCGATGACCCGGATGCGCCGCAGATCGGCGTCGACAATCTGCCCCCTGGAACTCTTATCTGCGACGAGGACGAGATCGTGGAACAGCAAGTCGTCACCGGAATCGCCTTCTCCAAGGATGAAGCGCAGATTTCCATTCGCAACGTGCCGGACAAGCCCGGCGTCGCCGCCAGCGTGTTCGGTCCGCTGTCGGACGCCAACATCAACGTCGACATGATCGTGCAGAACATTTCGCCGGACGGCTCGACCACCGACATCACCTTCACGGTTCCCGAAACCGAGTATCAGCGCGCGCTCAACGTCCTGGAGGCGACGCGCGCGGTACTGAAGTTTGGCAGTCTTGAAGGCGCCACCGATGTGGTCAAGGTCTCGGTGATCGGCATCGGCATGCGCAGTCACGCGGGCATCGCAAGCATGTGTTTTCAGGGGCTTGCGGAAAAGGGCATCAACATCCGCGCGATCACCACATCGGAAATCAAGATATCCGTTCTGATCGATTCCGCTTATACCGAACTTGCGGTCCGGACTTTGCATTCGCTATACGGACTCGACGAATAACAGCGGACGGTACGGCGGACTGTCCACCCAGCTGAGGATGAGTATCGGAGCACGCCGGCCTGACTGTTGAGGAAGTGGCGCATCATGCGAGGCAATCTCGCCGGCCCGCGCGTTCTGCTGCGCCGTCTCCGCGAGGTGATGGCGGATCAGAGCAGCGCCCAGGAACGGCTCGACAAGATTGTCGTGCTGATCGCGGCCAACGTGGTCGCGGAAGTGTGCTCTGTCTACATCCTGCGCGCCGACGGGCGGCTCGAGCTCTATGCCACCGAGGGCCTCAACGCGAGCGCGGTGCACCAGACCAGCCTGTCGGTCAACGAGGGCCTGGTCGGCCTGATCGCCGCCGAGGCACGGCCGCTCAATCTGCCCAATGCGCAGGCGCATCCCTCCTTCGCCTATCTGCCGGAGACCGGCGAGGAAATCTACAATTCCTTCCTCGGCGTGCCGATTCTGCGCGCCGGACGCACGCTTGGCGTTCTGGTGGTCCAGAACAAGGCGCACCGCACCTATTACGAGGATGAGGTAGAGGCGCTGCAGACCACGGCGATGGTCATCGCCGAGATGCTCGCGGCGGCCGAGCTGGAAGCGATTTCCCATCAGGGCGCCCGCCTCGATCTGACGCGTTCGCTGCATCTCACCGGCCTGTCGCTGGTCGACGGCGTCGGCCTGGGTCACGCGGTGTTGCACGAGCCGCGCGTCGTGGTCACCAATCTGATCGCCGAGGATATCGAGCGCGAGGTGGAGCGGCTGGAGAAGGCCGTGAACACCATGCGCGTGTCGCTCGACGACATGCTGTCGCGTGGCGAGATGGTGCAGCACGGCGAGCACCGCGAGGTGCTCGAGGCCTATCGCATGTTCGCCCAGGACCGTGGCTGGGTGCGCCGCATCGAGGAGGCGATCCGCAATGGCCTCACCGCGGAAGCCGCGGTGGAGAAGGTGCAGAGCGACACGCGCGCGCGCATGCTGCGCCAGACCGATCCTTACCTGCGCGAGCGCTTGCATGACCTGGACGATCTGGCAAACCGCCTGATGCGCGAGCTGATCGGCCGGCCGCACGGAGCGGTGGCGGCGGATTTGCCCAAGGACGCGATCATCATCGCGAGGACGATGGGCGCGGCCGAGCTTCTGGACTACGACCGGAACTGTGTCCGCGGTCTGATCCTTGAGGAAAGCGGCCCGACCAGTCATGTGGCCATCGTGGCCCGGGCGCTCGGAATCGCGACCGTCGCGCAGGTGCCCGACATCGTCTCGCTGGTCGAAGGCGGCGATGCGGTCATCATCGACGGCGAGCTGGGGCAGGTGCATTTGCGTCCGTCGGCGGACGTTGAAAACGCTTTCGCCGAGAAAGTCCGCTTTCGCGCCCGCAGGCAGGCGCAGTTCCGCCGTCTGCGCAACAAGCCCTCGATCAGCCGTGACAAGCAGGACGTGACGCTGCAGCTCAACGCAGGCCTGGTGGTGGATCTGCCGCATCTCGACGAATCGGGCGCCGCGGGTATCGGTCTGTTTCGCACCGAGCTGCAGTTCATGGTGGTGTCCACCTTCCCGCGCATGACCGAGCAGTGCGCGCTGTATTCGCAGGTGCTGGATTCGGCCGGCAGCCGGCCTGTGACGTTCCGCTCGCTGGATATTGGCGGCGACAAGGTGCTTCCCTATATTCGCTCCATCCAGGAAGAAAATCCGGCGATGGGCTGGCGCGCGATCCGGCTCGGGCTCGACCGTCCGGGCCTGTTGCGCACCCAGATCCGCGCGTTGCTGCGGGCGGCGAGCGGGCGCGAGCTGAAGCTGATGTTCCCCATGGTCTCCGATGTGTCGGAATTCGAGCAGGCCAAGGTGCTGGTGGAGCGCGAGCTGCGGCACCTGGGCCGCCACAAGCACCGGCCGCCGGACAAGGTCCGGCTCGGCGTCATGCTGGAGGTTCCCTCGCTGCTGTATCAGTTGGAGGATCTGTTCCAGGCTGTGGATTTCGTCTCCGTCGGCTCAAACGACCTGTTCCAGTTCTTCAACGCCGTCGATCGCGGCAATACGCGGGTGGCGGAACGGTTCGATCCGTTGAACGTGTCGTTCCTGCGGGCGCTCAAGAAGATCGTCGATGAGGCGAATGGCGCCCACGTACCGGTGACGCTGTGCGGCGAGATGGCCGGCAAGCCCCTGGAAGCCATGGCGCTGCTGGCCCTGGGCTATCGCGACATCTCGATGTCGCCTTCGTCCATCGGTCCGGTCAAGGCGATGCTGCTCAAGCTCGATATCGGCCGGCTGCGCGCGCGGCTGCTGCCGCGGCTGGAGCCCGGCAGCGGCGCGGTCAACATCCGGCAGTTACTGCGCACGTTCGCCGATGAGCATGGCGTGCAGGTCTGATTTGTGACATTCACGAGCGCGTCTTCTCTCGCGGCGCGCCAGCGCCGCGATCAACACCGACCATTCTGGAGATCCGCGCCCTATGCTCGCGCAGGACAAACTTGACGGTCTGCTCGACCGCTTCGCTGAAATCGAGGCCCGGATGTCCGCCAATCCGGACCCGGCGACCTATGTCCGACTGGCGCGTGATCACGCCGAGCTGGAGCCGGTCGTGGGGATGGTTCGGACCCTTCGGCAGGTGAACGAGGAACGCGAGGGGCTGGAAAGCCTGCTTGAGGATCCCGAGACCGACGCCGAGATGCGTGAGCTGGCCGAAGCCGAGCTTCCGGAGTTGAAGGAACGCGCGGCAACGCTGGCGCAGGAAATCCGCGTCGCGCTGCTGCCCAAGGACGCGGCGGATGCGGGCAACGCCATTCTGGAAGTGCGCGCCGGCACGGGCGGCGATGAGGCGGCGCTGTTCGCCGGCACGCTGTTCCGCATGTATCAGCGTTACGCCGAGCTTCACAACTGGAAGGTCGAGATCCTGTCCGCCAGCGAAGGCGAGGTGGGTGGCTACAAGGAAGTCATCGCCTCGGTGATCGGCAACGGCGTTTTCGCGCGGCTCAAATTCGAATCGGGCGTGCATCGCGTACAGCGGGTTCCGGCCACCGAATCGGGCGGCCGCATCCATACCTCCGCCGCCACCGTGGCCGTGCTGCCCGAAGCGCAGGATGTCGACATCGAGGTCCGCAGCGAGGACATCCGCATCGACACGATGCGTGCCTCGGGCGCCGGCGGTCAGCACGTCAACACCACCGATTCCGCCGTCCGGATCACCCATATCCCCAGCGGCATCGTGGTCACCTCTTCCGAGAAGTCGCAGCACCAGAACCGGGCCCGTGCCATGACGGTTCTGCGCGCCAAGCTGTATGAAGCCGAGCGCGACAGGCTGGACAGCGAGCGCTCGGAGGCGCGGCGCGGGCAGGTGGGCTCCGGTGACCGGTCAGAACGCATCCGCACCTACAATTTCCCGCAGGGCCGCGTCACCGACCACCGTATCGGGCTGACGCTGTACAAGCTGGAACCGGTGATCGCGGGCGATGCCCTGGACGAGATCATCGATCCGTTGATCACCGAGCATCAGGCGGCTCTGCTGGCTGCCAACGAGGGCGCGTGACGATCCCGACGACGCTTGGCGCCGCCTATCGCGATCTGCGCGATGCATTTCGCGCGGCCGGATTTGCGTCGCCTGAGATTGACGCGCGCATGCTCGTCGCCGCGGTCGCGGGCATCGAGCCCGCGCGGGTCATGGTGGAAGAGGACCGCCCGCTGGACAGCGACCAGCTTGCGCAAATCGCGCGCATGCGCGCGGCGCGCCTGGGACGGACGCCCGTCGGCCGGATCCTCGGACGGCGGGCCTTCTGGGGGATGGAGTTTGTCCTGTCGCCGCAGACCCTGGAGCCGCGCCCGGATACGGAGAGTCTGGTGGAAGCGGTGCTCGCGGATGTCGACGCCCGGTCACGCCGCACCGATTCGCTGCGCTTTGCGGATCTGGGGACGGGATCCGGCGCGATTCTCACAGCTCTGCTGAGTGAGTTGCCGAATGCCTCCGGTATCGGCACGGATATCAGCGCGGAGGCGCTGGCGACCGCCCGGCGCAACGCGCAGGCCAATGGCGTCGGAGATCGCGCGGCCTTCCAGCGCAGCTCATTCGGCGAGGCGCTGGAGGGGCAGGGCGGATTCGATTTCATCGTTTCAAATCCGCCCTACATCACCGATGCGGCGCTCGCGCGGCTGGATCCGGAAGTCCGCCTGCATGATCCGGAAAGGGCGCTGGCGGGCGGTCCCGACGGACTCGATGCCTATCGCGCGATCGTCGTCTGGGCCGCGAGCCATCTGCATTCTCCCGCAGCATCGCTCTATCTGGAAATCGGCTACGATCAGGCTGCGTCGGTCAGCGGCTTGTGTCGCGCGGCGGGCTTTTCGAACATTACGTTGCGGCAGGATCTGAGCGGCCTGGATCGGGTCGTGATCGCCACGATGTGACAATCCGGCAATGGCGATGGCCATCGTGGATTTGTTGTAAAAATGCGCTTGGAAAAACGTCACGAACGGGCTAGGTTCTCCACGCCGAAGCGCATTTCCGACAATCGATGTGTTTGGTGTGGATGCCAAACGGGCTGGGGTGAGCCACACGATTGCCGAGCGCATGGGGGCATCGGATTTGCGCGCGATGTCCATTATCGGTTCGTCAAGACACGGATCGGTTTTTCGGTGATCTAGATCACCGCGTGTCCAAGACAGCGGACTATCTGAACCCACCAAATGCGTCGTGATCCGGAATTCGGTTCGCAACGTCGACAGGCGTCAAGTGATGGACGGCAACGTCCAAGCTGACAATCATCGCCTGGGCGGTGGGTCGGGTGTCGATGGAAACCCATCGGCCAGCCGCTCTGAAGAGATAACGGCAGAATGAGACAAGTTAATCAGAATAAGCGTATGCGCGGACGCGGTCGCAAGACACCGAGTCTGTTGTCCCGATCGTTTGAGTCCAATGGTCCGGACGTCAAGGTGCGTGGTACCGCGATGCACGTCGCGGAAAAATACCAGCAGCTGGCGCGTGACGCCCATGCCTCGGGCGACCGGATCATGGCCGAGAACTATTATCAGCACGCCGAGCATTATTCGCGTCTCGTCGCCGCGGCCCAGCCGCAGGGCGAGTCGTCCAATGACAGCCGCGATGATGATGACCGCGATGAGCGCGACGATCGCGAGGAAGCGATGGGCCGCGAAGAACGGGTGCCTGCGCGTGGCGGCCGCGACAACGATCGTGCGTTCTCCGATGGCAACCGCCGCAATGATGGAAATCGGGGAAGTTCCGCACAGGATGACCCTGCGCCGCGGCCCCGTCCCGCGCCCAGCCGCGGGCCGATCATGCCTGAGGACGCGCCGCAGCCGTTCATCGACGGAATGCCGAACACCAATACCAAGCGTGCCGATATCAACGGCGCGGCCGTCGCCCCGGTGGCGAAGCCTGTCCCTGCGGGAAACAGCGCCGCGCCCGAGGAGGCGGCAAGTGCGCCGTCCGCTGCCGATGGTGAGGAAGAGGTGGCCAAGCCGCGCCGCCGCACGCGCGGGACGCGCGGACGTGGCGCACGCCGCTCCACATCCTCGGAAGGCGGGGATGCTGACGCATCCGCACCGGAGACGGCCGAACCGGCGTCCGCGCCGGAAGCAAGCGACGCCTGATCGGCGCGCTGGTCAGGCGACTGAGATCACTGTGAAAACGGCGCGGGCTTTTGGTCCGCGCCGTTTTGCGTTCAGGCTCTCTCGCGGCGGCGGCGCGCGCGAATCTCGCGCCCGCAGCCTGCGGCAGAAAGTCCGGCCGCAAGAATTCTGTCGTTCTTGCGATGGATCAACCTCTTTTGTTGTCAATCTGCAACACTATATCGGATGCGCGGCCAGTGTGCCGCGCGAGGGCCAATCGCATGCGCGTCAGCCACGGGACGGATGATTTTCTCCGTCGCGCGGTGCGCTGTCCGGCCTCGCGGTCCGAAACGTCCGCCATGCCTCGGGTGGCGGTACGCTGTGGAGAGTGATTATGGATCTGGAAAAATATACAGAGCGTGTCCGTGGCTTCATCCAGTCGGCGCAGACCTACGCGCTTGGACAGGGGCACCAGCAGTTCACGCCCGAACACGTTCTCAAGGTGTTGCTTGACGATCGCGAGGGCCTGGCCGCGGGCCTGATCCAGCGCGCCGGCGGCCGCCCGCAGGATGCCTCCGGCGAGTTGGAGCGCGTCCTGGCGGCCATGCCCAAGGTGACCGGAGGCAGCGGCCAGCTCTATCTGGCGCAGCCGCTTGCCAAGGTGTTCGACACGGCGGAGAAACTGGCGGACAAGGCAGGCGACTCCTTCGTCACCGTGGAGCGGCTGCTGCTCGCGCTGACGATGGAGAGCGCCGCCGAGAGTTCGAAAATCCTGGCCAAGGCCGGTGTCACGCCGGCGGGCCTCAATCAGGCGATCAACGATTTGCGCAAGGGCCGAACCGCGGACACCGCGTCCGCAGAGAATCAATACGATGCGCTGAAGAAATTCGCGCGCGATCTGACCCAGGACGCCCGCGATGGCAAGCTTGATCCGGTGATCGGCCGGGACGAGGAAATCCGCCGCACCATTCAGGTGCTCTCCCGGCGCACCAAGAACAATCCCGTGCTGATCGGCGAGCCCGGCGTGGGCAAGACGGCGATCGCCGAAGGCCTGGCGTTGCGCATCATCAACGGGGACGTTCCGGAGTCCTTGCGCGACAAGAGCCTGTTGGCGCTCGACATGGGCGCGCTGATCGCCGGCGCGAAATACCGCGGCGAATTCGAGGAGCGCCTGAAGGGCGTGCTTTCGGAAGTGCAGGCGGCCGAAGGCGGCATCATCCTGTTTGTCGACGAGATGCACACGCTGGTGGGTGCGGGCAAGGGCGAAGGCTCGATGGATGCCTCCAACCTGCTCAAGCCGGCGCTGGCGCGCGGCGAACTGCACTGCGTGGGCGCCACCACATTGGATGAGTACCGCAAACACGTGGAAAAGGACGCGGCGCTCGCGCGGCGCTTCCAGCCGGTGTTCATTTCCGAACCGACCGTCGAGGACACGATTTCGATCCTGCGCGGACTGAAGGAAAAATACGAGCTGCACCACGGCGTCCGCATCACCGATTCGGCACTGGTCGCTGCCGCGACGTTGTCGAATCGCTACATCACGGACCGCTTCCTGCCGGACAAGGCGATCGATCTGGTCGACGAGGCCGGCTCGCGGCTGCGCATGCAGGTGGACAGCAAGCCGGAGGAACTCGACGAGCTCGACCGGCGCATCATCCAGCTGAAGATCGAGCAGGAGGCGCTCAAGAAGGAAACCGACGAGGCCTCGCGCGACCGGCTGCAGAAATTGCAGCAGGAACTGGCGGATCTCGAGGAGGAATCGGCCGACCTGACCAACCGCTGGCAGAGCGAGAAGGACAAGCTGTCATCCGCGCAGAAGCTCAAGGAGCAGCTCGACCAGGCGCGTGGTGATCTGGAGAAGGCGCAGCGCGAGGGCAATCTCGCCAAGGCGGGCGAGTTGGCCTACGGCGTGATACCCGATCTCGAGCGGACACTCGCCGAGGTCGAGGCTTCAGAGGAGGCGTCCGGTGCGATGATGGAAGAGGCGGTCACCGCCGACCACGTCGCTCAGGTGGTGGCGCGCTGGACCGGCATTCCGGTCGACCGGATGCTCGAAGGCGAACGCGACAAGCTGTTGCGGATGGAAGATGAGATCGCCCATCGGGTTGTCGGCCAGGAGGAGGCGATTCACGCCGTCTCCACCGCGGTGCGCCGGGCGCGCGCCGGATTGCAGGACCCGCACAGGCCGATCGGTTCGTTCATGTTCTTGGGCCCCACGGGCGTCGGCAAGACGGAACTCACCAAGGCCCTGGCCGAGTTCCTGTTTGATGACGAAAGCGCGATGGTGCGTGTCGACATGTCGGAATACATGGAGAAGCATTCCGTGGCCCGGCTGATCGGCGCGCCTCCGGGATACGTCGGCTATGAGGAGGGGGCGCGTTGACCGAGCAGGTGCGGCGCCGGCCCTATCAGGTGGTTTTGTTCGACGAGATCGAAAAGGCGCACCCGGACGTCTTCAACGTGCTGCTGCAGGTGCTCGACGACGGCCGGCTGACCGATGGTCAGGGGCGCACCGTCGATTTCCGCAACACGCTGCTCGTGATGACGTCGAACCTGGGCGCGGAGTTCCTGTCTCAGCAGGGCGAGGGCGAGGATTCGGATGCGGTGCGTGGACCCGTCATGGACGTGGTGCGTAGCCACTTCCGGCCGGAGTTCCTCAACCGGCTGGACGAGATCATCCTGTTCCACAGGCTGAAGCGCAGCCAGATGGCGGCGATCGTGGACATCCAGCTGAAGGGGCTGATGCGGCTTCTCGAGGATCGCAAGATCACCATCGAGCTGGACGAAGGCGCCCGGGCCTGGCTTGCGGAGAAGGGATACGATCCGGCTTATGGCGCGCGGCCGCTCAGACGGGTGATCCAGAAGCAGGTGCAGGATCCGCTGGCCGAACGCATTCTCACCGGCGAGATCGGCGACAACGATACCGTGCGGATCACGGCCGGCACGGACCGGCTGCTGTTCGAGCGGGTGCGCGACGCGGAACGCGCGGCCTGACGCCTGGAGGCTGCGTGATTGCGGCATGAATAAAAAGAGCCGGCCCCCGGGGGCCGGCTCTGAGCTTGATGACAAAGCTCATACCCTCGATCGTCATCCTCGGCCCTGTGCCGAGGATCCATGTTTTCAATGACTTATGGATGATCGGGACAAGCCCGACCATGACGACGGAGAGTTTTCCCGGCTTTGTCAGCGGTCTGAGAGCCGGCCCCGGGGCCGGCTCTTTTGGTTTCAGAACAATTTTCAGCGCGCGGCGATGCGGTTCGGTGCGCGGCCGCGGTCCAGCAACTCGTCGATGCGGTCGCGCTCGCGTTCGAAGGCGGCCAGCAGCTTGCCGTCAAGCACGCGGCCGCGCGGCAGCCGGATGCGCATCGGATCCACGAAGCGTTCGTTGACCAGCACCTCGTAGTGCACATGCGGTCCTGTGGAGCGGCCGGTGGACCCCACATAGCCGATGATCTGGCCCTGGCGGACGCGCACGCCTCCCTTGATGCCGCGGGCGAAACCCGACATGTGGCCATAGGCCGTCTCATAGCCGTTGGCGTGGCGGATCTTGACCCAGCGGCCGTAGCCGGCATTCCACTTGGCGTCTTCGACGACGCCGTTGCCCGAGGCCATGATCGGTGTGCCGCGCGGTGCCGCCCAGTCGACGCCGGTATGCTTGGTCATGCTGCCCACCACGGGGTGACGGCGCATGCCGTAGCCTGACGAGAAACGGCCGCCGGACAGCGGCTTGCGCATCAGGAATTTCTTCGCGCTCTTGCCCGTCTCGTCATAGAAGTCGACCAGTCCGTCGTCGGGGTGCGGAAGCGGTAGAAGCGGCGGCGTGTGCCGCCAACTCCCAGCGCGGTGAACAGGATCTCTGACGCCTGGTCGTCTTCCGTCTCGTCGAGAGCGTAGAAGACTTCCATCGCGTCGCCGGGTTTGACGCGGGAATTGTAGTCGACGTCGAAGGAGAAGATGCGCACCAGATCCTGGATCAGCGGTTCGCTGATCTCGTTCTCAAGTGCCGTCTGGTAGATGCTGTCATAAAGCGATGGTGTGGGGCCCGCGTAGCCGAGCCGGTCTGCCTCGGCGAAAGCGTCGGGCAGCAGGTTTGCGGGCGCGTTTGCGGACACGAAGTCGCCGTCGTCGTTGCGCGCCACGGTGGCCTGATGGGTGGTTTCCGAATACAGGCTGATGCGCTCGGGCCGCATGTGGCCGATGTCATCGACCGACGGCGCATAGGCC